>NZ_PZJK01000021.1:0-45517 GCF_003206675.1 Salinicola sp. RZ23
GGCACCACGGTCGGGTGAATAAAAAGCGCCCGGGTACCGGCAGAGGCAGGCGACGGGGGGAGCGAGCCACCGGTGACCTGGGCGAAGGGGAACGCGGTATTGGCGGGGCGTGGATCAGCCCCGGCCTGGATGTCAGCGGCAGTGACGCGGCGATAGGTGCCGTCGGTGTAGTGCAAAAGGTTGTAGGTCAACGCCGGGTAGACGTTGAAGACGCGCTTGGCGGGACGCGCAGCGGGCACGGGCTCGAGCGATGCGCATTCAGGAGTGAACGCGAGATCGCGAGAGCCGTTGCCCTGGCTGGGGTCATTCCAGCTGCGCTGGTCGATCAGCACGCGAGCCAGCGGACGCTGAAAGGCGATGTCGGCCAGAACACGCTGATAGAAGGTGCTGGCGCAGGGCGAGTTGACGATAGCCCGAGCGCGAGACCTCAGTTGGCGGTAAGCCAGACGTAGAGCAAGCCGAGACACAAGACGTAGGGCAGCGGATCGATCAGCGACGGGGACATAGCCGCGAGCCTCGCGAAGACGAGTAGGGCGCCAGAACGCGCGATGGAAGTCGACGGCGTGGGCTGCCGTGGGGGCGGTGTGCTTACGGATGACACCCGCGAACTCGCCGTCGAGGTAAAAGGCCGTGCCCTGGGCAGGGTCGTCGGCGGCGAGGTGGGCGAACGTGACCTGGATCATGACCAGTTATCCGCCTGGAGGCATTCGGCGTTGAGCAGCGCCACATTGACCATGCGACGGCGGCCGATCTTGAACAGCGGCAGATTGCCCAATTGGAGCTGGCCCTTGATGGCGTCATAGGAAAGGCCAGAAAGCTCGGAGAATCGCTCGATGGTCATGACGGGCACGGTGGCCGGGACCTGGGGGGCGTCGTTCTTTTCCATGGGGGTATCAGCTCGTTTTGGCTCGCTGTGGTATGTTCGAAGCGCTGCCATTCATCGCGAATCAGGAGAGGCTGATAAGCGACCGCATGGCTCCCGATAAGTCGGGATATCACCTAAAGTCAGGGTACCGGGAAGTCGGGATATGTCAAGCCGTCTAACAGAGAAAATCCGCGAAATCAGAGAAGCGGAAACGTCAGGGAGAGGAGAGTTCTCGCAACTGATTGGAATTCCTAAGAAAACCCTTGAGAACATTGAGCTAACGGGGAGAGCCCCCAAAGGCGAAATGCTGGAAGCCATATGCAGGCAGTGGCCGAAGTACACGCTGTGGCTGATGACTGATCAGGTGGATGAAGCAGCAGGGCAGATAAGCCCAGAGATAGAGAGAGCGCGCCAGACGCTCAAGAAGACGGGCACGGATACCGAGTCGCGAGACGGGTAGCGGCGCGCTGGTACCGGGGAACAGGGAATCAGTGATGGGCGGGCGGAAGGAGAGAGCGCGTTGGATCCTTAGAGGTTGATAAGTTGTAATGGTTTTAGTTGTTTGGTAACCGGGTGAAGGCAGGGAATCGGGGGTGCGCTTTGAAACATGTGGAAGTTAATGCGAAAGGTATTAAGAACAGGCTCAAAGCAGTCAAGCCTTTTAATGCTATTGCTGAATATATATGGAATGGGTTTGATGCGGGCGCAAATACTGTTTGTGTTGATTTCGATGTCAATGATCTCGGAGGGCTAAGTTCTTTATCTATCACTGACAATGGGAGCGGTATAGATTTTAAAGAGCTTGATAACAAATTCATTCCAGTTTTGTCTTCAGAAAAAAGAGATTTAAATGATGGTGGTGTTGTTTATTCGTTGACACATGGTAAAAACGGTTTGGGCCGCTTAACTTTTCATAAGTTCTGTGAGTCGGCGACATGGGACACAATATACAGGGAAGGTGGGCAGGCTTATTGGTATTATGTAAGCATACATTCGAGCAGTGTGGCGAACTATAATAACGGTCAGCCTCAGCCAACAAGCAAAGAAACGGGTACGGTAGTATCATTTAAAAACATTGTAGGGGTGAGTGAATACTCTTTCAGCGGAGAGATTACGGATTATTTGAGGAAAGAGTTTGCATGGTTTTTGATGCTCAATGAGCAGCGTGGTTTTTGTATTCAAATAAACGGGGAGCCATTAAGCTACGAATGCCTAGTAAAAGGCAAAGAAGAGTTTTTGGTGAATGCCGGAGATTATGCCTTTAAGGCAACTTATGTCAGATGGAAGAAAAAGCTAAATCGAACGTCCTCAAGGCACTATTTCCTTGGCTCAGATGGTGTTCTTAAGTACTCAATAACTACTCGGCTGAACTATAAGGGTGATGGTTTTTATCACAGTATCATTGTCGCCGATAAATATTTTGATGGCTTTGTAGCTACCGGAGATAGCTCTACTGATGATCTTATCGATTCGGAAAACCCAGGGGCAGACACATTCCGAGATTTAGTTGCAAAGCTGAACCATTTCTTAGCGGACAAAAGAAAACCTTTTATGGTCGAGTCCGCTAATGCTCTGGTTGAGTCTTATGAAAAGGAGGGTATTTTCCCCAGGCACAATGATAAAAATGCTTGGGAAATTGTCAGATATGAAGACTTGAAGAAAACTGTCAAAGAGCTTTATATAGTCGAGCCAAGAGTTTTCCACAAGTTAAGTAAGGTTCAAAAGAAAACGTTCGTGGGAATGCTTTCTATTATGCTGGACAATGGAGAGGTTGAGGACTTTTTTGCTATATTGCAAGGTGTTGTTGATCTCAGCTCAGAAGAGCGAGAAGTTTTTGCGAAACAATTGAAGTCTACAAAAATGTCATCGGTTGTGAGTACTATCCAGCTCATAAGCGACCGTTTCCGTTCAGTTGAAGAATTTAAGAAGCTGGTTTTTGATCCAAGCATGTATGCAGGTGAAGTGCCGCATATACAAAAAATGATGGAGCGTAATTACTGGCTTATCGGTGAGCAGTACCGACTTTTAACGGCAGCCGAGCCAGATTTTGAAGAGGCGTTGAGGCGCTATGTGCATTTGCTCCGTGGAGAGGACAGAAAAACAATGCTTGATGAGTCCTACAGGCATAAGGAGATGGATCTTTTCTTGGTAAGGCAAGGTAAAAATAGAAGTAAAATAGAAAATGTTGTATTAGAGTTGAAGCATCCGGTGAACGTGAGGTTGGGAAAAAAAGAAGTTGATCAGCTGTATGATTACTTTCAGGCCGTTAAAAAAACGCCTGAGTTTAACGCAGGAAATGTGGATTGGAAGTTTTATCTCATAGGGAATAAATTTGACGATAGTGGGTATATTAAGGATCTTCAAAATGCACTTCGTTCACATGGGGAGCCAGGCCTGATATTCGTCGGTGACTATAAGGCATATGCATTCACATGGAGTGAGATATTTAATGATTTTGAGCTGAAACATAATTTCTTGAATGAGAAATTAAACTTGGAGCTCAAGCACTTGTCAGAAGGCGAACATATGAGTGCTGATGATATTGTAAATGCTAAGAGGTCTTCTGATTGTGGTGAAGAATATTCCATTGCGAATGGATAGCCTCGCGGCAGGTGTGACCACATTGTGTCCACCGCCACTGTCCAGAACGAGCTGTAGCCAGCCCATTGGCATCGCTAAGCGCTTGAGTTCGAGGGAAACCAGCCAGAACAAGCCGGAATCCCTCGCGTTCAAAATCCGCCGCTGGAAACAGTGTGTCGGTTCGAGTCCGACCGCCGGCACCATGCAAATCAAGCACTTATAGCGTTTTTGCCTCCGCTTGATTCCTGCTTTTTTCTCGATGTGTCAACGCAGTGTCAACCGATTTTCGGGGCGTATTTGTGTAGCGTCGCTCCGGATTTGGCACCTGCTTGCGATTTGTTTGGCCTCGCCAACCGTGTTGCCCTTACCAAGTAATTAGCGGCTTATTTGGCATTAGATGTTGGGCTTCACTGTCCTAGATCGAGATACCGGCTTTGCCCTCTCAAACTGAGCCTTGTACCCACAAGTCTGACAGTAATGAATGATCTGACCGGTGGTCATCACTGAGAGCTTCCCGTCCTCTTTGCACCTAGGGCATATCGCATGATCAGGCTCTTCCTGACGAGCCAGCTCTGGAATCAACCTCAGGACGTAGCCTCCGAGGGGTGTAGCTTCCAAACGGTAACGATCAAAACGCGCGGCCTGGGACAGCTCCTCCTGTAGCTCTCGATTGCGATTCATCAACTCCATATGCTGTTGCTGGAGTTCGAGTAGGGCTGCTTGGGCAGTGCCCAGCTTGTCGTACACGTCGCTTACGGCTGCGTCGAGCTTCGCCTTGTCAGTGATGTCCTTCGCCGCTCCAGCTACCCGCCAGGCAGCTGTAATGGCTGATATAGCTTCACCAATACCCGTCAATCTCTTTTCCTCCGTGCCGCTGTTTAGGGGACCCAGTCACGCTACAAACTGTAATGACTCATATCGCTATCTTTCGATGAACCGACGACCCGCAGCCATTGCTTGCTCCAACGAGACGGCGTCTTGCTGGAAAGTGCGTTCGACCTGAGGTCCTTTGATCTCACCTCGAGCGGCCATACTCAAAATGCCACCAGGGCTCACATCCAGAGCAACGCCTTCCAATAGGTGGTAGAAAAGCACGACGTCGGTGGCGTCATCAGAAGCTAGCAGGCCGATCTTGCTCGAGTTGGATTTAAAGACGAAAAACAGATCGGGAGGCATCCGCACCTCAAGGCCAGGGCCATCCGGCGTTGGGCCTGTTCGCAGGTCATCGAGATACCCTCGGCTTTCCATGATTTCGATGTAAGTAGTGATGTCCGCAACCAGTGCCGCCCGAAAGGCGAGAGCCTCTCTTCGCCTTCTGCCCCTGTCAGCGTAGATCGGAGCAACCACCGCGCCCGCAAAGGTCAGCGACCCAGTGATAAGCGACGCGAGAACTGCAGCCCATGCAGCGCTAACGCCGCCCACTGACGCTCTGATTTCGCCTAGTTGAGACATCAGTGTCGCGAACTGAGACTGGTCCATGATTCCTCCTATTCAGAATAACCCCGCCGGCTCGGCCTCAACGTCCCAACTGAAGATGAGCACCTCGCGGGCCTCCTGGCCCTTGCCGCCGCCCACCGTGTACCTGATGTCGGTAGCCTCGATGTGGTAGCTCGCGAACACGCGGCGGATGTCGGGATGGTCATTCAGTGAGATGATCGCCTTGCCTTTGAGCTTACCGAGGATGTCGGCCATCTGCTCGTACTCTTCGATGCCGAACGGCACCCCGTAGCCCTCAGTCTGCCAGTAAGGCGGGTCGAGGTAGAACAGCGTGTGGGCGCGATCGTATCGGGCGATGCACTCCTGCCACGGCAGTCGCTCGATGTAGGTGCTGGCCAGGCGGAGATGGGCGGCTGAGAGCGATTCTTCCAGTCGTAGCAGGTTGAGGCCGGGTGGCGTGGTGGTGGCCGTGCCGAACGTCTGACCCTCGATCCTGGCGCCGAAGGCGTTCTGCTGGAGGTAGTAGAAGCGCGCGGCGCGCTGGATGTCGGTGAGCGTCTCGACACGGGTCATCTTGAGCCACTCGAATACCTGGCGTGAGCTGAGCGCCCACTTGAACTGCCTGACGAACTCCTCGAGATGGTTCTGGACGACCCGGTAGAGGTTTACCAGATCGCCGTTGATATCGTTGAGCACTTCGACCTGCGCGGGTTGCCCGCGCAGGAAGTAGAGGGCCGCGCCACCGGCGAAGGGTTCGACGTAGCATTCATGGGGCGGCATCAGGGGGAAGATGCGATCTGCGAGCCTGCGCTTGCCGCCCATCCACGGGATTATCGGTTGAGCCACGAGGGGTCTCCTGGGGTCTGGAGCTCGTGGCTCTCTGAGTGATGTTGAATCGCCCACAGCGTGGGCATTTGATCTCGATGGTGTCGAACTCGCTGGCTTTTGCCAGCATCTTGCTGCAGGCGCAGCAGCGGATCTCTATCAATGCCATGAACAAGCCTTTCTAACGCGTTAGAAATCGGCCAGACTTGCTCCGCCTCTGCAGGGGCGGGGAGCCTTGCCGGCTTGCAGGCTATGGCTGCGAGTTGGGATCGCCGGTGGTGTGTCCGCACCACCAGCGATCGCTCCTCTTTCCCGTTCTCGGCCTCTCAGGCCGTCAAACTCTCCCAGGTCACCGCGAGTGCGGCTTCCGTCGTGGTGGCCTCGTTGATCGCCCATTCGCCGCGTTGCCTGACGCCCGTGTAGGTCTGCCAGGCGATGAACGCCTCGGCGCGGGCGAGCACCGCGGCGACGAGCTGCTCGAGAGTTTCGGTGCCGGTGTTGCCGTTGCGCCCGGCGAGTATTGCCTCCAGTGCCGGCGTATGGGGCGCGTCGCCCTGCTTGCCGGCGTCCTGCCACGCTCGATAGGCATTGGCCTCAGCCTGTTGGGTGCCCCAGCTCAAGCGCTCGATCTCCGGGTACTCGCGCAGTAGGGGGCGCGCGGCCGCTTCGTAGCCCTGGTTAAGGCGCTGTAGTGCCGTAGCCCGGGCGTCGGCCAAGCGCTCGGCGTCGGTAGCGGCCGTGGTGTGGGTGAAGGTGCCCATTAGAGAGTGACCTCCTTGACCTGTTGGGACGCGATCCAGCTATCCAGGCGCGCCTGATAGCCCTCTTTCGATTCTTCAGTGCCGCGCACCGGCCTGCCGGGAATGAACTCGACGGCAGTGACCAGCACAGTTCCCTCGGTGGCCTTGGCAGTCACGAGCGGCATCACAGGCAGCGCATCAGATGCGAAATCACTTACTACCCCATCGACAATGCCAGCAAAGTCGAACTCATCGGTAATGCCATCGACGGTAACCTTGAGCACGGAGCCCACCGCACCATAGGAAACGGAAAACCTATCGCTATGCTGTGGGTAAGTTTTGAGCTTGATCATCGTTATCTCCAACGCCCAGTGGCGAATACGCGGACGGTAAACGTATCCCCTTTTGCAAAGCTCTGGCTGACGGTGGTCGGTTTGTAGACCCTGACGCCGACAGAGGTCGAACTGTTGTAGAGGAAGAAGCCAACGGGGCCGATATTCCTCACGTCGACGCTGACATTGGACTGCGTGTGATACGCGTGAGAGCCCTGCAGCCCGAGAGGGGCTGTGGGGAAGTTCACGGGAAAGATCCATACCTTGGCTAGGGTGCTGCTATCTCCATTCTCGTCGTCATATGTCAGCGTGACAGTTCCCCAGCACATCAACGTGCCGTCTGCCCACTTGATGTAATGACCTGTCGGCCCCGTGCCGCTCTCTATGATGGCGCCACTAGCCATGCCGTTCGTGTCGTATACGGCTCCAACACAATTGGCGGTGGTGAACTGCTTGGCGAACCTCGTCCATCCCTCAGCAGGCAGGTAGTAGCGCTCGTAGGTCGAGTAGCTATCAGGACTGGAAATATCGTTGGTGCGGTAATAGACCTGACGAACACGCCCCAGGGTGTTAGGTATATTGATGATCGTGCCGTTGCCCGGCGGGCCGTTCTGAAGACCTTGATTGCTATAGAAAATATGGAATTTATTGACCGGAGTGTTGACGTCGCCACCGAACTCATCGGGCAGATTCTGGGCTGGCCCGATGCCAAATGCCCCCACTTCCATCAGTTCACCGCTACCGAGACCCACATCCCGCGTCGCTGCTGTACCGACGGTATTGGGGAGCCCCGAGCCGCGCTTGTGCATGATCTGGCCGGCATCCACGCTGGCTGCGCTATTCGCCGCCGCTGCGGCGCTGTTGGCCGCGGCGGTCTTGCTGCTGCTGGCCGATGAGGCGCTGTTGGCGGCGGCGGTCTTGCTGCTGCTGGCTGATGAGGCGCTGTTGGCCGCCGCTGTCTCGCTGTCCTTGGCCGCGGAGGCACTGCCCGCAGCGGCGGAGGCCGCGTTGGTCGCGGACTGCCGGGCTGTAGCAGCGCCAGACTCGCTGCTCGCGGCCGCTGAGGCGCTGTTCGCGGCAGCAGTTTCGCTGGCCTTCGCTGCCGCCTGGCTATTGGCCGCGGCGGTCTTGCTGGCGCTGGCGGCGGTGGCGTCCTTGCCGGTCTGCACGCGATCGGCGGCCGTAGCCTCCTTGGCGCCAGCGATGGCGTCGCGGTCCTGTCCGGTCTGTACGCGGTCCGCGGCGGTCTGGTCGGCAAGCTGCTGGGCCAGTGCTGCTTTATCGGTAGCAGTACGCGCCATGGCGACGCTGTTGCTGAGCGCCGGCACGAAGCGCAGGCGGTGGCCACCGGCGGCGAGGCCGGTATCCGGGTTGGCGTCATCAGTGACGACGAGGCCGTCGCCGCCCAGATCGTTGGGGAAGGTGACTTCTGCCATCAGAGGATCTCCAGCAGTTTCATGGCGTTGGTGTGGGTGAAGGCGTAGGGCTGGGCCAGCGCGTCGAGCTGCTGCTGCCGTGCGAGAAAGGTGCGGGCGAAGTTCTCCGGGCGCGCGGCGAGGTTGAAGGCGTAGACCAGCTCACCATGGGTGCCGAGCACCCGCTGCAGCGAATAAAGCCGCTGGTAGGCCTCCTCTTCGGAGAGCCACTCCAGGCTGAACGTCGCGGTGCGTCGCTGGCGCTTTACGTCGGCGTACTCGGTGCGATCGCCGGCCTCGGCGAACTCGGTGGCGTTATCGAAACCGTGCTGGATGCCGTAGGAGACGTTGGTCGCTGGCTGCCAGGCATCGGCCAGGAAGATACGACCGAAGCGCACCGCGCCTTCCGGGTTGCCGGCGTCGTCGATCTCGACCCGCACGCTCTGCGCGAGCTGGACGTCATCGGCGAATACCGTCAGCAGTGGGGTATAGAGGGCGCGGTCATCCTCGGCGATGGTGCCGAGCCAGTAGTTGTCGTACTCCCACTCCAGCTCCGCGGTGGCGAAGAGCTGCGGCCAGACGGTCTGCCAGGCGCTGTCCCAGAGCAGGAACTGCCGGTCGATATCGCCGTAGATCCGCACCCGGTAGCGCGCCGGGGCGGAGAAGGAGTGCGCGGCGATCGCCAGGCACTGGATCGGCCGCGGCTTGTCCAGGGTGATGTCGAACCAGGTCGAGGCCGGGTCGGCATTCTGGCTCTTGCAGCGCACGGCGAGTGTCGGGTCCTGGGCCAGCGTCAGCGGCAGGCTATCGAGCCAGGCGCCGCCGGAGAGCGTGGCGCGCTCGACCAGGTTGGGCCAGCACAGGGTGATCGTGTCGGGATTCAATGCCATCAGCCCCAAAGCTCCAGTGTGAGTCGCCCGCTGCGGGCGTTGATCTGCTGGCCAAGCACCAGCATCGTGCGGCCGGTGGCGTAGCCCTGACGCGGGGTGACGATCTTGACGCTGGCGCCGATCTCGAGACGATGCCTCACCACACGGCCCTCGAGCGTGACCCGATCGCGGCGCACGCTGACCAGGTCGAGGATCGCCTCGGCCGCCGCCTGGGCATCGGCGAGATCGCGCAGGCAGGTATCGATGGTCAGCTCACCGGCCAGCGGATGGCGCTCGAGCACCTCGGGGCGCTCGGCGATCGCCTCGCGGTACTGGCGCCCGAGACGCGCCCGGCGGCTGTCGTCGACCACCCCGGCGAGGTCGGTCTGGGTGGTCTCGAGCCGGTCGGCGCGCAGCGTCACCCGCCAGATCGGCAGGCCGTCGCTGCTGGCGCCGGTGGCCTTGCGCTCGAGGCTGACGATCTCGTGGTCGTGGATCGTCGTCGGCGCGTCGCCGGTCTGCGTGAGTGGGGGCTCGAGCCGGGCGGCGCGCAGCGTGCCTTCGGCGTCGAGCCGCCACCAGCCGCCGGCGGTGACCAGGCGGTCGAGCAGATCGGCGGTGGTGGCGCTGTCGGTCACGTAGAGCCCGACCCGGCCCAGCCCGGCCAGCGCCGTGGCGTCGCAGGGCTGCGCTACCTCGGCGCAGAGCGCGGCGATCACCGCCGCCACGTTGGTCTCGGCGGTCTGGGCGTCGCAGGTCAGCGTGCCCACCGGGGGCGCGCCCAGGCGCAGATAGCCGCGATACGCCCGCCACTCGCCGGCGGCCGGCGCGCTGGCCTGGAGCGCGGCGAGGGAGTCATAGGCGGCACCGCGGGTCAGCGCGGCGCCCTGGTCGTAGACGGCATCGACCTGGCAGTCGTCGCGGCTGCTGACCTGATAGATCAGCCTGGCGCTGTTGACCAGCACCGGCTGGGCGTTGCGC
Source organism: Salinicola sp. RZ23 (assembly GCF_003206675.1). Classification (NCBI taxonomy): domain Bacteria; kingdom Pseudomonadati; phylum Pseudomonadota; class Gammaproteobacteria; order Oceanospirillales; family Halomonadaceae; genus Salinicola; species Salinicola sp. RZ23. The sequence continues at coordinate 10,045 of NZ_PZJK01000021.1, forward strand.
ACGTCGCCGTAGAGCCGCGGCTTGGGCTGGCCCTGAATATCGTCTGCGGTGCCCTCGACCCCTTCGGGCAGCGTGTTGCTGCCGGCGTAGGTCTGGCAGGGATGCGGGCGTTGCAGCAGCGCCTGGGGCGCGCGCAACTTGAGCGAGATCTCGCCGCGCTGATACGTGAGACCGGCGGCCGTACCGCGGAGGATCTCGGTGACGCCCTCGGCGGTTGCCAGTGACAGCACCACGGCGCGGCCGTCCACGGCGTAGTCGACCAGATAATCCAGGCCGCCATCGGTGTTTATCAGCGTGGTCTCGCCGAAGCCCGAGCGGTCGACACTGACGATCTCGCCGGCGTAGAGCCCGGCCTGATAGAGCCCCGGCTGCTGGATGCGCGGCAGATAGAGGGTGTCGTCCGGGGCGTCGTAGGCACCATCGGAGAAGCGCAGCACGCAGGGCTGATTGTCCGGGTCGCGGGCCTCGATGGTGAGCAGCCAGGTCATGCCAGCGCCTCCAGTCGGGCGCGGTCATCCAGCGCCTGGTTGCTCTCGGCGATACGCGTGAGCTGATCGATCGAGCGCTGATGCCCGGCCTGGGCCACCCGCACCCCGGCGCCCTCGTGGGCCTCGATCCGGCGCAGCAGCTCGGTGTTCTCTTGTGTGAGCTGGGCTAGTCGATCGAGCAGCCGCTCCATCCGCCGGTTGTCGATTGCTGGCGCCATTGGCGGCGGCGACAGACGCCCGCTCAGGAACGCACGCACCGCGGGGGCTTCCTTGGCGGTCGAGACGTGCTCGCCTTGGTGCAGCTCCGCGCGGTACCCATCCCATGGCACGTACGACAACCCATTGGCGTGGCTGCCATCCAGGCGATCAAGCTCCGCCTGGAGATCTGCGAGAGTCTCTGATGCCGCCGCCGCAGCCCGCTGGGCTTCGCGAGCCAATGCTTCGTTGCGGAAAGCCCCCATTCGGGATAGCGCGTAGAGGTAATTGTCCGTGCCTTGCCCGAACTCTCTGACCATCCATGCATGCATCTGATCGCGCTGGTCAGATGTCATGTCGTTGGCGTCGGTATTCGTATGGATGTAGTCGAGCACCCGCTGCTGGATCAGACCCGACACATCGCTGGCGTGGTCCTTGGTGGCATCAATGAAGAACTGCCGGCGTCCCATTCGCATATCGGCTTCGGACTGGTAGCTGTCAATTGAGGCTTCAACCGCGGAGATCTGACGCGAAACTGTGACTTTCTCTTGTTCACGTGCCAGCGCATTGGCGCGCTCTCGCTCGATCCTGGCGGCTTCTTCCTGGGCTACGCCCAGCGCATTGATCGACTCTCTCAACGAGACCATGTTGGCGTTCAGTCCGATGAACTGGTCCGTTGTGCGAGTGAACTCGGATGCAAGGCCATTGAGCCGCTCGAGCTGCTCCAGCGAGCGCTCTTCGATCGACCCGGTGTTGTTGCCCACCTTGTCGGTCGATGCCTTCACCGCCTCCAGCGCCGATATCTGGCCATCACCGTCCGTGTCGAGCTGACGAAAGATCTGCTTCAGCTGCGAATCGCTGGCCAGCCCTTTGAAGTACTTCCCGAATTCTCCGTAATCGATCAGCCCGTCCAGCGACGAGTCGATCTTGTCGAACATCGGATCGAGGGCGCCGCCGATGCCGCGCGCGAGCCCGCCGAGCCGGGCGTTGGCGACTTCCTGCGCATCCAGCAGGCCGTCGCCGTTGGTGTCGGTGGCGCGGATCAGCGCCTGGATCTCGGCATCGGTCGCGATCGGAGAGAGCGCGGAACGTACCTGGCGCTCCGTCAGCGCCTTGTTGCCGTTGGCGCGCAGCTGGGAGCCGAGCACGTTGGCTAGGGTCGCGTCCGTGGGCATGCCGGAAACGATGACGGATTCCAGCCCGGAGACAATGTCGTCACCGTTGAGATCCAGCGCCCGGATCATCGCATCGAGCTGGCGATCGGTGGCCTTGCCGTTCATCACCAGCTTGAGCTGGTCGCGGGTCAGCACGCCGTCGATGCCGCCGGCCAGGGTCGCGAAGTAGCCAGCCAGCTCGGCACCGATGGAGGCCGGGTTATCCCCACGCAGCACATCGGCGAGCTTCGTCGTGATGCCGTCGGTTTGCTCGATCAGCGCCTGCTTGATCTCGTCGGCAATGTACTCCTCGGCAGACACCTGGTCGGGTAGCTCACCCAGGGCATCCAGCACCTCATCGCGAATGCGTTGATAGCCGGAGCCCGAGCCGTAGTAGGACTCGCCGGCCTGCTGGTAGCGGTCGGCGTACTGCGTAATCGAGTTCAGCGCGTCTCGGTCGCCATTCTCGGCGAGTGCCAATTGGCGCGCGAATTGGGCCTGCGCTTCCTGCAGATTGACGCTTGGTGAGCCGCCGGTGGCGGTCTGCTGGTCGATCCAGGCGCTGATATTGCCCAAGGTGCCGTCGAGCTGGCTCGAGGCTTGCTCGAGCGCGGAGCGATAATCGGCGCTGGCCTGGCGGGCGTCCTGGAGCGCGGACTGCTCGTCTTGCAATGCCCAGATGCGCTCCTGGATCGGTCGCAGGCTCTCGTCGATCGTTTCCAGCTCCTGCTGGCGCTGCAGGTTCAGTGCCTCCTGGTCGCGGCCGGCGAGCTGTAAGAGCGTGACCTGCTGATCGAAGGCCTGACTGGCAAACGCCTCATACGCCTGGCGCACGGCGTCTTTGGCACTCTCGACCTGCGACTTGGCGGCAGCCTGCAGATCCTCGAGCGACTGTGTCGTCTCCTGGATCGGACCGGAGATCTCGGCGAAGGCGCCGGCGACGCTCATCAACTCGGCGTAGGTCTCGCGGCCAGCTTCGGTATTGAGGTCGAGCGATTCCACGACATCGCGGAACTGTTCGCGGGTCGAGGCGGCGGAGAGCCCCACGGTCTGGAGCACCGGGGTTAGCTGCTCGATCGTACGTTGCTGGCGCTCGGCATCGGTGAAGAAATTTTGATAGTAGGTTTGAGCCTGGCTTTGCAGGTTCTCCAGTCCGCCCGTGAGCTGAGCGAGATCCAGCGACGCCTCGACGGCCTGATCGCCCATCTTGTCGAAGGTCAGGTTGAGCTCATCCGCGATCGCGGAGACGGCGGCGTGGGCCGAGACGCCGGCGGTAATCTGGGAGAGCGCGTCGTCGATGGAGAGGTTCGTATCTTCGACGACTTGCGAGGCATAGGCACGAACGTTCCCCGACAGCCCATCGATCAGCTTGTTGAGCTGCAATGCGCCGGCCAGTGCGGTCGACCACTCCTCGGTATTGTCATTCGTGAGTTCCGGCACGCGCTCGAGCAGCGCTTTCTCGACGCCGTCGGATGCTTGGCCATCCAGCGTGCGTAACAGCCGCTCATAGCGCTTTGCGAACACCTCGCCGACGTTCGACTCGTTGATCTTCCAGCCGGAGGCGAAGTCGTCGGTGACGGCCTTGCGCTGCACCTTGGTCATCGCGTCCGACAGCACGCCATCGATCTGCTCGAACGCGTCGAGCATGTTGAGAATGTCCTCGGGCTCGGTCTTGACCTTGTCGAGGATCGTGAATGTGCCAAATGCCGTATCCGCGTGGTAATCGCGATACTCGTTGTCGCCGTTGGAGCCCAGCCCGCCTTGCCAGCCTTTGACCTTTGCCTTACGCCCCGAGCCGAACAGAGAGTCAACCATGCCGCCAAGGGTGGAACCCGCGAACGCACCAATCGGCCCACCGAAATAGGTGCCTATCGCGCCACCCGCGGTCGCGCCCCAACTCGAATTCGCCTGCTTGCCGAACAGCGATGACCCCACACGGGTGCCGAGCTGGCTGCCGACGTACCCCGCGCCAAGGCTCGCCAGGCCGTTGAAGCCGCTGAAGTTCTGAAGACTGCCGTCGAACATGCCACCGCCGGTCGCCACCTGGGAACCAAAGCCGCTGGTGTAGGCTGTCGCGCCGGTCGGCGCCCCGGTCCAGTTGATCGCCCCGAAGCCGTCGGTGATGCCCTGGTAGATCGTCTTGCCCAGGCTGGTGAGATCCATGCCGCCACCGCCGAAGCCGCCCATGCCTCCGGCGCCGGTACCTCCCGCGGCGGCCGAGCCGGTACTGGCCAGCGACAGCCCCAGAGAGGCGGTGATCTTGCGGGTGGTGTAGGCGTGGATGATCTCGGCGAGCGTCGAGATTGCGACCTGCTTGAACGCATCGAACGTGTTCTTGCTGCTGCTGATCACGTTCTCCCAGAAGTCGACGAACGCGTCGTCGGTTCGTTCAAGGCTGCGCTTGATGATGGTCTCGGTTGCCGTCATCTCACGGCTGACTGTCTTGGCGGCCTTGCTACCGTCGAGTTCGTAGACCTGGGCGGCATCGCCGGCGTTCTGGTAGAGCGTTGGCAACTGCCCGACAGCGGTCAGATACTGGTCGAGCGTCAGCTTGCCGCCGGCCCAGGCCGTCTGCAGGGTGATCTGGTCGGCGAGGAAGTCGCGCTGGGACGCCGCGACGGGGTCCAGCTTGTCGAGGAGGCCCCGCAGCGCGTTCTCGTGAGCCTTCGCCGCCTTGCTCAACGACTTGCCTGCCTTGTCGGCCGCATCGCCGGTGTTGAACATCCACTGATCGAGCGTCTTGAAGATCTTCACGCCGGATGTCGCGGACTGACGCAGCCGGTCCACTTTCTCATCGAAGGTGTCCAGGCCCTTTTCTAACGTGGCGGCGACGGCTTTCGCCTCTTCCAGCTTGGGACTCAACTCCTGCTGCTGAAACCACGCAGAACCGGGCCGCCCCTGGTTGGTGACCATCTGATCGCGGTTCTGCTTCTCGAGCGCTGAAAACTGCTTCTCCAGCTTCTCGGCTTCGATACGCGCTTCGACAAGATCACGCACCAGTGACGCGCGCTTATTGCGGATCTGGGCATCGGTGAGGCCATCCAGGCTGCCGGTCAGCTCGTCGACCTTGTTGCGCGTGGCATTGGCTTTGGCACTGACCAGCCCCAGCTCCTCCCGGAAGGCATACAGTGCCCCCACCGCGACCAACGCAGCGCCCACTGGCCCGCCGAGCAGCGCCAATGCCGCCGATGCACCGCGGGCCGCCGTGGCCATTGCACCGGCAGCCGCTGTGGATGCGCGCATGGCGCCGGTGTAGGCGATTTGTGCGGTTGTCGCCGCGCGCGTGGCGGCGGCTTGCTCAGCCGAGGCGAGCGTTGCTGCACGGCTGGCCGATGTCACGCCGGCCTCGGCTTGAGCCAGCTTGGCGTTGGCCGCGGCGAGCTGGTTGGTGACAGTGGTTTCGGATCGGCGCAGCTCCGCCATTCGTACGACGGACTGCTGGCGTCCCGTCGCCGAGATCTGTGCCTTCAACCGCTGCGCTTCCAGCTCGCGTTCGGCGACCAGCGATGCCCCTACCTGCTGCAGGCTCGCCGCATGATTGGCCGCGTCCTGACGCGCAGTCAGCGCGCGGCGAGCTGCCAATGACGCGTTATTGGCCTCCGCCGTCTTCTCCGCTGCCGAGGTTCGGGCCAGTGCCAACTGTCGGCCGGCTTCTGCCGCCGCCGCTTCGCGCTGCGCCTGCGTGTCTCGAATCGTTGCCACGGTGCGCGCCGCATAACCCGCCGCCGATGCCGCCAGTGCACCCGCGACACGCCCGCCGTAGACCGTGGCCAGAACCGCGCCGATCGTGACTAGCTCATCCATATGGCCGGTTAGGCCAAGAATCGCATCACCGGTCAGACCGACAGCGTCGCTGACCTGCTGGCTGGTACCCACCCACTCGATCATCTCGTTGCGCGCTACGGTCATCTTCTGGCCGAACGACGCGATCGCACCACCAAACGTCTTATCGATACCGGCGGCGGCTTTCTCCAGCGCGTTGACCACGATCTCGGCAGTGATACCGCCGGATGACGCAAACGCGCGCAGCTCACCGAGCGTCATGTTCAGCGAGTCCGCGATCGCGTACATGATCGCCGGGGCTTGTTCCGAGACAGAATTGAATTCATCGCCGCGAAGGGCCCCGGCGGCAAGCCCCTGGGAGAGCTGCACGATGGCGGCCGAGGCCTCCTCAGCCGTCGCACCACTGACCGCGAACGATTTGTTGATGGTCTCGACAAGACGATAGGTGCGCTCGTAGCCGAGATTGAGCCCGGTCGTGGCGCGGCTCAGACGGGCATAGAGATTGGCGGTTGATTCGTAGGAAGTCCGGGTGTCGTTGGCGATCGCCATCAGCCGCTGCTGACTCGCGATCAGACGTTCGTTGCTGTCCGAGACGGTGCGGATCTGGTTGGTGGTATTGGTCCAGGCATCCGAATAGTTGATCACCTCTCGCACGGAAAACGCGCCGCCGAGGGCGAGCAGCGAGTTACGGGCCAGGTCGCTGACCCGGTTGAGGTCTGCGACGTCGCGATTGACGCCGCGCACACTGCGGCCTGTGCGCTCGAACGCCGCGGATGACTGACGGCCAGAGCGATCGGAGGTCGAGCCGAACTCGCGCACCTCACCGGACGCGTCACGCAGGGTGCCGGAGAGATGGCGTCCATCTCCGCGCAGCGTGACTTTGAGAGTGAGATTGTCAGCCATCTAGCGGTTCGCCTTGTTCATCTCAGTGAGCGCGCCGCGCTCGAGCAGTCGGACCTGGTGAAAGCGTTCCCGGATCTCGCCGGTGGGCACGGCGTGGAACTCCATCACCGTGCGCAGCGCCGCGTAGTCGAGCCCGGTCGGGCCACCCATCGGCGCCTGGCGCCACTGTGTCGCGCAGTCCAGAAACAGCTCGAGGGCGGCCCAGTTTTCGGGCAGCACCTCGAATTCGTCTGGCGTGTCGTCATGGAAATCGTCGGGCAGACGGATGCCGAGGTCGGCGCACTCGGTGGCCAGCGCAGCCTGGTCGCGCTGGCCACCGCCGCCGGTCGCCCAAAAGCGCCCGGCGTCGATCAGCTCCTGGGCCGGTTCTTTTTTGCGATCGACTCGTGGTAGGCACTGACGGTGGCGACCGACAGCGCCGGGTCGTTCTTGATGGCGTCGAGCAGGGCATCACCAACCAGCGGCTGGCCATCGTCGCCGGCAATCTCGATCTCGCTGACGTCGTTCAGCACGGCATCCAGCAGCGAGGTGTCCTCCGGCAGCTCCTTGGCCTGGTCGTGGGGCAGCACCTTGAACGTCGCCTTGAACTTGCCGGTCTGCTCCTTGCCGTCGGCGTCGTAGACGGTGGCGGTGACGGGGTATTGATAGCTACGGGTACGGTTGACCTTGAACACGGCATGACTCCTGAATCGGGGAAGAGAGCCGCTGATACCAGCGGCGTCGGGCTGGATGAATCGCACCAGCGGCGTCGGGCTGGATGAATCGCACCAGCGGCGTCGGGCTGAATAGAAAGCCTCAGCGGCAGATGATCTGGATCTCGTCGTTGCCGTTGAGCGGCTCCGGCGTGTAGGGGATGGTCAGCATCTGTACGCCTTCGTCGTCGACGTAGCTCGGCGACTGGATGGTGCAGCGCGGCATGACGATCTCGACGATCAAGCCCGGCTCGGTGCCGTGGACGATGCGGATCTCACCCGCCTCCACGCCCTGGGCGCGCTGGAAGTAGTTGACGGTGGCCACGCCGGGGTCGTCGATCTGCATCGAGCCGGAAGGCTGGCGCCCGGTGATGGCGATATCGTTGGCGTCGACCACGGTGCGGTGGCGGGTCTGCACCGCCATATCGAGACTGAACTGGTTGAACGGCGTCGCCAGACCGAACACGGTCAGCGGGCCGGTGTTCTGGGTGTTCACCGCCGGCGCCGGGCGCCACGGCGAGAGATCGACCGTCGGCAGCGCGGCATCGACGATCGGGCGCAGCAGCGCCATCATCGTCATCGAGAGCGTCGGGATGCTCTCCGCGTTGAGCGCGATCTGTACCGTGCCCCGGGCGCCGCGGCCTTCGTGCAGCGTCTTGTCGACGTGGCAGTAGAGCCGCCCAGACTCCTCCTGGTCGGAAATCGGGGTGTAGACCACGCGCGCAGAGCGTGCTTCGACGCCGTTGTCTGGGTCTGCCTCGACGGCGGCTTCCACCGTTTCGGCGAACCCGCACGCCTGCAGCAGCGTCCCCCAGGGCGGCGGTGTGCCGGGCGTGCCGGAGGTGGTCAGCTCGCAGCCGAGCTGCACCTGCATATGCTTTTCGCCGGGCGCCTGCGGGCTATTGCCGTAGTGGGGCCGGATATAGCTGCGGTCGATGTCGTTGCCGGAAAGCGGCGTGACGTCGATCGAGTTGAGCAGCACCGCCGCCATGTCGGCCGGCGCGGCGTCCGCGTTATAGCTGGCCTCGAGACCGAAGCGCAGGGCGCGGCGGTTGGTTCGTTGGTTACTCACGGGGTTATCTCCTGCGGTTGATCGTTCCACCAGTAATCGGTCGAGACCACATCGACCCAGAACAGGGCGCTGCCGGTCAGCGCTAGCAGTTGCCCGCCGTTCCAGCGTATCGGCAGCTCCGCGCCGGGCGGCTGCCAGTAGATGAGCTGCGAGAGCACCGGCTGGCGCAGCGCGGCGAGCTGATCCTTGGCGGTGCCAAAGCGGGCGCTACCGAAGCGCGCGACACCGGTGACGACCATCACCTCGGTGGTTACCTTGTGCCGGGTATGCGGGTGGCGCTCCTGGTGCGTGACCCGCTCACGCCCGCTGATCAGCGTCAGGCTCGGTAGCGCCTTGACCTGCTGCGCCGCGCTGACGTCCGCCGCCAGACTGGCCTGCACGCCCAGGTCGGTGGCGTTCAGCCGCTCCAGCCACGGTTCCAGGGTCAGCATCGCCGCGCCCTAGAAACCACCGCCGGTGAACACCCGGCGGCTGTCGTTGAACTGAACGTCGCCGGCGCTGCTGGGCGCCTCAGTGGCAGCGCGACCGAGCTTGATGTCGCCCCGCGAGACGCCGAGCAGAAAGCGCCTGGCGTCGTCGTAGCGTCCCTTTACGGCATCGCTGACCTGGTCGTCGTAGAGCCGATAGCGGGCGATGTCGGCGGCGATCGCGCTGACTGCCCCCGGTACCGGCGCCATCGGCGTCTCGATGCCAGCGGCGGCGAGGCGGCCGTCGATCTCTCCGGCGGCGTCATCGCAGGCGCGCTGTACGGTGCCGGCGTCGATGCCGCCGTTGCCGTCCGGCGCCAGTGCCCGCAGCTCGTCATCGCCGAAACGCTCCACCAGCGCCGCCTGATCGACGTAGGCCATCACTGAGCGTCCTCGGCAGCAGCCGGTAACGTGCACTCTTCGACGATCAGCGTCGGGTCGCTCTCGAGCGCGTGGATCTGGTCGGCGCTCAGCGCGGCGAGTGCGATGCCGTGCCCCTCGGGCGTGAACACGTGGCCGCAGCGCCGGCGCTTGAGGATCGTCTTGCGCGTGCGGATGAACAGCGCGGGGATCTCGACCTGCTCATCGCCCGCGGTGCCCGCTGGCTCGTCGCCGGTGACCGTTTCCCCGTCCTGCGAGGTTGCGTCGCCCGTCACGATCTCGATCGGGCCGCTGTCCGGCGTATCCCCCGGCTCGGCGGCGGATTCGACGGTCGCTGCCGGTGTTGCCGACGATTCCCCGGCTTCCGGCGTTGCCTTCGATTCCTCGACGGCAGATTGTTCGGCCTGGGTCTCGGTGGCCTTCGCGTCGGATTTGGCACTGGTCGAGCGCTTACGGTTGGTGGTGGCCATGTCGCGTTCCTCTCAGATAAATGGGGCCCTGCGCTTACGCGTTCGGCAGCCAGGGGTTCATGATCAGTTGCGAGGTGTTGGCCCACTCGTTGGTGGCACCATTGGCCGCTTGGCCGTTGTTGAGCACACGCCGCGCAGCGCCTTCCATGTTGCTCGGCACCATGGTGTGGGTATGACGCAGCGCCAGCGGCCGGCCGTGATCGCCCTTGAGTTCCTGCAGACGCTTGCGCGCGGCTTCGTAGGTCTCCGGCGTGAACGCTTCCTGGCAGCGCACGATCAGTTGCCACAGGCCCGGGCCGGCGTTGACGCGCGCATCCGTGCCGAACATGAAGTCATCGGTCATGAAGACGCGATCGCTATTGAGATCGGTCAGGGCGCGGAACGAGTAGTCCCGACGGCGCTGGAAGATCATCGGCTTGATCGCGCGGGAGAGATCCGCCACATACCAGGCCGGGCCGCTGCCACCGAGATCGTTCGACACCGAGGTCTCCTTGCCCTGGGCATCGAGCACCGGGTGGTCGCTGTCGAACAGTTGCTGGCCGTCGTAGCAGAGTGGGTTCTTGCCCAGGACCTCGACGGCAAGCTCGTTGGGGTGCTCGCGGCTGGAACGGCCGAACTCCTGGAACGTGGGGCCGTAGAGGCCGTAGGTGTCGTCCTCGATCGCATCGCGGGGCACGCCGGCGGTCAGTTCGAACTTGCGGTTGCGGATGGCGAACTGCGCACCGTCCAGGCCGTGGATGACGCGGTCGCCGAGCCATTCGCGCATGCGCGGCAGCGTCTTGAGCCAGGGGTAGACCTCGACGGCGGTCGTCGAGGGCACCACGGTGCAGAACTGCTCGTACTGCGAGCCGTTGTCGCCGAGTGAGTTGAAGCCCTGCTGGAAGTTGGCGTTGTAGGCGCGGAACAGCACCTGGAGATTGGCGGATGTGAGATCCATCGTCGGTCGTCCTCGAGATTGATGATCGGAGTGGTGGGCGGGGCTCGGCTTGGGGCTTAGCCCAGCGCCACGCCGCTGGTCGGGTCGACGTAGACCCACACGCCGCCATCGCCATCGACGCCGTCGATGATCCCGGCGACCGAGCGCGTGCCGCTGCCATCGGTCAGCGCCACGGTCTGGGCGTCGACGGCGTAGCAGGGCTTGCCGATATCACCGGCGGCGATCTCATCCGCACCGGTAGCGCCGGCCAGCTTGAAATAGCCACGATTGACCTCGGCATGGGCGTCACCGGAGAGGCCGCCGGTGTTGTCGATCAGCTTGTCGAACACGCCGACAGCGGTCAGGCCAGTGGCCTCGCGGGCGGGCTGGACGTAGCCGTCTGTATCGATCATGGCCAGCGTGCCGGCGTAGCAGACGGCGCCGGCGAGCACGAGATGGGCGCGGCGCAGGCCAGCGCGGGAGGCGGTATTGCGGTTCATCGGGGGTGATCCTCGTTAACGAATTCAGCGAGAGCCGGGCGGTTGTTACTTCGTGGACGCCGGCGCCGGGTTGGCCTTGCGGTAGTCCTCGACCGTGATGCCTGCGTTGCGGCAGATGGCCAGCTCGATCTCCGAAGGCGCGTCCGGCTTGTCATCAGCCGGTGGCTTGCCCTGGGTCTGCGAGCTACCGCGCAGTGCGGCGATCGGCGGGGCGTCCTGGAGATGCGCTCTCAACGCGGCGAGGTGCTGGGTCTTCAGCCACTCGGCGGTCGCTTGGCCCGCGATGCGGCCATCCGCGAGGCCTTCTTCGATCAGCCGATCCCGCTCGGCGATCTGGCTGCCGGCGCTGAGGGCGGCGTACGCGGTCTGCAATTCGTCATACACACCGCGCGGTACGGACCCGCTCATATCCGGCTGAACGCTGGCTTTCAGTGCGGCCACGGCGTCGGCGGGTTTCGCGTCGTCCTTGGCACCCAGCGCCTGGCGCAGGGCTGCTGCGTCTTCCGAGCCGGCTCTCAGTGCGGCGAGTTTCTGGTCGATCTGTTCGTCGGTGGCGTCGGCTTTCAGTCCGAGCGCGGCAATCAGCTTTTCGCGGTCCACGGTGTTTTCCTCGGTCGATTGATCATCGGGGGCGCTTCGACCCATACGGGCCGCAGCGATCTCTGCGACCGGCGTGGTGTCGATCGCGGGGGTGTTGGTCAGGCCAACGTGCAGCAGGTCGAGTACATCGCCCGACTGCGCGTCGTAGGGGAAAACGGGGGAGAGATAGCGATACGAGTCGTCGTCGATCGCCGCCTTGGCGGCAGCGGTCCATTTCACACGGCCATAAAGACCATCAGTGCGCCATTCGAGCGAGCGCGGGTCGACCCAGCCGGCGGCAGGCGCAGGCAGGCCGTTACGCTCGGCGAGCAGCGTCTGGTGCTCGTAGTCGATGACGATATCGGTGGAGCGAGCCGCCGCGCGCTCGATGATCGAGCGGGCGTGGGACTCAAGAAGATGCCACGGGCCCTGACCCTCGAGCGATCCGCGCGGCGCCGTAAAGGTGCCGGCGGGAATCAGCCGGGTCAGGTCATCGCTGGCGGAGACACGCAGCGAACAGACCGCAACGGGGTTGGCGGTCGGCGCCGAGCATGCGGCGATGGGGTGGCGAAGTGCGAATGTCGTATCCATGCGCCCATGGTGGCGGGCGCAGGATGAGGCGGGGGATTAAAGCGTTTTGGGAATTTATTAGCTCTAACAGATCATGGAGGAGTTAGAGCCTCCTCGATATCTTCAGGATAATTATCCTCTGCACATTCTCTATGCGCGGCTAGACAGTCAAACAGACGATTTAGTAATTCTCGGCCTTCATCCGCTGTTGTTCTTATGTTGTCCGCTAGCCATTCACGATTTGGTTCTGGTTGCCAAAAATAGAATTCTCCATGGGAGAAGTCGAGCCTTGCACACCTGAAGTGAATCGGGCTGTGGGCTACCGTGTTTCGAATAACAACCAGTGTCTCTACTTCATCGAGTATTTTCTTCAGCTCCTTCAGGTGGTCGCAGCCCCTTTCTCTCTCCAAACTGACAATATGGTGCCGAACAGCCGTGATGCGCTTAGCAAGTGGTTTTTTATTCCATGTATCTGAGAATTCCTCTCCGATGATCAGGGGCTTACAGGCACTAATCATCTCATCCAACTCGCTAACGGTGACAACCAATCGGCCGATCTGGGTTTCCATCTCGCGCCTGGCTTCTTTGACTGATTTCATTACGTTCCCCGTTAGGATGATCTGTCAGAGATTTAAGCGTTTCGCGTCGCTTTCTTATGGTCCCAAGACTCCATCACGTAGAGCGCCACGCTGTGCGCCGAGTGAATCGCCAGCCGTGCGTGTCGTGGCTGGATGATGTACATCTTGCGTCCCTGCCCATGAGCGGAGCTCGCGTGAGTGCGAAAGGCACCGATGCCGTCGACCACCGAAAAGATACCCGAGACGATTTTTCTCAAGTCATCGTCTTCCAAGCTACTGGGATCGAACCCGAGGTCAGCGCGGACGACTTTCCAAAGCCCCTGTAGGTCCTGCTTGGTTGGCCGCTCCAGTTCTTCGTCAGCGATATAAAACTTGAAAATGGACTCCAGGATGTTGCACGCCGCAGAAACGGCCTCTCTAGGGTTGGTGTGGACATTCTCAAGTGCGCGATTGAACTCTATCTCTATAGCGGGTAGATCCCGTCCCTGGATCAGCTGCGCGAGACTGCGGCTAGGGGCGCTAGAGCCATCAGAAATGTGGCCTCCTTGCATGTAGCGAAGGTTGTATCGCTTAAGCGCTGCCTCGATTCTGTCCTTGAATTTTTTTGCAGGTGACTCGAGCTGGACTCCAAAAAGGCTTGTATCTACAGCCTCATCTTCCTCGATCTCCATAAAACCCTCGATCAATTTACCCAACACTTCGAGCGGGCGATCAGAGGTATCGTTGATTCTACGTAGCCACTCCAGCGTTTTTTCCGCCTTGCTGCCATCTGGCGGATCGCCTGGTGCATCCGCATACATGAATAGGCTGTTGAGTTTGGGGTGCGTAGTGAAATCTGGAAGATTGTCGGTGAGGATCGCTATGACCGGAGGCGGTATCTTGCTCATGGTTATGCACCAGCGTGTAAATGGGCCAGATGATCGATTCTGTTTCACTCTATCGTATAGCACCCTCGCCAATACTGTTAAATCGCCAATCTAACGCCCCTCTAACGCCTCTCGCCGCATTTTCTCGGGCCAGCGTAGCGCCCAGCCGCTCCGAACGCCTCACAGCGCCTCACAGGCGGCCGGCCACAATCCGCCTTCGAGGTAAAGCGAGAGGGTATCCAGTACCTCGTCGCGGTCCTCATCGGAGACCCCCAGGAACGGTCGCCCGGGGATGTCGCCCCACAGATGCGGGAACTCGGCCTGGTCGCCACCGAAGTGCTGCATGGCGGCGTAGATCATTGAGCTGCCCCAGAGCAGCTCGTCGTCGTTGGTCTCGTAGTGGATCTGTCGAGCGAGCTGACCGCTTTCGCCTTCCAGGATGCGATCATGCCCCTTACGCTCGATGGTAGTCTCGGAGAGTGGCGTCCAGGGCGTGCCGTCCGGCGCTTCCTTCTCCTGGAAGCGCTCGTGGGTGCTTGCCACCATCGCTTCGCCGATCGCCTTGAACGCCGGCTGCAGCCGAATCGAGCGCTGCTGCATGGCGTTGAGTGCCTTCAGTACCTGGTCGTCATCGATGGTGATGGACATGCTCTCTCCTGGGAGATGGGCTTGATCACGCCCCCGGATCGGCTCAAACTGGACCTACGAGTGCGAGAGGCCAAAATTCGTCTGGCGTACCCAGCGCATCGCGCTGATGAGGTATCTGGGGATGACGAACCAGCCTCGCTCTCTTCCTACCGCAGTCCTATCTCAGCCGTTCCATCTTGTTTCTCACGTTGCGCTCCGCTGCCGACTCCTTGACCTTGAACAGCGTCAGGAAGTAGTTGCGCCTGCCGTCCTGCGTTCGCTTGAGCGCGGCGCGGTAAGTCACGCCATCCACCGTCAGATAGATCAGCCGGCCATCCTCGCCCGCGCGCCGATAGACCTCGCCCCGGTCCAGCAGCGTCTGTACGCGCCGATAGTCGGCCAGGCCGATCTCTGGGTGACGCTCGATATGCGCCGTCAGGCTCGCCTGGGAGAGCAGCACCGTGGGCGATTCAGCGCCGAGGATCTCGCGTTCCACCGGTGGCACCACGGCGATGGGGAACTCGCCTTGGACGTCGCCGGCGAAGAAGCGCCCGAACAGGTCGCTCTCGACCAGGTCTTTGACGTTGAGTCTGGCCATGTTGGCCTCGAGCGTATCTAGTCGGTTGAGCCGGGCGGCGATCGCTGTCTCCGCTGCGCCCTTGCCGGGGGCGTAATCCCAGCCCGGTTGCACGCCATTTGGCACTTCCGTCACTTCGCCGGTGCGGTCGTTGACGTGCTCGGCGGTGCCATCGCTGGGTGCGGTGTCCGGCCCGGTGCGGCCGCTGCGCTCGAGCTGTCGCCGGCTCATGGTTTCGACGCCACAGTTGCAGCCCCAGCCGTTGGGTGGCCAGTGGGTGTGAAACCACGAGTCGCCAGCGGCCAGCACCAGGCCGTCCCACCGCTGATGCTGGATGCGCGGGTTCTCGACGGTGTTGTGGACGTAGCGCCAGTACGGCCGCACGCGGACCACGTCCGGATCGGTCATCTGCTGCCAGCGGCCGGCCATGTAGGACGTATCCATGTTGGTCTTGTAGATGACGCGGGTACGCCAGGCGGCGCCGGCTTTCGGGCCTTCGCCGGCCCAGCCCGTCCAGCCCTGCCGGGCAACGATCTCCCGGAACTGCTTTCGGAACTCGCCTAGGCTCTGACCGTTGGCGATCGAGTCATCAACGGCCGCGCGCAGGTCGGCGAGCAGATCCGCCTTGGTTGCGCTGGCGACGACGAATGCCTTGTCGTGTTCGTCCCGCCACAGGTCGTCCCAGCGGTTGGTGGGCAGGCTCTGCTTCTGGCGGAAGTAGGCGACCTGTTCCTTGAACGGCCGCCGGAACATGGCGCTAACCGTTGGCATCGGTTGCCTCGGCTTCATCGCTGACGGTCGAACGCCCCGCGAGGTTGGCGGCGAGGAAGGCTTGGCCCATCACCTCGGCAAGCTGTTCTTCGTCCAGATCGCTGAACGCCTCCAGGATGCGTGACTGCAACTGCTCGAACGAATCGGCTTCGTCGACGATCGCTTGGATCTGATCGATCCAGCCGTCAACGACCGGTTGCGCCTCGCGCTCGAGCACGCTGGAGGCTGGCTCGCGGTAGTGCTCGGGCTGGGCAGGCGTCGGAACCGCCGGTGCCTGGCGCAGCGCAGCTAGGCCCGGCGGCTGTACGGTAGACCTCAGCACGGCCTGGCCAAACGGCTGCAGCTGAGCGCGTGGCGTCAGGATCTCGTCCTGGTCTGTCGCTTCGGGGATGCCGGTCTTCTCGTGCAGCCACCACCGCGGAATCCGTGCCCCCATATCGACCAGCGTCGGTAGCGTGCTGGCGAGCGTCTGATAGTCCTCGGTCTCGCCCATATCGAGGATGAAGCGCGGCGCGCGGCGGCGGTTATCGATACCGTAGTTGAGCGCCGCAAGCGGCCAGAGGATGTCGCGCTGGACCGTACCGCCGTACTGGCGAATATCCGAGCGGATCAGCGACGCCTGGCCACGCTCGTGGACGTTGCCCAGGGCGTTGGTGTTGGTACCTTCGCCGGTACCGCTGGTCAGCGTGCCGCCGAGAATGGCTTTCGCCTTGGCGCGTTCGCACCAGTGGATCATCGACTCGAACATATCGGCACGGCCGCCGGCGGCTTCCATGAACTCGATTGCCATCCCTTCGGGGATGATGCCGGCGGCGTCCTTGCCCATGGAGACCACGGCCCGCAAGAGCGTCGCTTTCTCCTGCTGGGTCGCATTCTTGGGGTACTTGCCGACCCGCGCCGGCAGCCCGTAGATCTCGAGCAGTTGGGCGAGATCGCCGAGGGCGTAGTTCTGGAACAGATAGGGCCAGGCCAGCATCCGACCGAGGCCCATGCGAGCGAGATAACCCGGCTTGGCGCGGTGGCGGTGCTGCACCCAGCCCAGCGCCCACAGATCGGCGCCGTTGTTGGAGCTGTCGCGTAGCGTAATGCGGTTTTGATCCTCGCCGTGTAGGCGGAACCAGGAGTGCGGGCGCAGCTGCGGCTGCTCGATAAAGCGCTGGGCGCCATCACGCGACCAGGCGAGTTCCAGATTGGCCCAGCCGTGGCCGACGCCGGTCCCCATATCGAGTATCAGATCCTCGACCTCGATCCCGTCGAACACCTCGGCGCAGAAATCCGCCGCGCGCTTTTCAGCGGCGCTGGCGTTGTCCGGCGGCACGATCTGCCATTCCAACTCAGCGGCGAGTTGACGGCGTTTGCCCAGGTCCGCGCCGATCTGGCTGTCCTTTTCCTCCATGTCGTCGAACAGTTCGGATTGGCCTTTGAGGTCGCCTTGCTCGGCGGCCTCCAGGATCTGGTGGAGTTTCGCCGGGGTCAGACCCTTGCTCGGATGCTCGGCGAATTCGCGTTTGAGGTTGCCGACCGTCGAGCGGTCGTCGGCATCTGTCTGCTGTTCATCCAGAGCGCGGGACTGCTCATCGCGGCCGGTGCCAAAGAGTGCGCGTAAACGTTGTGTCAGGCTCACCAGCCGCCTCCTAAACCGTCGTAGAGATCACCGACGTCATCGTCATCGGCGTAATGGGTACTGCCGGCCTTGGGCACGGCGATAAAGTCGATCTCGATGGCTTCCATCAGGCTGGCGTAATAGGCCAATGCCAAGGCGATCGCGGCGTCGCCGTGGCGCGCCTTGGCATCACCGGTCTTGCCATCCGGCAGCTTGGGTATCCCCTTGATCACCTGCAGAGCGCGCAGGTCGTCGGCCACGTCGCGGTCGCGGGGAATCGCAATCTCGTCATCCTCGAACGCGGCTTTGAACTTGGGCATCGCCTCCAGGTACCAGCCCTGGGAAAGCATCACCGCCTCGATACGGCCGCTGCCGTACTGGTCCACCGCCTGCTCGGCGAGGTACTGACCGTTACCGCGTGCGTCCAAGGCGCCAGCCTGAAGGCGCGGCAGTCGATCGACGATGTAGAACAGCACTTGCTCCTGCTGTTTGAACGGCACGTTGCGCAGCTCGACCAGGAACGGCACCAGGCGCTTGAGCTGTTGATCGATTGCCATGGGGGCGATGACGGTCAGGTCGCCGGAGCGGGCGAAGTCTTCCCCGAAACAGTGGGTATGTTGCGGATCGAGTTGCATCAGCAGCGGCAGCAGTTCTTCCTGGCACCATTGCGCCATCTCGACCGCGCGCAGGGCTTCCGGCAGCGCGTTGAATGTCGCCGAGCCCTCGAAGCGCAGCACCGGGGCATCGACCATGCGTGACTCGATCAGGGCACGGGAGAGGTAGGCGCCACCGCCCGACTTGGGAACGCAGTAGTACTCCTCGAGTGCGTCCTCGCGGGTCGCAGTATCGGCGAGCAGGTTCGCCTTCCACTGATCCTCGGCCGCTTGGGTCCACGTCTTGCCGCGCACCTGGCAGATGCGCTTGTAGAGCCCCTGTTCGCAGGCGTCGTCGAGCGTGATGCGGTGGACCGAATAGCGCTTCTTGCCGGCGCGGCTGTCCTGCACCAGTTCGTTGAAGAGGTTGTCGACGCCGTTGTGGGTCGAGATCAGACGCACCTTGGCGCCCCACATGGTGAGTGCCAGCGCTGCCTTGAGCACTTCGGCTAGCTCGCCATGGAAGGCGGCCTCGTCGATGGTGACGTTGCCCTGGCGGCCGCGAAGATTGCTCGGCCGGCTGGATAGCGCCTGGATCTTGAAGCCACTGGAGAAGCGAATATTGAAGGTGAGGATGTCCTTGTCCTCATCCTGGATGATCTCTTCCTCGATCGCGCTCGCTGCCTTGTTGAACGCCTTGGCCCACATGGCGGCCGCGTCGATGAACTCGATTGCCATCTCACGGTTCGAGCCCACGTAGAAGTGGTTGGTGCCGCCGGCGGACTTCGCCGCACTGGCGCTCAGCACGGCGTCCGCCGCTTCGCCCCAAGTGATACCGGTTCGGCGCGACTTCTCGGCTATCTTGAGATCGGATTCATCCTCGATCCACGTCTGCTGGTAGGGCAGCAGCACCGACTTGGGCATGGCGATCATTTGTTGAGGACCCCCCGAATCAATGCGGCGACCACGATGGCGAAGCCAAGGGAGTCGCCAGCATCGACGATAGCCTGAGCAATGGTGAGTTCATCCATCAGGCGATCCCCAGGATGTCGCGCTTGATCGCGTCGATGGCATCGCGGCTCATGCCCTGGCTGGCCATCGCGCCCTCGGCCGCCGCCGCTGCCTCGGCGGCGACTTCGACACGCAGCTCCCGCGCCCACTTCTTCTGGCTCAAGCTGACGCGGCCGATATCGGCCAGCGCCTTGGTCACGCTGCCTAGCTGCTTGGCGGCTTTGGCCGGATCTTCCTCGGCCTTGCGCATGGCGATGGAGATCCGCAGCAGTTGGTCCTGCACGATGCGGGCGGTGGCATCCAGCAGCGCGCCGGATTCGTCCTCTTGCTCGGCGGTCAGGGCGCGGGCGAGTTCCGTCGTCTTGCGCACGTCGCCCATGGCTTCCTCGAACTCCTGCTGGAGGTCGGCGCCGTAGCGGGCGACGCTCGAGCGGCTGAGCTTGTAGCCGTTGGATTCGAGCCACTCGGCCAGCCCGGTGTAGTCGGCAAAGCCAGAGCTTACGAGCTTCTGATTCAGCTCGTCGCGGATCTCCGGCGGTAGATCAAACACCTTGGAGCGCGGTGGCATTGGTTCAGGCCTCCGGCAGCGGCTTGGCGACGCCGGGAACGTTGGCGAGGCCAGTGGCAGCATCATGGCCACGAGCTGTCAGCGTGACGATTATGCCGGCACGCGGCGATTGGGTGATCACGAGCTGCTGCTCTTCGAGCCACGCCAGGTCGCCATGCAGCCGATCACGACTGACGCGATGGGCGTAGGCACCGACCAGCTCGTCGTTGAGCGAGTATTCGTTGGTGGTGTACTGATTGCGCCGCGCCAGGATGCGCAGGATCGAAAGGCGCCGGCCCTCGGTCTCGAAGTCTGGATAGTTCATCGGTTCCCTCGCTCATTGAACAGGTAGGTGTGGATGCGATCCGTGAGCTGCCCCTGGGCGCGTTGTGTCGCGGATATCTCGGCCAGTAGCCGGTTGGTCTTGGCCTGTTCGGCACGTAGGTGGTCGATGTCATCGCGGCTGGGCAGCGAATGCACCTGGTGTTCGAGAGAGGTCATGTGGCGCTCCACTTCGTCGATGCGGGAATCCACCCGACGGATCGCTGTCTCGCTGGCTCGTGTCCGGTTGATCCACCAGATGCCGGCGGAGAAGAGCAATACCGAGATCGCCTGCAGGAAATCCCAGACGACACGGATGGCATCCCAGTTGAGTGGTCCCATCGTTTCCTCTGCGTTACGCGTTATGGTTTTGCCGGAGCCAGCG
Organism: Salinicola sp. RZ23; assembly: GCF_003206675.1. Classification (NCBI taxonomy): domain Bacteria; kingdom Pseudomonadati; phylum Pseudomonadota; class Gammaproteobacteria; order Oceanospirillales; family Halomonadaceae; genus Salinicola; species Salinicola sp. RZ23. The sequence continues at coordinate 30,094 of NZ_PZJK01000021.1, forward strand.
CTCGCGCTTGGCACGCCTGGCTCCGTTGATCGACTCGGGCCAGTCTCAGCCAGCCTCGAGAGCCCCAGCGATGCAGGGCGGTGATGTAGCTGCCGACATCGCGTTGGGTATAGTCGCCGAGCGGTTTGGCCGGTTCGGCTTCGCGCTCGGTCATCCCGGCGGGGATCGCGCAGATCACCACCGGTGGTTCGTTGTCGATCATCGGCGGCGGTGCCGGCATGCTCTCGCAGGCGGTAAGCATTGCGGTGGAGACAACGATACCGATGAGTTTCATGGCAGATCCTCGATCGCCTGACGCAATACCGGCGCCACCGGCGCATCGTCCGCCGTCGGCGCCTGGCGGATACGCTCGGCTGAGGGCCGATAACGCTCGTCGAGCGTGTCGAGTTGGTTGTTCAGCTCACGGGTGGCGGTCTCACCGGCCGCACGCTCCTCGCGTTCGGTCGCCAATTCGCGAGAGCGCTGGAAGGCCACGTTTAGCCACGCGTCGCGATCGCATTCGGCGGTTATCAAAGCCTGTTTGGCATCGACCAAATCGTCGCGCAGCCCGTCGATGGTGTGTTGCTGGTAGAGCAGGCAGCCGATCACCAGCGCGCCGGTCGCCAGCGCCACCCACAGGGTTGGCGGCACGATCTTGAACAGGCCGCCGAGGCGGCTCAGAAGTGATAGCACGGTGACCTCCCGCCCCAGGCGCTGACGTAGCGCGGTGTATAGCGCAGCAGGATGCGATCCACGTAGTCGCGGTTTTCTCGTTTTGCCCAGTCCGCGCGAGCGGTGTAGTTCGCTACCGAGCCGAACCACACGGCGGGGTTATCGCCGGCGTCGTCGGCCAGTTTCTGGTCACGCCAGACCCAGCCCAGCCCACCGTTGTAGCCGGAAAGCGTCATTGCCCAGCGCTGGCAGGCATCGGCGGCGTCGAGGCGCTGCCAGATCCAGCGGTCGTAGCGCGCCATCGCCCGCATCGCCCAGCCGGGCGAGTACGGCGCCACTGGCTCCAGGTCCGGGTAGATTTCGACGATCCAGGCGCTGGTGCTTGGCATGAACTGCGCCAGCCCCTGGGCGCCGACGGGGCTATCGACATCCGGACGCCAGGCGCTTTCCTGTTGGATCTGCGCGGCATGAACAGCGACGGAGCCCTCCAGCCCCCAGGTCTGCTGGACGATGCGGGTCAGCTCGCGTTGATATCGCTCGGCGTTGGCCGGCGGCTGCCAGGCAGTGGCCGGCTGGCAGCCGACCAGCAGCAAGGTTAGAAAGAGGCAGAGGCGGATCACGCTTCGCCCCCGTAGCGCGCCAGTAGCGCGTCGGTATGGCGCTGGTAGCGACGCAGCACGGCATAGAGCCGGGCGCGTTCTGTGACGTCATTCGCGGGCAGAGTTCGTAGCTTGCCGATCGCGATCTCGGCCAGCCCGGTCATGATCGACCAGCCCTCGGCGGCGAGGTCGGCATCGTTCGTTGAGCCAGTCGCCGGCGCCTGAGATTCGACGGCTTGCGGGTCAGATGGCTCGGCTCCATCTGTGCCGCTGGAAACTGGGCCAACTGGTGCCGGCGGCTGGCTATCCAGTTCGCGCCGGCCGGCAACCGTCACGACCAGGCCGTTGCCCCGGTGAGCGTCCTCGACCGCCTCGAGGCAGCCAGACCCCAGCAGCTCGGTGATGTGCCGATCCACGCGCTCGCGACCCGCCGTCGAAGCGACATTGAGCGCGATGGAAACCAGGGCCGGCGGGACCGGGCCGCGTCGTTCGCGCTGCTCGGCGTGGACCGCCGCCAGGATCTTGCGATGCTGGCCGTTCATCACACGCCCAGCCCGACAGCGATGGCCACGGCGGCCATCAGGATGACGCGTCGCAACATCATGTAGGTGATCAGGCTATTGCCAGCAGTCGAGCGTGATTGGTAATCGCCAGGGCGGGCGTACCAGAACACCCAGCGGTCGAGCCAGTAGGCGAGATAAATCGCCCAGAACACCTTGGTCAGCGACCACAGCAGCAGCCCCACCTGCTGTGGGTAGACGGCACCCACCGCAGTCGTGGTGACGATGGCCAGCAGCAGGCAGGGCCACAGCCGGGTGGCGCCTTTGAGTTTTTCAAACAGGGTCTGGAACACGGTGCCGTCTCCGTCGGTTTCGGGTCAGAATCGATGCGTGTGGCGTGAGTTCTGACGTTACCGGCGGGAGCGGTCGAGGCGGGATTCAAGCGGTTTACGAAAAACGCCCACCAGGTGGTGGGCGTTGGGTCTTTCGAGAAAAGGCGCTCTGGCGTTCTGAGAGCATTATCGCTGGTGCGGTGATGGTGTAAAGCTATCCTCGAAGCTCGCTCTTATCCTGGCTGAGCTTGCCGTTGGCTGGGTCGTAATACCATCGGCTCGATGTGTTGATTGGCTTTCCGCAGTAGAGGAAATAGAAGCTATCTCCCGTCACGCGAGAGAAGCCACCGCCTTCGCGCATAACTTCTGCCTGACAACCATCCTTGGTGCTGAGATCTTGGATGGCCAGGGCAAACTCGTTTTTGTAGGTGTCGGCGTCTTGAGAGAGCTCAGCGATGTCGAGCGACTCTTCCATGCTAATCGGGTCTTTGCTGCAACCCGAGAGCGAGAGGCAGATCGCTACCGAGGCTAGGAGAAGTGAGGCGTACTTCATGGTTTTCTCCTACCAGTGGCAAGCATCGCGAAGCGGTTGAATGGCTTCTTCAAGTCCAGTGACCGGGAATTGTGCAGTAATCGGCGATTCATTGAACGGCGTTGCTCTGACTGTCAGCATGTCGTGCCCGAACATACTCTCCAGGAAAGGAATGGAATTGCCTCCTCGCCATAGCCCGAGAGCCTTATTGTCAGTCGAGCTGTCCATATTGATCGTTCTGGCCTTCAAATCATCGACTCGAGTCGTGACCTGACCGTACGACTGAATATCGGTCATGTGGTTGCCAGCAAAGATTAGGTACATCGACGTTGTGTTTTCGGAGCAGCGAGCGATTAGCGTCGCGCTTTCCGGCCGCCCGAACCTGCTTCTCACGGGCTGCGTCGAGTCGGTCATCAATACCACCGTTTTGGAATCGTCGATCGGCGAGGTTGAGGTGTTCACACTCCACGCAGATTTCTGTGACGTGCTTGTTGCAGGCCGATACTCGGAGTCATAGCAGGCCAAGCGACTTTGATCGTCACTGATGCCAGCACATTCTTCGTTGGCGTTAGCGGCGCCGGCTACGGCGATCGCGGTCAGCGCCATAATGGTCGCTACTGGTTTCATTCTATTCTCCCTTGCGTCTTCGTTATTAGAACAGGCCCGGCTGAAGCCGATTTCGGGCCAGTTTTCGTTGTTCGGCCAGTATCGAGTAGACCTGAACCTCTGTCAGCCGATGCTCCCGCGCGAGCTGCGTCACGTTGGCACCGTTGTGGCGCTCGAAAATTTCGCGATCCCTAAGCGCAATCTCCAGCCTGTCGCCCTTGGGCAGGTAGAACGAATGCCCACCATGGAAGTGTGCCAAGGCGCGCACGGCGCGGAAAGCCCGCGCTCGCGCTATCTCCTCGTTATCGCCGTGGCGACGATAGACCGCTTCGATCACGAGCAGAATGTCGGTCAGCCCTTGTGGCCACTTCTTGAGGATCTCCGGGTCGGTCATCCGTTCCAGGGCGTCGTCGGGGATCTCGGGGAACATGTCATGGTTATTGCTCACGAGAGGCTCCTCCGATGCCGGTCTCTTGGATCATCTGGCGTAGCTTGGCGCGGTTCTCGGCAGCTTCCGCGGCGGAGAGCTTGGGCCGCGCGAGCCGGGGCTGTCGTGGCCGCTCCGGCATAACCTCGAGCAGCGCCCGCGGCGCGGGCCAACGATTGATGCTCCCCGCCAGGCGCTGGAAGGCGGTGCGCAGGCGGGCGGTATCCAGCTCGGCATCCCAGCCGACCGGCCGCGCCCAGAGCGTGTCGACCCACGCCTGCTGGGTGTAGGCGATATCGTCCTCCCAAGGGGCGTTCTGCAGGCGGAGTACTACCAGCCGGGCGAGCCCCTGGGCGATCTCATCGCGGAACCACTGCGCAGGTTGGTTCGCTCTCTGTTCGTTCAAGACTGCTGCCTCCCTGCGTCCAGTGCGGCCAATGCGCGGGCGACGCCTTTGGCCGGGCGCGGCGCCGTAGATGCCGGCAGCGCACTACTGGCCACGGCGCGGGCACCCAGACTCTCGAGGACGCGCTTCAAATAGTTGTGATTGGTGAGCGGCCTGTTCTCGCCGCTGTCGCGCTTGGCGCGGATCGCCTCTACCGTCTCGGAGAGCGCCGTGCCCACTAGCCCGGTATCGGCAGCCAGCGCCAACGCCTCGCGGGCCAGCCGGAGCTGGCGCTCATAGGCGGTACTGCGGCTCTTGCCGCGAAACAGGCCAAGGTAGGCGACCAGCGGCCGCGAGACCTCGCGCGGCAGGTCGGCCAGCACGCCCATCAGCTCGCGCAGAGACTCGTCCTCGCAGATCTGCTCGAGCGTGAGGTGCGTGTGGCACGCGGGGCAGCGGATCTCTTTCATTGGCCTCTCCGTTTGGCGTCGATCACCAGGCCCTGCATCAGGCGGATCAACTGGTCATCGTCCAGCCAGTCGACGCGCTCTACGCTGAACATGCGCTGCGCCATGCCATCGGCGTAGGCCCAGGGGCGGCCGGCGTCTGCCAGCAGCGCCTCGACCTTGCGCATCACGGTGGCGCGGGTGCGCGGCGGCCTCGGCGCTTTTCGGCCTGCCTTGTTGGCGGGCTTGGGCTGCCAGCCCAGGCGCTGGAGTTCATTGATTACCGCGCTGACATTGCGATTGGTGAGGTCTTTGGCACTGCTGACGCCGGCCACGCGGCCGAGCAGCGCGCGGTACTCGTCGTCGGAGAGACCGAGCTGCACCTTAGCGATATGGATCTGGGCGAGCTTGCCGCGATGGATCATGACGACCTCCCCAACGCTGCCTTGCGGCGCTCTTCCTTCGCGATCACCGAGGGCAACTGGGCATAGCACGCTTTGCACGGCTGACGGCTCTTGCCGTTGCTCCGGTAGTAGAACTCGGCGTCGTCTGGCCACCATTCATCGCATTTGCTGCAACGCCGCTCGCGACCAAGCTGCGTGAACTTTGACCACCGGCTCATGACGACACCTCTCCAACCAGTTCGAGATCGGGAAAATGCTTACGCAGATGGCTGATCAGCGAGCGCGGGCTGTTCCAATAGGGACTGACGGCGACGATACGAAGCGCGGTCATCTTGTCGGCCTCTCGTTTGCCGAAAATCTTTCGGAGCGACTTGTATTGCTTGAGCGGCCATACCCGCGAACGCATCGGGCGATAGAAAAGCCCTTCCGGGTGCTTCGGCTCGCCTTGGATGTCGACGAGGCTCCACTCGCCCTTGATCCAGCCATCGACACCGACCTGAATAACGAGCTTTTCCCGGTCCAGCCGCTTCTGGAACGTGACTTCACGCCCGTTGACCCGGATCTTCGCGCTGCCGAAAACTCCTTGCAGTTGCGCTTCCAGCTCTTTGAATTTGTCCATGGGTACCTCGTCGGCTGCTCATCAGTGCCGGGCCACCACGCCCGGCAGACGCCCCGGCTCCTCACGAGAGCAGGGGCGTTTCGCTTAGTGAGTCGTTTCGGCCGCGGCTTTCTCGCGGTACTCGATCATCTTTTCGTGAATGGCCGTGACGCCGACCATGGCGAGGGTCTGCGAGATCGTGGCGTCACGCAGGTTGGTGATAGAGAAGCCGGCATCGACCGCGACACCGTCCTCCATCTCGGTGATGGTGATCGTGCAGGTACGGCTCTTGGCTTGTTGGCTCATGCCTCGATCTCCTGCAGCGCATCGATATCGGCGCGGACCTGCTCACCGGTGCGCCAGATAGCGGCCCGCGACCCACCGCGGACCCAGTCGACGAAGCGCGCCACTGCGTCACGCTTCTCTGCGAGTGAGAACGTCTCGGGCACGCCCGGTACGAAGCGTTCGCCGCGGTAGCCGTGCCGGGCGAGTACGTCGACTTCTTCGGTCAGGGCACGATGCGGGCCGGTGGCCAGCTCGACGGCGCCGGTGGGCGTTGTGGTGCCAATGTGAATCTCGCCGCTGGCGTAGCAGTAGGCGCGGTAGCGAGTACGCATATCAGTTCACCTCCGATTGATCTGTGGCGTGCGTGACGTGGTAGCGGTAGCGGACGCCGGCGGCGACATCGCTATCGCGCAGGTAGTCATTCACGACGCCTACGGTGTCGCCGTAGACCTTCTGGGCGACTCGTCGAGCTGCCTCTTCGTGGCTCCAGGCGCAGGTGGCACGCTGACCCTGGAGCGTGGCGGCATAGCCGCCGATGGCGTCGCGGACGCGGATGGTGGCGGATTTCATCTCATACCCCCGCGATATCGAGGCTGATGGGGCGGTACTGGTCGCTGTCGCCGACCCGCTCGTAGAGGCGGATGTAGCTCTTGGAGCCGGTGACCTGGACGGCGTCACTGATGGCGTCCATGGCGCGCTGCCAGCGCTTGTCGTCGATATCGAGCCGACGTAGGCCCAGCACTTGCCCGGTGCGGATGTTGCCGGCCTGGTCGACGCGGAAGGCGTCCTGCACGATGGTGGCGATCTCGGGCCGGGCGTCTTTGGTCCACTCGCGCAGGCACTCGTCGATCAATCCCTTGGCGGCCTGCAGTCGCTCGTCGAAGCTGATCGACTCCTGAATGGCGCGGACCACCTTATAGCGCCCATCGAATGACACGAGCTGGACGTTGCCTTTCTTGCCGCCGATCTGGACGTCGTACTCGCTGGCGGAGGTCTCGACGAACTGCTCGATTTCGCTGAAGGCGTCACTCTTGTAGTCGCGCAGCTCGTCGCGGAGCTGGTTGGCGCGATCGACCAGCGACAGCACCAGCTCGTCGCGCATCTGGTCGATCGGCTTGATCTGGGATTCGGGGATCAGCCGGCCCTTACCGTCCTGACGGAACCCGGCGGGGATCTGCTGCTCTTGTTTCATGTGCGGTGCGTTCATTGGTGGCTCCCGGGTTGCTCTTCACGTTGGATGTCTTGGCTGACCGCTTCGATGGCGGCCATGTAGCGGGCGGTGTGCTTCCCATGCAGGCAGACCAGTGCCGCGAAAGGCTCGAACTGGTGCCGGCGGGTGATGGCCACCGCGACGGTGGATGAGCGCTCGGCGCCCATGTCGTGCAGCAACTGGCTGACACTGGCGCCGCCGATCTCGTCGGTGTCGATCAGCCGTAGAATGGCGTTGGGTGTGGTCATCTCAGGCTCCTCGGCGCTTGTTGAAGTTGGCGCTGGCATTGCGGTGGTTGGGGTGCTTGCGGTGGTGGCGCATGGGCTCGATGGCGGCGCCGTTATGACGCGGCATCTGCTCTGTGGCCTCGACCTCGGCACGCAGCCCGGCGAGCAGCTCGCCGATATCGACGATGTCAGCGGGGTCGATCCAAGGCCCGTGGGTCGGCGCGGCGTGCTGCCGCGGCAGCACGCCGGTGTCCTGCTGCTGCCACAGTCGCAGCGCCGCGGCCTGCTGCGCAGGGAGCAGAGGCTCCGGCTCCAGCGCCTGGTCTTCGCCGGCTTCCGGGTTGGCCAGGTAGCGCGCCAGCGTCCAGCCGTGGCGGTCGAGCCGCAGCCGCACGAAGCGGTAGGCGTAGTAGTCGAGCTGCTCATCGTCGATGCGGATCATGAGTCGCCCCCGTTGTCAGGGTGGTGCGGGCACTGCTGGCAGGCGCGCCAGGCACGCATCGCCATCGGGTTGTGGGTCGGTGCCTCACGTTCGCGGTAGCGCCGGCACTGCTGGCTGTCGATCTCCGTGCCCTGGGCCGGGCAGGTCATCCGGTCCAGCGCCTCGATCACCCGCTGTTCGACACCGGTGGTGTTCGGGCTCGGATAGCGGTTGGCGAGTGCCAAAGAGACCGCCGAACGCGACATGCCGATGCGCTCGGCGGCGCGGGTCATGTTGGTGGCCTCGACCTCGGCGGCGAGCAGGCGCACCCAGCGCGGTGGCTCGGCGCCCCAGACGGAGAGGTCGATGGATTTACGAACGGCGCTCATGTCTGTTTTCACCCCGCTCATGGCTGTTTTCACCCCGCTCATGGCTGTCCCCCTTCGATTCGCGTGACGCGGGTGTAGACGACCTCTTGCGTGTTGGGGTCGTAGAGCTCCTTGGTGCGGCGGATCTGCGGGGCCATTGGGCCGGTCCAGCGCCCGCTGGCGAGGCGATACCGCGCCGGCAGATTGGCGCCGCCGGCGCGGGTGATGTGCAGATACCCCGCCAGGGCCAGAAACTGGCAGTACTCCTGGGCGGTGGTTTCGGCGACGGCGCGGCGGGGCGTGGTCGCTGCCTCGGCCAGTTGCGCGGCAGTGAACTCGCCGATGATCTTGATCGTGCGCCAGAGCTGCTCGCGGCCCGGTACCGGCGGCTCGCTGCCGTCGCGGCGTACCCGCGGCGCTTCGACGCCGATATCGCGGATCAGCCGGTACTCGGCGACATCGCCGATGCCCTTGGTGGGGTTGATGCGCTCGAGGTAGCCGGCGGCGATCAGGCCGCGTAGGTAGTCGACAACGCGTGTCCGGGGCATGTCGGGCACGAAGGTGTCGAGCCGGGCCATGGTCACCGGCCGACCGCTGTGTGCGATCAATCGGATGCCTTCCCAGATCCGCTGGCGGCTGGGCACGTCGCCGGCGAGTGTCGATTGCGGTTTACGCTTGGCCATGCTCACCCCCTCCGCGCCGGCGGCTGGCCGGTGTGGATCTCACGCTCGCCCCAAGCGTTGGCGTCGACGCGATCCCAGCCGTTGGCCAGCGCTTCCTGGTGGATCTGGTAGAGGTTGACGGCGACCCGGCGAAGACAGCCGCGCACGCGGTCGTTGACCAGGGCTAGCAGGTCGTCGGCGATCTCGATATCGGGGTAGCTGCGCAAGGCAAGGGCGCTGACATCCTCCAGACTCGCGGGCTCGGCGGGCACCCATTCGAGCACGCGGTTGTGTAGTCGCTCTAGGCGACCCATGGAGGCGGGCACCCGCTCTTCGCCGATCAAAATGATCGTGCCTTCGGAGGCGTTGTAGATGTCGGTCAGCACGTTGGCGGCTGCCTTGTCGATGACGTACTGGACGTCGTCGACGATGAGCGGCCGGCCCGAGCGGGAGAGCTGCTCGGCGATCTGGTCGACCATCTCCGAGATCGTCTTCGCGGGAATTACGCCGATCTCGCGCAGGATCGCGAGCAAAAACGCCTTCTTGGTCCACGACTCGCGGCACTCGACGTAGTAGGCGCGGTGCTGGTTGGCAGAGAATGAGGCGGCGAGTGATTTGCCGTAGCCGCTGGGGCCGTACATCACCACCAGCCCCGGCAGGCCCGTCGGGCGGCTCGCGGCGCGCTCGATGGCATTGGCCAGGAGAGCGACGTTGGTGAGTGGTACAATCGCGTTGACGCTCATATCAGTTCCTTATTGCTGCGGGTGTCATGGGCCGTGGTTCAGACGGCCCGCCGGGTGCGGGCGGGTTGCAGCCCGTCCGCATCCATTACTTTGGCGATCGACTTGTAATCGCCATGATTCGCGTAGCTCGCATGCCAGCGCTGCGCGGCCTCAGAAAGCTCCTCTCCCGCCTGCAGCTGCGCATCGAGTCGATTCCAGAGCCGATAGCGCTCGACCTTCCCTTGCGGTATTTCAAAGCGCGGCTCGTCATTGGCGAGCTGTTTGGCATGTTCCCGCGCCTCCTCGACGCGGCGGGCGTTGCTCTCCGGGCGATCGGGCTCGACGCGACGCAGTTCGACGTCGCCACCGGTCAGCGTCTTCGCTTTGCGCACTAGACGGTTGAGCTGACCCTTCTCACGCTTCTCGGCCGCGCGCTCGATCATCGACTGGGGCATCGCCGGGGTGGCGTTTCCGTCGAGGATCGCTTCGCCAATCCACTCCCCATCAAGGCTGTAGATGCCCACGGCGCCGGTATCGCGGTAATCCCAGGCGACGCGGATCTCTTCGCCGTGGAGGTCGCGCAGCGCATCCAGGAAGTAGATGCCACCGTTGATCTTCACTTCGCCGCGGTGCGTCTTGCGGGTCTCTTGCGGGCGCATCAGTGAGGCGACCACATCGGCGGGAGCGGTCAGCGCTTCAAACCCTTCGGCCTCGGCCGACTTCCAGGCTTCCATCGGTGAGCGATGACGCAGATTGCCGGTATCCAGATCGCGGATTTTCGGCAGGCCGCGATGCGGGCGGTGGTTGTACTGATCGATCGCGCTGCAAAGGCTGTCGTAGAACGCTTGGAATGTCGGGATCTGCTTGGGCTTCAAACCGGCGGCAATGTCGCGACGTGATAAACGATGCGCGCGATTGCCCGCCTCTTTATCCATATCCGCGCCGATATAACTCGGCAGGGTTTTAGCGAGTTGAACCAGGATCGAGCGGTGGGCGCGTTCGATAACGCCGCGTGCTTGCGAGTTATAAGGCAGCGAGTGCGTAATCGTGCCGCCCAAACGATCGACCACTTCGTAAACAGTGGTGTTGTCAAAGCCGCTGCCGTTATCGACATAGAACAGGTTGAACATGCCGGCACGGCTGACCGCGTCGCGCAGGGCATCCAGCGTCGCGAGGGTCGACTCGGCAAGGTTCAGCGCGAAGCCGACGATGCGACGGGTGCCCCAGTCGATCACCAGGGTGATCTCTGGCCGGAACGCTTGCCCGGTCAGCGGGTTGATCACTTCGGCGTCGAAGGTGTGACCGTCGGCGACCCAGCAGTCGTTGGGCCACAGAGTGTCTGCCTTGCGGCGCTTGAACGGCTGCAATGTCTTGAGTTCATGGGCACCCATGCGGCCGCGCTCGCGGGCTTCCGGCGAGAGCTTCGCCAGCCACCGGCGCACTTGATGGATACTCGGCTGCCACTCGGTCTGCTCGACGAGCTGCTGATAGGCGGCTTCGACGGTGGGCTTCTGCGGGCGCTGGTAACGCTTTAGGAAGTCGCCGGCCCATGCCGGAACGCTCATATCGGCTTTCTGCCGCTTCGGTGCCAAACCGCGTTCGCCGTGCTTTTTGTAGTCAGCGATCCAGCGCTTCAGCGTTCGCTCGCTGAGCGTCCGCGTGGCGGTCTTGCGGTCGTTGGCCAGCACCACGCGCTCGGCGAGATACGGCGAGAGGTCGTCAGTTTCGGCAAGCGTCAGCAGCGTTTGGATGGCTCGCGCCTGGGTGACGTGCTGCGTCATCCGCTGGATCTCGCGCACGAATGCGACGCGAGCACCCATCACCCGGCGCTGTTTCTCGGTCAGCGCGCGCTGTTCGGGGCGTTCGGCTTCGGCGGGCTCGTCAGACGCGGTGAACGGTTCCGGTTCTGCGTCCGCGGCACTGCGCATCAGCAGGGCGTTCTGGGTCTCGGCGGGCAGAACCGCGAAGGCGTATTCGACCGCTTTGGTACCCAGGCGGCGTTGACCTTCCCATGCATGGCGTTTTGCGTATGCACGCACGTTCTGCGGTGTGCCAGGAACACCAGGTAGGCCGGCCAACTCGTTAGCGGTGAACCAGCCGCGTGTGAGGGGAGAGTTCTGATGGCTCATGTCTCTTCTCCCATCAGGTGCTTCAGCTTGCGCATGTCCGCCTTGAGCTGATCCATCATTTGCTGGCGGCGTCCGTATTCCGCGGCTAGCGCTTCGCGGCCATAGGCAACTCGACCGCCGCGCTGGTGGACAAGCCAATCGGTAAAGGCGTGACTGCTGCACACCTCTTCGATCAGCGGCACGCGATAAAAAGGAATGTTGTGATCGGTACGAGCCGGTGAGCTCCAGGCGTCGAGCATGTTCTTGCTGACGTCATCCCCCGAGAGGCGGCTCATCTGCGAGGCCACTTCATACCGATCAATGGGGCAGTCTTTCAGCACCGCGCCGACCAGCTCGCTGACTTGGGCGCCGTAGTTGCCACTGCCAGGCGAAGGCACCACCGGCGTGGGTACTTCGAAGATGTCTAGCGTCTGAGTATCTCGAACACGCCGCATGTTCACGCCCCCGTAACAACTTGCCGATGCACGGCGTTAGATGGCGCGTTAGAATCCGCGCAACACTTGGCAACACATGACCCACGCGCGGCTTTCCGCGACTCGGCACGATTGGGCCGCTGGCGGTGCGGTGTTCCATCGGTGTTCCACCGCTCCGGCCAGATGACCTCCGGCGGGATGCCTATGGTGCTGGCGAGAGCCCGCTCCATCCGTGGATAGGGCTGCCGCTTGACCGAGGTCAGCGTGCCAAGCTCGACGCCCAGGCGCCGTGAGAGCTCTGCGAAGCTCAATCCACGCGAGCGGATCTGATACTTGATCCACTCCCAGCGGGCCGAGGGGTTGGTGGGGATGTCCAGTTTCACAGCGTCACTCCGTGGCGTTTTTTCTGGCTGTCTAACCCTGCGTTGTGAGTAAACATATCTCGGAATTCCGCACTCATCAAGCGTTATTCCGAGCGTTTCTTTCTGTTTTTAGCGCGAGGTGGTGCGGAATAATAAACCGCTCCTTTGAAATCAATGGCTTACGCGGAAAAGAATGGAAGTGACAAGCCTGCCGATGTACGTTCTTTTCCCGATGAGGGAATCGAACGCTTCCGGGAGCGCCTTCAGGAGGCGATGGGAAGCGAAAAACCGCGCGCCTTCGCTAAGCGCAGCGGCATTTCAGAAGGAGCTGTTCGCAGCTATTTGAGCGGGGACACCTTTCCTGGGCTCGACAGGCTTGCGTTACTAGCCCAGGCGCTGGGCGTCGATGCTCAATGGCTTGCATTCGGTGCGGAAAAAAGAACTCCGCCGCCCGAGCTGGACGAGTACGCGCTGGTACCGCTCTACGATGCCCAGTGCAGCGCTGGCGACGGCGCCTGGAACGAAGGCTGCCAGGTGCTGACACATATTTCTTTCACGCGGTACTCGCTGCGTAATCAGGGCCTGACGCCGGAGCACCTGTCGGCGATTCGTGTGGATGGGGATTCCATGGAACCGCTGCTGCACAGCGGCGACACGGTGCTGATCGACCACACGCGTACAACGATTGAGGGAGAGGGCATCTACGTTCTGCGCCTCGACGGCCACCTCTACGCCAAGCGGCTCCAGCGCCAGTTCGATGGCGTCGCCATCATCAGCGCGAATCCGATCTACGATAAGGTGATCGTGCCGCGTGACCGGCTGCACGAACTGGAGATCATCGGCCGCGCCGTCTGGTCGGCCGGCTGGCTGTGAACCAGTGCCAATCAGAACGCAAAAAGGGCCGATCCATGCCGGACCGGCCCTTTTTTATGTTCGCATCGCTTTGGCACTGCATTAGATATCGCATCACGCTGTAGGCCCCATGGCTGCTCGGGTTATCCCACTTTGGAGCAGCTAGTCCCACTTTCCCCCTCCGGTGCCATATCTCCTGCTAACCCACAATTTGATCGCGTCCGCGAGGTGGTCGGGGGACAGGTGTGCGTAGCGCATCGTCATCGTAATCGTCTGATGTCCCAGTATCTTTTGCAGCGTTAATACGTCGCCGCCATTCATCATGAAATGGCTGGCAAAGGTGTGGCGTAACACGTGCATTCGCTGCCCCTTGGGGAGCTGAATTCCCGCCTCCTTGATCGCATCCGAAAACGGGTTATCGCTCACGCGAGTCAGGCCCCAGTGGCGGTGCTGATCATCCGGGATGGTCATACTGGTGGCGACGTTTTCCGACACTCTGCCGGCTCATTGCGCCATGTTCATTTCTGCACACTGATCGAGAATGTATCCTCAAACCAGACCTCGCGCCTGTCCGTCGGCGGCAGAAGCGTCGCGTCTTCCATTCGTGTAGCGCATCCCCCTGCACGCTAGACCTTTCGTGCCTTCCGGCTGGTCTCGCGCGCGCCATTAGACTAAAGCCTAGCAGCTTATATGACAGAAATATGACAGTTTTCGCGTCCGTTCGCTTTCGAAAGTGAACATCGTGCTCGCCAGCAAGGTCGGCGAGTCGGTTGGTGGGGTATCGGCACTCATTCCGTGTTCACGAGGTAATCATGCTAGGCATCTTCAAGGCGGGCGGCGCGGCGGCGCGGCTGCCCGAGGCGCGTATCGATCCGGTCTATCGGCGGCTGCGCTGGCAGATCTTCGCCGGGATATTCTTTGGCTATGCGGGCTACTACCTGGTGCGCAAGAACTTCACCCTGGCGATCCCGCATCTGGTGGAGCAGGGCTACTCGCGTGGGGATCTCGGCGTGGCGCTGGCCGGGGTCTCGGTGGCCTACGGCATCTCGAAGTTTCTGATGGGCGCGGTCTCCGACCGCTCCAATCCGCGCCTCTTTCTGCCGACCGGGCTTTTGCTCTCAGCGCTGATCATGTTCCTGTTCGGCTTTACCGACTGGGCCACATCCAGTGTGGCGATCATGTTCGTGTTGCTGTTCCTCAATGGCTGGGTGCAGGGCATGGGTTGGCCGCCCTGTGGTCGAACCATGGTGCACTGGTGGTCGCAGAAAGAGCGCGGGCGCATCGTGTCGACCTGGAACATCGCCCATAACGTCGGCGGTGGGTTGATCGGGCCGCTCTTCATTCTGGGCATGGCCTGGTACAACGATTGGCACTCAGCGTTCTACGTGCCCGCTGCGGTGGCGGTGGGGGTGGCGGTGTTCGCTCTCCTGACCATGCGCGATACGCCCCAGACCTGCGGGCTGCCACCGATCGAGGCGTACAAGAACGATTATCCCGAGGGTTACGATGACTCTCATGAAAAGGAGTTCTCCACCCGCGAGATATTGGTCGAGCACGTACTCAAGAACCGTCTGCTGTGGTATATCGCGCTGGCCAACGTTTTCGTCTACCTGCTGCGCTACGGTGTGCTCGACTGGGCGCCCACCTATCTGCAGGAGGTGAAGGGCTTCACCGTCGATAAATCCTCCTGGGCTTACTTCCTCTATGAGTGGGCGGGTATTCCGGGCACGCTACTGTGCGGCTGGCTCTCCGATCGGCTGTTCAAGGGCAATCGGGCGGCAACCGGAATCACCTTCATGGTGCTGGTGACCCTGTTCACCGCGCTCTACTGGCTGACACCACCCGGACACGCCATGCTCGACATGTTCAGCCTGATCGCCATCGGTTTCTTGATCTACGGCCCGGTGATGCTGATCGGTCTCCATGCGCTCGAGCTGGTGCCCAAGAAGGCGGCCGGCACTGCGGCGGGGTTTACTGGCCTGTTCGGCTATCTGGGTGGCTCGGTCGCCGCGAGTGCGCTGGTAGGCTACACCGTGGATGCCTATGGCTGGGATGGGGGATTCGCGCTGCTGATCGGCGCCTGTGTGCTCGCCATCGTGCTGCTGGCGATGACGTCGCGTCACGCTTCGCGCTGATCGCCATCCTGCAGTCAGAGCGCCCCGACGGCCATGCCGTCGGGGCGTTTGCGTCTCTGGCACAGGGCGGAGCGAATGGCCCCGGTCAATGGCCGATAGCCGTTCCCATGAAGAGCGCTGAATTCGGGGCAGTATTGGGAACAGCAGCGCAAAAAAAG
>NZ_PZJK01000022.1:0-12329 GCF_003206675.1 Salinicola sp. RZ23
ATCAACGCCAAGTTCGCCGAGCTCAAGGCGCTGGGGCTGATCATCGACGGCCGCGCCTGGCTCAACGAATCGCTCAACACCCGCGAGAGCCTCAAGGCCGGCAAGCTGCGCATCGATTACGACTACACCCCGGTGCCGCCGCTCGAGGACCTCGGCTTCCAGCAGCGCATCACCGACACCTATCTCGCCGATTTCGCCAGCCGCGTCGCGGCCAGCGCCTGAGCGCCGGTTCGGCCCCGAGACCCCTGAGGAGCATTGATCGATGGCACTTCCCAAGAAACTCAAAGCGCTGAACCTGTTCGGCAACGGCGACAACTACCAGGGCCAGATCCAGTCCGTCACCCTGCCCACGCTCACGCGCAAGATCGAAGAGTGGCGCGGCGGCGGCATGGACGGCAGCGTCGGCATCGACATGGGCATGGATGGCCTGATGACCTGCCAGTGGACGGTGGGCGGCCTGGTCGAGTCGATCTTCGACAACTTCGGCGCCTCGCGCCTCGACGCCGACCTGCTGCGCATGACCGGCAGCTACGAGCGTGACGACACCGACGAAGTGGTCGCGGTGGAGGTGGTGATGCGCGGCCGCCATACCGAGATCGATTTCGGCGATGCCCAGGATGGCGAGAACACCGAGCACAAGATCACCAGCACCCTGAGCTACTACAAACTGGTGATCGGTGGGGTGACCAAGATCGAGATCGACCTGCCCAACTACGTGTTCAAGGTCAACGGCGACGACCGCCTGGCCCGCCGCCGCCAGGCGCTGGGCATCTAAGCCGCGCCCCCGTCAGCGGTGGCCTCCCCGCCGCTGACGTCGCCCGCGCGCCGCGTCACCCCCGATCACCCACGATCACCACCGAGAGACACCCATGAGCCAAGCCCAGAACGCTGATACCGCCGCCAAGACGGCCGCTGACAAGACTGCCGCCGACGGCACCCGCGTCACCATCGCCCTGGACACGCCGATCGTGCGCGGCGAGCAGCGCATCGACGAGATCGTGCTGCGCAAGCCGAGCGCCGGCGAGCTGCGCGGGGTCAACCTGGCCGACGTGCTGCAGATGCAGACCGACGCCCTGATCAAGCTGATCCCGCGGCTCTCCCAGCCCAGCCTGACCGAGCACGAAGCGCGCCAGATGGACCCGGCCGACCTGGTCCAGTGCGGCAGCGACATCGCCGGTTTTTTGCTCTCGAAGCGGGCGCGGGGCGAAACCGCCTGACACCCCGCGGCGCCGCCGAGATCGCGCTGCCGGCCCAGGTGGAGGATGCGATGGCCGACCTGGCCATCGTCTTCCACTGGACCCCCACGGACTGCGCAGACTTCAGCCTGCGCGAACTGATGGAGTGGCGCGAGCGCGCCCGCCAACGCTCAATGAACGAGGCCCCCCATGGCGCGCAATCTCCCCCTCCCGGCGCTGCTCGCCAGCGTCGCTAAGCTCACCGCCCCGCTGACGCGCCTGCGCCGCGAATCTCCGCGTCTTGTCCGCCCGGCGACGCCCGTCGGCGCCGATCCTGCCGTCGCTGACCACACCTGGCGGGATAGCGCCCGCCTGCGCGACGCCCTCGATCAGCTGCGCCAGACGATGGTGCGCCAGCAGCGCCTGCTGCCGGCCCCGGCCGCCGCGGCCACGGCGACCGCCTCGGCCCCGCCGCCGGTGGCCCGGATCGCCCAGGGCAGGCGTGCGCTACCGGCGCCGACACCCGCGGCGAGATCCGTGCCGACATCTATCGCGAGATCCCTGCCGACACCTGCCGCGAGATCCGCGGCGACGACCGCGGCGCGTGCTCGCCCGAGACCGCAGCCCGCCGAGCTGCCCAGCGGCGGGCTCGGGTTCGACAGCCTGATCCAAGGCGCCAAGACCCTGCTCGGCCCCGCCCTGGCGTTCCAGCGCGAGCAGCGCCACGTGCGCCGCGCCGGCGACTTCACCCGGGATGACCCGCGCGCCCAGGCGCTGACCCAGCAGGCCCGCGAGCTCGGCACCCAATCCGGCTTCGGCGCCACCCGCATCGCCGCGGCCCAGGCCGCGCTGCTCGAGCGCCAGGTCAGCCCGGCGGCGATCCAGGCCTCCCTCGGCGATATGGTGCTGCTCGCCCAGGCCAACGGCCGTGAGCTGGTCGCGAGCGTGACCCGCACCAGCGCGCTGGCCCGCCAGGCCGGGGTCGACCTCGCCGAACAGGGCGCCATGGCCCGCTTCGCCGATGTGCTCAGTGCCAGCAGACGCAGCGCCAGCGGCGCCAATACCGGTAGCCCCGATACCGGCGTAGCCGTGACGGGTGGCGTCCAGATCGGCGGCCCCCATGCCGAACGCCTCAGCGCCGCGCGCCAGGTCAGCGCCCCGGCACGGGCCTCCAGCGTGCCCGCGGTGGCCAACGCCGCACCGAACAACGTCACACCGGCCGCTGCCCGCGTGCCCGACCTCAGCGGCACCAACCTGCGCGCCGCCCGCAGCGCGGTGGACGACCTGAGCGGCGACCTCGACCGCCTGCAGGCGACCTGGGAAGAGACCAGCATCGCCTTCGCCATCGCCAACGACGGCGCCCTGCGCGACCTGGTCAAGGGCATCACCGCGATCACCCGCGGTATCGCCGGCTGGATCGACGACAACCCCGAGCTGACCACCCTGCTGACCCAGTTCCTCGGCGTGCTCGGCGGCATGCTCGCCACCCTTGGCCTGCTCGCCAGCGGCATCGGCGCCGTGCTCGCCCCGCTCAGCGGTGTGCTCACCCTGCTCGGGCTCAACCCCGCCAGCCTGACGATCCTCGCCATCGTCGCCGCGGTCGCCGCCCTCGGCGTCGCCGCCTACCAGATCTACCGCCACTGGGGCGCGATCAGCGAGTGGTTCAGCCAGCGCTGGCAGCAGGTCAAGGACGCCTTCGCCGGCGGTATCGGCAGCGTCATGCAGCTGCTCGCCAACTGGTCGCCGCTGGGGCTGATCTATCAGGGCATCGTCGCCACCCTCGACAAGCTCGGCATCGAGGTGCCGGCCAGCATGAGCACCCTCTCGGACGCCATCGTCAACGGCCTCGAGAGCGCCTGGAAAGGCATCACCGAGCTCTGGAACTGGTTCGAGACGGCCCCCGGCCGCGCCATCGACGCGGTCGTCAAACTGGTCACCGACTGGGACCTGATGGGGCAGCTCAAGGAGAAGTGGGACGCCGCCATCGACTATCTGAAGTCGCTGCCCGGCAACCTCTGGGGCAGCGGCCAAGAGATGGCGGGCAAGGCCGCCGATCGCGTCACCTCGCTGGCCAGCGACGCCGGCGACGGCCTGAAATCGCTCAAGGAGAAAGCAAGCGAAGGCGCCCGCGCCGTCGGCGATCGGCTGGCAGCGGGCAAGAACTACGTGGTCGAAGGCGCCAGCAGCCTGGCCCAGAGCGCCCTTCAGAGCTTCAAAGAACGCCTCGGTATCCAGTCGCCCTCCCGTGAGTTCGCCAAGCTCGGCGGGTATACCGTGGACGGCCTGACGCTGGGGATCGAGCGCCAGCGCGACGAGCCCATCCAGCGCATGGTCGCCATCGCCCGCGACGTCGTCCGCGCCGGCGCCGGGCTCACCCTGGCCGCCGCCGCCGTCCCCGCCAGCGCGCAGCCACCGTTCGCGCCCGAACTCGCGCTGCTGGGGCCGACCCCGATCACCCTGGATACCCGCGCCCCGCTCACCGCCGGCGGCCCGCCCCTGGCCAGCGACAACCGCGTCCAGATCGGCGACATCCATATCCATGCCGCCCCTGGCATGGACGAAAACGCCCTGGCACGCCAGGTCGCCCAAGAGGTGCAGCGCGCCCTCGAGCAGGCGCAGCAAGAGCGGGCCGCGTATCAACGTTCGTCGATGTGGGATCGAGACTAGGGTTTGTACGAAAAGTCGGCGAGCGATGGCAAGACAAGGCAAAAATCGATGAAAAAGCGGAGTTTACGGGGTGTAAATGAGCATTTTGAGTCGGTTTTTAACGCCGTATTGCTGAGCGCAGGCAGTTTTCGTACAGACCCTACGCCCCCAACGGATCACAGGAGAGCACTATGCTCATGGCCCTCGGTATGTTCGTGTTCGAAACGCGCTCGGTGCCCTACCAGCAGTTACAGCGCAATAGCGCCTGGCGCCACGCCGCCCAATCCCGGGTCGGCGCGCGCCCGGCCTATCAATATCTCGGCCCGGGCAGCGACACCTTGACCCTCAGCGGCACCCTGCTGCCGGCATTCACCGGTGGGCGTCTCGAGCTCTACGCCCTGCGCCAGATGGCAAGCCAGGGCGACGCCTGGCCGCTGATCGAAGGCACCGGGCGCCAGTACGGCCTGTGGGTGATCACCCAGGTGGACGAGACCGCCAGCCAGTTCCACCGCGACGGCGCCGCCGGCAAGCTCGACTTCAGCCTCAGCCTGGAACGGGTCGACGACACCCGCCTCGACCTGCTCGGCAGCCTCACCGCCGAGAGCCTCTCGCGCTTCAGCGGAGCCTACGCATGAGCGCCCCACGCAGCGGCGACCCGCGCCTCGGCCCGCCCGGCCTCGGCACCGCGCGCCCCGACTACCGCCTCAGCCTGGGCGGCGAAGACATCACCCCGCGGGTCAATGGCCGGCTGATCGCCCTTAGCCTGACCCGCCAGCGCGGCGGCGACGCCGACCAGCTCACCCTCACCCTCGCCGACCACGACGGCCGCCTGGCGCTGCCGCCCCACGGCGCCACCCTCGAACTCGCCCTCGGCTGGCACGCCAGCGGCCTGGCCAGCCGCGGCACCTTCATCGTCGACGAAGTCGAACACAGCGGCGCCCCGGACCGTCTCCAGCTGCGCGCCCGCGCCGCCAACCTGCGCCAGCAGCTCCCCGGCAAGCGCTCGCAATCCTGGCACGATCTCACCCTCGCCCAGCTGATCGAGACCCTCGCCGCGCGCCACGACCTCACCCCGGTGGTCGGCGACACCCTCGCCGGCATCCGCCTGGAACATATCGACCAGACCGACGAATCCGACCTCAACTTCCTCACCCGGCTCGGCCAGCGCTTCGACGCCATCGCCACGATCAAGGCCGGCCACCTGCTCTTCACCCGCGCCGGCGAAGGGCTCAGCGCCAGCGGCCTGGCCCTGCCCGGCGTCGTCCTCACCCGCCGCGACGGCGACCGCCACCGCTTCACCCAGAGCGACCGCGACGACCACACCGGGGTGATCGCGCACTGGAACGACACCGCCGGCGCCGAGCGTCAGGCGATCCAGGTCGGCAGTGAGGCCAAGCCCAAGACCCTGCGCGACACCTACGCCAGCGCCGCCGACGCCCGCCACGCCGCCGAAGCCGAATGGCGCCGCCTGCAGCGCGGCCAGGCCAGTCTCGACCTCACCCTGGCCCACGGCCGCGCCGACCTCAGCCCCGAGACCCCGCTCACCCTGCGCGGCTTCAAGGCCGGAATCGACGAGCGCGCCTGGCTGGTCACCCAGACCACCGAAAGCCTCAACGACAACGGCTACCTCACCCAGCTCAGTTGCGAACTGCGGGGTGGGTGAAGACGAGAGGTCATCAAGAGCGCAAGCGGCGGCTTGCTGTCCATTTTTGACAGGCGTACATTATTAATGGACACGCAAAAATATTGGACAGCCAATGCACGCATGGCAGTGGGAGACGGAAGACGAGATAGCACGGGAGATCGTGGCCGCGGCCCTCGCGGCCTGCGAACGCGAGACGGCGCTGCCCGTCACCCCGTCTGCCATCATGCACATCGATACCCCCACCCACACGCACGTCGCCCAGGCAGACACCGCGGATCTGATCGTGGAGATCGGGGGGCATCGCTTCCGGGGTGAGGTGAAACGCTGGGCCGCCCACCGTCTGCGCGAACTCGTTCACGCCTCGGCCAGCGACCCGGAGCGGCTGCTGATCGTGGACTACCTCAACGCCAACGCCGCCCAGCGGCTCGCGGCGCAGGGCATCCAGTTCATCGATACCGCCGGCAACGCCCATCTCGACCGCCCCGGGCTCAAGATTCTGATCCGCGGCCAGCCACGCCCGGCCGCACTCACGCGTGACGGCCTGAACGCCCCCGGCGACAAAGCCTTCCAGCGCAAGGGGCTGATCCTCATCTATCACCTGCTGACGCGGCCCGAGCTGGTCACCGCCTCGCTGCGCACCCTCGCCGCGGAGAGCGGCGTCTCCCACGGCACCGCCGACAATGTCATCAAGGCCCTCGACAGCGGCGGCTTCATCGCCCAAGGGCGCGGCGGCCGGCGCCGGCTGACCGACCCGCGCCGGCTGCGCGACCGCTGGGTCACCGGCTATGCCGAAACCCTCGCCCCCAAGCTCGAACTCGGCACCTTCTATCGCGAAGCGACCGACTGGTGGGGCAGCGCCGAGGTCACCGACCTCTCCGCCGCCTGGGGGGGCGAAGTCGCCGCCGCGCGCTACACCGGCTATCTGCAGCCCGAACTCGCCACGCTGTTCGTACCGCGGGCCAACCTCCCCGCCCTGATGCAGCGCTACCGGCTGACTCAGCCACCCGCCGGGCGCCCGGCCAACCTGCGCCTGCGCGAGCGCTTCTGGGGCGATGACGCCGAGACCGACACCACCGGCCTGGTTAACCCGCTGCTCGCCTACGCCGATCTGCTCGCCAGCCAGGATGCCCGCAACGCCGACACCGCCCGGGTGCTTCATGACCGCTATCTCGCTGACACTCACCAGCCCGCTTGAGCCCAGCGTGCGCGACACCCTGGGCGACATGAACACCGTCGCCGCCGCGCTCGGCATCGACTATGTGCTGATCGGCGCCACCGCGCGCGACATCGTCCTGCATCACCTCTTCGGCGCCCCGCGGCCGCGGGCTACGCGGGATATCGACTTCGCCATCTACGTCCGCGACTGGGACGACTACCGGCGCGTCCGTCACGCCCTCGTCGGCCGTGGCTACACCCCCGAGCGCGAACCCCACCGCCTGCACTCCCCCAGGGCGACACCCTCGACCTTCTGCCCTTCGGCGGCGTGGCGGCGGGTGAACCCGCGATCGCCTGGCCGCCGGACGGCGCCGTGGTGATGTCCGTGATGGGATTCGCAGAAGCCTGCCGCAGCGCCTACCGGGTCAGCTATCCCGCGCCCCCGGAGATCACCTTCAAGGTCGCCAATCTCGAAAGCCAGATCCTGCTCAAGCTGGTCAGCTGGAGCGAACGGACACCGGCCGAGCGCCGCAAGGACGCCGCCGACATCGCCTACCTGCTGCAGCACTACTGGCGTGAGGATCAGGACCAGGGCACGCTGTGGCAGGCGCCCTGGCTAGCGCGCCTCGAAGCCAACGACCACGACCATGCGCTCGTCTCCCTGCAGCTACTGGGGCAGCGCGCGGCACGGATCGCCAACGCCGACACCCTCGCCCATGTCACGTCACTGCTCGAAGGCACCCATCCTCAGCACTCGCTGGAAACCCTCGCGATCGAGATGGGCCGCGCGAGCCACACCTCCACCGACATCTGCCTCGGCTGGCTCGACCAGCTACACCAAGGCTTTCTACTGGTCTGACCCACGCGCGATGACAGGGCCAGCCAGACGCCTTCTCTACCGGCCGGCCCCGACAGCGATCACTTGCCCCGCGTCAGATATTTGGGCCCGGTCGTACGTCTTTTCAGCTCCTCATCCACGGTCTCCAGCACTTTGCGCAGATCCTCCTGGTACTCCTCCAGGGGCGCGTTGCCGCCGTAGGCTTTCATCGACTCCGTCTGCTTCAAGGCGCCCCCCAGTCGCTCTCTGGCGCCCTGCAGCTCCGAGGCCCACGCCGTCCCCTCTCTTGGCCCCCCCGAGGGCCCCACGGGCAACGGCGACAGCCTCAGTCGGACGCGATGGGTCGCGGTCTCCGACGCTTTCCCGCTGACATCGAACACCACCGCCTTGAACCCGCCCCCTGCCTCACTGGTCATCGCAAAGGCGACCTCCAGCTCGACATCCGTCAGTTCATAGAAGGGATCGTCATCCGATTGCGCGTGGCGCAACTCCTCTTTCACACTGCCGATAAACTCACCTAACGGTATTTTCATGGCGAAGGCCCCTGGCTGCCGAAGGATGATCGGCGACGTCTCTTAGCATAGGCGCGCCAGGCGGCCATCCCTGACCGTTTTTGTTGCCCCTCGGACACAGGCCGCTACGTGACACCCCGACACGACACCGCAGGCGCTTTGACCCACCGCCGCCCGCGTTATCGCATCCCCCGGCCCGCGTCTCTCGGCACGCCGGATCACCCGCCGTCGCGCGCGGCGCGGCGCTGCAGCGCCAACCCCACCAGCTCCGCCTGGAAGGCGTAGCGTGTCGCCAGCCAGCGCTGCCCCATGGCGCCGAGGGAGAGCCCCAGCAGCAGACAGACGGCGACCAGCGCGGCGAGCTGCATCGCCCCCGACCGGGTCCACTCGATGCCGGCCGATGCGACTACCGAGAGCACGCCGAATCCGCCCAGCGCCTCGATGGCGCTGGCCGCCAGCAGACACAGCGAGATGCCCGCGGTGGGCGAGCCGAAGAACAGCGTCACCCGGCGATCCAGCCGCCGCACCTTGATCTCCAGCCACCGCTGCACATAGGCCAGCGTCGCCGGCGAAAACCCCGCCAGCCGATCGACCGCCGCCCGGTCGTGGCGAAACTCCCGGGTCAGATCCGTCAGCGCGATCCGCCGCCAGCCCACCAGCAGCCGCCCGGCGAGCAGGATCGGCACGCACAGCGGCACCAGCGACACCAGCTGGGCCAGCAGCCCCAATCCCAGCGCCACCCAGCGGAACGCCGCGGGCAGCGGGCCCAGGGTCAGATGCACGATCAGCAGCCCCCCGAGCAGCGCGACCAAGACGCCGCCGGCCACCAGCGCCCCGTTGGCACAGCGATTCACGCGGCGCTCGAACGGCGCCTGATGCGCCGAGGGCCGGTAGCGCGCCAACCGGTCCAGCACCTCGAGCAGTTTGATTGCCTCCCCCATGCCACCTCCATCGTCTGCCTGACACACGCCCCCAGCCCGCCGCGGCATGCATCGCCCCGGCCAGACCTCTACAATGCGCGCTCGCTAAATCAATTGGTTCTAATCAAGCATGCGCGCTGTTTTCGCTCTACCCCCTCTCGTTGTCCGCCTCTCCCATGCCCTGGTCGCGCTCTGCCTCCTGACGATCCTGACTGCCCTGGCCACCCTGCCGGCGCAGGCCGCCCCACCCAGCTCCTTCTCCGCCGCCAAGCGCCTGGCGGAAAACGAGATCTACGTCGACCAGGACCGCACCTTCTACTGCGGCTGCGCCTTCGACTTCGACCAAGGCCCGGACCTCGCCAGCTGCGGCTACCAGATTCGCAAGCAGCCCAAGCGCGCCGCGCGCATCGAGTGGGAACACGTCATGCCCGCCTACGACTTCGGCCGGCAGCGCCAGTGCTGGCAAGAGGGCGGCCGCCGTAGCTGCCGCGCCAACGACCCGGTGTTTCGTCAGGCCGAGGCCGACCTGGTCAACCTGGTGCCCTCGGTGGGCGAAGTGAACGGCGACCGCTCCAACATGCGCTACGGCATGGCCACCAGCGCCGACGCCTACCAGTACGGCCAGTGCACGGCCAAGGTCGACTTCCCCGAGCGCACCTTCCAGCCGCCGGCGGCGGTCCGCGGCGACATCGCCCGCACCTACTGGTACATGCGCGACACCTACGGCATTCAGATCGGGCGGCAACAGCAGCAGCTCTTCCGGGCTTGGGCCAAGGCGGACCCGGTGAGCGCCTGGGAGCGCGAGCGCAACCGGCGCATCGCCAGGATCCAGGGCAGCGGCAACCCCTATGTCGAAGGCGACACCTCAAACGACAAGGGCGAAGAGAAGATCGTAGAGAAGGGCGAAGGGAGGAACGAAGAGAAGACAGACAATAGCGGCAGCGCCGAGGCACCGGCCTGGACGAAGGGCCGGGATTCGAGCCCGCTCGCCCCCGATCACTCAGCGGCGGCGTTCAGCTGCACCCCGCGCAAGAGCTGCGGCACGATGCGCTCCTGCGAAGAAGCCCGCTACCACCTGACCCAGTGCGGCAACGCCCGCCTGGATGGCGACGGCGACGGCACCCCCTGCGAAGCGCTGTGCGGCTGAGGGCGGATACAAAACCGGCATGGCGCGTACCCCGCCCCCAGGCTAGGCTCGGAAAGCTCATCGTCCCCGAGCGAGTGCCGCACGACGATCCGGCGGCTAAACCCAGCAGCACTCACAAGAAGGACACTCCTTCAAGGAACAGCAATGAAGATGCTCCCCCTCGACCAGGCCATCCTGGTGCGCAAACGGAGTCAATCGACATCGCCCGACAGTCTTCAAGGCCGGGCAGCGGCAGTCGACATGCCGACCAGCACCTTGAAGACGAGAATCAGAAAGCTGCGAAAGCAAGGTATCACCCTAGATAGAGCCATAGAGCTGGCTCTGCGTGACCCGATAGGCCCACAAGGACGTCCCCGAAAGCCGTTCTAAGCGACCCGACAGCGTCACCTCGCAGCCTGGGGTGACGTCTTCCCGCCGGCACGCCCCCTAACGAGACAGATCAAGAGACAGATCAAGAGACAGATCAAGAGACATAGCGCCGCGCCTGGCTCACCACCACCCCGCGCAGCACCTCGCCGGTGACGAACAGCGACTCATGCCCCTGCAGCGGGATCAGCCGCACCCGGCCACCGATCCGCCACACCCGGCCCAGCAGATGCTCCCCCTCCAGCTTGGCCACGATCAGATCCTCATGGGTCGGCAAGCGATCCTCATCGACGATCAGCACATCCCCCTCGATCAGCGGCCCCTCGAACCCCGCTGCCGGGCCCAGCTCCACCGCATAACAGCTCGGCGGAAAGCTATTGAGGTCATAGCCTCTCAGCGCCGGGTGGCCCAGCCCCAGCATCAGCGGCCCCAGATATTGCACCTGCATCGCGTCATCCACCTCGATCCAGTCATCGTTGTGCCATCGCACTCGCCACCCGCCCGGCGGGCGCACGCTTGTCCTTTTAGATACTGTATACGCATACAGTACAACATGGAAAGCCGTTCGCGACGCAACGGCGCGAAAAGGCGTGCCAAGACCCAGGCAGCGGACGCGCACCGGCAACGCCCTCTCGCCGAATCAGCCGCCCATCGCCCATTCGCGGGAATCCCCCCGGTCAGCCATACTGCAACGGCTCACCCAAGACGACATGCACATCCCCTACCGCCACGCGCACGGCCGGCAGACCGTCAGCGACGCCAGACCGCAATGCCCCGTGGCGACCGACGCACCACCCCGGCCGCCTCCCTGCCTGATCGACCCGCTCGTTCGGAGGCCCTATCGTGAGAATCCAGCTCGGCTGTGAAATGATCTTCCAATTCAACGGCCCCACGCCGATGATTGCGCTGCTCAATGTCCACCACTCGCGCTTTTCGCATCTCGAAGGGCCCGACCACCTGACCACCTCCCCCAGCGTGCCCATCGCCAGCTACCGCGACGGCTTCGGCAACTGGTGCAACCGCCTGGTCGCCCCCGCCGGCACCTTCACCCTCGGCACCAACGCCGTGCTCCACGACGACGGCCAGACCGACCCGATCGACACCAGCGCCACCCAGCACCCGGTGGAAGCGCTGCCGGCGGACGTGCTCCCCTACCTGCTCGGCAGCCGCTACTGCGAGACCGACCTGCTCAGCAACATCGCCTGGGAACGCTTCCAGCACACCCCCGCCGGCTGGCAGCGGGTGCAAGCGATCTGCGACTTCGTCCACCAGCACCTCACCTTCGGCTACGAACACTCCCGGCCCACCCGCACCGCCGCCGAAGCCTACCGCGAGCAGCTCGGCGTCTGCCGCGACTACACCCACCTGGCGATCACCCTGTGCCGCTGCATGAACATCCCCGCGCGCTACTGCACCGGCTATGTCAGCGACATCGGCAAGCCGCCCCCCTACGCCAACATGGACTTCGCCGCCTGGATGGAGGTCTACCTCAGCGGCCGCTGGTGGACCTTCGACCCGCGCAACAACGCCCCCTGCATCGGCCGCGTGCTGATCGCCCAGGGCCGCGACGCCACCGACGTCCCGCTGACCCACACCTTCGGCCCCAACGCCCTGGGTGGCTTCAGCGTCTGGATCTACGAACTACCGCCGGGCGCCTGAGCCCCGGCGGCACCCGCCCACGCCAGCCGCTGGCCACCGGCCCCGGCGTCACCCGGCCAGCGAAGCGACCTGCCGCCCCCGGAACAGCAACGCAGGGACTCGACGCGGAAGACACCCGCACGGCACGCCGGAGAGGCAAGAGAAGCGAGAGATGTCAGAAGAGGCGCAAGAGAAGCGCAAGAGAGACGCGGTAGGCCAGCGAGAGAGAAGCGGGGCACGGCCAGCGTGGGCGCAGCGATCACGGATCGAACGGAAAGCAGGAAAGC
>NZ_PZJK01000022.1:12369-57430 GCF_003206675.1 Salinicola sp. RZ23
GCAGGAAAGCAGGAATGAAAAGAGGGCCACCACGCAAGCGCAAGGGCCCTCAGTCAGCACGGCCTAAAGGTGCTGGCTTCCGCGGCCCTTACGTTCCGCGCGTCCCTGGCAACAGAGCCTCATGCTCCGGGTTCCTGACAACGTCCACTCCCTGGACAAATGCAGCATAACCGCTAAGCAAGATTAGCGATACGAATGCATGGAGTTCCATCCAAGAGATTTGCAACGGAATGTAACGTATCTCCATGGCCCTCTCGTATCCGCTTCGACCAAGGTCATAAGCGCCTCTGATTTCCCGCCCGATAATTCGCCACCTTGCTGAAACTCTAGCGGTTTCAGGGGCGGCGGCGGACTTTTTCCGTATTAGACAAACTGATGAGACAGCGCACCCGGAGAAGACAAGCGCCTTCAGTAATTGTATCTTTCTGTAACTTATTCTCGGGATGCCGCGCCGCCACTTCACGCCCAGCCCCAGCCCCGAATCGCAAGCAAAAAAAAGCCCGCAGGGACGTGCGGGCAGAAGAATCCAATCCAGGACGCCGACAAGCCAGCGGGACGCGCTTGCAGACTACCTCTAACGATAATGTGCCCGCCCGAATAACGCAACACCCCGTCTCGGAATATTTTTTGACCTTCTCGACGCCGCGAGCCAAGGCCTTGTGAGGGGTAGGTTTGGCGCCCATCGCACCGCCAGTCGCCCCACGCTCTGCCCCCGCTCCGCCACGTGTCAGGATCAAGCCACCGCCCCCGCTGCCGATGATGACAAGGTTCATGATCCACAGGAAAAACGATGAGCAGCATCAACGGCATCGCGCTATCGTCAAAAAAATCGCCCCTCACCCACTGGGTCGTAGTCTGCGAGGAGTGGCGCGCCCTGGTCGACCGCTACTCCCGTGTGCTGGGCGGCGAAGAGCATATCTTCAACTTCACCGAACGCCCTCACCTGGGCGTGTTCAGCGCCGCCGCCTGGCGCGCCGGCTTTATCGCGATCGAAGAGTTCCGCTACGAAAAGCACTCTGACGACGCCGAATATCGATACGGCCGCTGCGATCTCTGGCTCGCCACGGACAACCTGCGGCGTCAGGACTATATCGAAGCCAAGCAGGAGGATATCCACCTTGGCGGCAAGAATGCCGAAGCCTTCGCGGCTCGCACCCTGGAAAGCGCCCTCTCGGCTGTGACCCTAACGCGGGGCGACCGCACCGACGTCAACAGTGTCGGCCTCGCCTTCTTCAATATCTGGTGCCCCAACCCGCAGGCGGTGACGTCAGCGCAGATTCTGGACTTTATCGAAGAGATGAAGGGATTCCGGAAGACGCTGGAATGGGACCTGATGAGCTGGACCTTCCCCGACGAGGCCAGAGGGAAGTACAACACCACCAAGGCCCTGGGGGCGGTGATACTGGCCAAGCGGCTGCCGAGGGGTTAGGTCGAGGGTGGGTGGTGCTGGCGGGTAGTCTTCGCTTCACACATCGAGGTGATGAGCGAAGCGAGGATAGGTTCTACAGAGGGAAAAGCGGGAGCACATTCAAATCACTTAACCGCCTTTCCTTGCACCATATTTAGGGCTGGACGATAAATAAAGGGAACCCAGTAAGTATCCTCACCCTTTGAATCACGTTTTTGGAAAAAGCCGATATCTACCAACCGCGCTGCCAATCTTGCCGTTTCTTCATCACTCGTATCCCAGAGTCGAGAAAGGGTTTCCAGATACTGCTCAGTTTTTTGTTCGGAAAGGGATTTTATAGCAGGTCTCAGCTCACTATTTTCTGCAAGAATAGTTTTCTCAAGACGCTCGCGAGACACTTCCTCATGAGCATTCTTGAAAGACTTCTCAGAAAAAAGCTTATCGCCAGAAAGCTCGCGATCACCAATTTCAATCCGATCAATCTCTACGTTTTTAGCAACTTCGAGAAGGTGAATTAATTCACGCGGAGCATATACTCTATTACCATCAACGATTCGAGACAGAATCCAATCAAACGATGTGGATTTTTTTGCCCCAATATCAACCTGCTCGGGAAAAGCCTTGTAGAAAACTTCAGTCTGATTCTCTGTATCAGAAAGAACATCGCTCACATTAAGGCCGTACAAGCTGACAACAGCTTCGTTATTGACAAACCGCCTGACGACTAGGTTCATTAGTCCGGCAGGATCCCAGCCAATGGTTAGAGTCTTCGTGATATGGCTTGCCTCTCGAAAACCTTCATCAACAATCCTGGCCCATATATCATCACGAATAAAGATCTTCAAATGCAACTTCGAATATGCCATAAAATCGAGATAGACACGAAAAAGAGATCTTAGTGCCCTTGTTTCGAGAGTAGCATTCTCGTAGAAGGCCACATCTAGACGGTCAAGTAAGATCCACACACTATACCCGTAGTCTATTAATGCTTGGTTAGCCTCTTCTAAAAGCTCATCTACAGAATTAAAACCTTTATCGATAAGATCTGCACTAGGTTCGCGCAACACAATCCGCCCAACCACGCCTACAATATTACCAGAGCTATCCAACTTTAGCTCTGTCTCAGTTGACTCAACTTTCGTGAGATTTTTAACATACTGTATTGCACTAGAAAGCAAACTTGACAAGTTGATTTTTTGAGGCAGCAACCTTGCTTCCCCAAGGTGGCGAATAATATTATCTGCACTGCGATTTTCAATACCATATTCTCTAAACGCAGCCCCTAGCAGGCTTAGAAAATAAAGCTTCCAAAGATTGGACAGCTCCTTCTCCGTGATATCCAAATGTGTTTCTAAGGTTTTAAAGGCTGGTGCCCCTTGAGGCTTCTCTGCACTCTTCAATATTACATTGTTATCGAGAAGCTGATACTCCTTTTGCAAGAGCAAAGAATATATAGCGCTCTTACCAGTCCCTTTGGCGCCGTATACAACATCGACCTCACCACTAACAATTCTCTTCCATTGATCTGTTTCGACAAAATACTCGGATAATTCGGAGCTTTCTTCTTCCGCAATTCGCTTGCCGAAAGAGATATTCTGCAAAATCGATTTCTTTTCTTGACGAGGCCCCAGAAGCATTAACACCCCTCCTACATAATAGTCAGCACATTACAGAATACGACTGAATAGCATCGCCGCTGGCGGCTTTTCCACAGGTACTAGCCAAGTCGTCGACCTCGTCGCAAGTCCAAAACTCAACGCCTTTGAAAGCGCGACTGTTTAACATGATAATCTTATTGATGCCAACCAGGCTCTCGGGCTTCTTTCAGAGTGCGCCAATGAGCGTAGTGTCATACGGCATGACACGCTGGCACTGCCACTGGCCGATAGTTTCCACAGAGTCGAGATCATCTAGCCTGATCAGTTCACATTCGTAGGCTGGTCTACCCAGACGTCAATCATGCACGGCAAAAACGCACACATCTATCTCCTTATACAGCAACTCCTAACGCCACCACACCCCTCCCCCACCCGCTTTGGTCGTAGGCGATCACCCCAGCGGCCGGGCGGCCGCCGGGGCGCGGGGCATCACTCGAAGTTGAACGACTGGCGGTTGTTCGCCGCGTTCGTCTCCATCTGCACACAGCCGTAAAGGGTGCTGTAGCTGCCACCCGGGGTGCCGACATTGGCAATCTCATGGCAACCCTGGCGCATGCTGGCCGGGAGCTGCGTCCAGACGGGCTTGAGGTTGTTATAAGCGGACTGCTCCATCTGAATACAGCCGTTATAGGTGAGATTGCTGAAACTGCCGCCGACTTGCGCCACCTGGTTGCAGTAGCCTTCGACGTCGTAGCGCGGCAGCTTGTCGGCATGGGCGGCGCCGGCCGCCAGCGAGGCGAGCAGCAGCGCGCCCAGGAACAGGCGTTTCATGGTGCGTCCTTCCTCAGCTCAGGGTCTGCACAACGCTCTGGACGTAGCTCGGGGTGAGCTGGCCGTAATCGAACGAGGCCTTGGCGCTGTCGTCGTGGAAGGCGGCGCTGAAGATCGCCAGGCCGATGAAGTAGATCACCGGGGAGACGATCAGGCTGACGATGAGCTGGGTGATGCCCATGCCGGTGCGCCCGCGGGTGATCACCACGATGGCGACGATGAAGGCGACGAGGTTGAGCGGCCAGCCGACGAAGACGCCGAGGCCGGGGAGCGGCAGCAGAAAGCAGAGCCAGGCGACGATCAGCAGCGCCCAGACGGCTTTGACGGGGGCGGATTTGCTGCCGTTGGCAGCGGGGGTGAGGGTGTTGTCGGTCATGGGGTCGATTCCCTTGCGGTATGGCGCAGCTCTGGCGGCCGCTTGTTGCCGGTGTGCGGGCTGGTCGCCCGTCGCTTCCGGTAGATCCTTGGTACTGCCCTGCTGCACCCGGGCCGGCGTCGGTCGCCGGCCCGGGCTGTTGTGGTTTACCCCTCCTGGTCCATGTCGACCAGGATGGTGGCTTCCCCTTTCTGCATGGCTCGGTCGATCAGCACGTTGGAGAGCCGCAGCGAGCGGGTCTCACCCTGGGCAAAGTTCACCGAGCCGAAGGTGATCGGATCGTCGTCGAGCCAGGACGCGAGCACAGCGGTGTCGACGTCACGCCCGAGGTCGTTGATCACCTGCAGGCGAACCTCGTACTCGGGCGTGGGCCCCAGGTTCTCGCGCTGCACCTTGTCGATGCGCTCGAGGACCGCCGGGGGGATGGCCAGCCCCAGCAGCCGACGCGGGTCGCTGGTGAGGCTGAGGGTGTCGGTGGAGACGAAGGTTTCGGCATCACCGTCACGGTCGATGGCGACCGGCAGCGAGAATTCGGCCCAGCTGGTGAGTTTCTGCTGGTAGCAGCTCTTGAACTCGGCCTGGGGGAAGATCGTCGGCACCTGCTCCTGGGCTTTCACCAGCGAACTCGAGGGGTTACGCGAATCTTCGTAGCTGTCGCAGCCGGGGATTTCGAAGCGCACCGTGCCGGGGATCTGGGTGACCGCCGGGTCGAGCAGTTGCGAGAGCGGTACTTCGACGCCGAACTCGGTCTTGCAGCCGGAGAGGGCAAGCAGGCAACCCAGGCCCGCCAGCCAGCGTGAACGTATCGACATTGTGTGTTCCCTTGCGTGTGTCTCGGCAGCTCTGGCGGCTGCTCGTTCCGGTTTGCGGGCGTGGTCGCCCGTCATGTTCGGTAGATCCTTGGTCTTACAACCTCAAAAAACCCTGCCCACCTTGCGCCAGCACTGGCCGATGATCTCCACCGAGGCGAGGTCGTCGGGCTTGATCAGTTCGCGCTCGTAGGCCGGGTTGTCGCTGATCAGTATCCAGGCGCCGCCGGCGACGCGCTGCACCCGCTTGAGGCGTAGCTCGTCATCCATGCGCAGCAGGAAGACGCCATCCGGCGTGCGCTGGGCACGGTTGACCAGCACCTGCTCGCGGTCGCGGATGGTGTCGCCCATGGAGTCGCCGCGGGCGGTCACGCCGACCACCTGAGCGGGGTCGACGCCATCGGCCTCGAACAGCGCGACGGGGAGATAGAAGGTCGCTTCGATGCGCTCGGCGTCGAAGATGCGCCCCGCCCCGGCGGCGGCTTCGATGTCGTACATCGGCACCGGCAGCGTGCCGTTGGGGTGAAGGTCAGCGCCGCTCGAAGCGCGGTCACCGCTCAGATAATGAATCCCCGCCTCGCGCACGCCCTCGGGCGTCTCCACCGCAGCGCGGCTATCGCCGCTCGATGCCGCGCCGGTCGATGCGCTGCCGGCCGACACCTGCCCCGACAAGACCTGGCCGGTCAGGACATGTCCCGTCAAAACCTGGCCCGTCAAGACAAAGTGCACATCCACACCGGCGCCGGCGGCGGCTTCGAGGTACTCCGCTCGCGGGCTGCGCTCGCCGCTCTCGTAGCTCGCCTGGGCGCGCTTGGAGACCCCGCACAGCCGCGCCAGCTCTTCCTGCGACAGGGAAAGCCGGTGTCTCTCCTGCTTGAGGCGGTCAGAAACGTGCACTTTTCTCCCTCTCACCCTTTGACAATTGCACGTTCGCGCAATAGCCTCTCCCATTAGATGCACAAACGTGCACTCAGCACGCCACCGGACCTCTCGGCGCCGACGTGCTCAAGATTCCACAAGGGAGAATATCACATGACGTCTCAGTCGCCCGTTAACCGCTCGCCCAACGGCTGCCGCTGCCAGGTGATGACCCAGCTCACCCCGGCGGAGCGCGACCGCTTCAAGGCGCTGGCCACGGCAGAGGGGCGTTCGCTCTCGGCCACCGTGCGCCTGCTCGCCCTGCGCGGCCTGGCCCAGCAGGCGGCGTCCGAGGCGCCGGTCTCTCCGCTCGCCCCGGTCATGACGACCACGCCGAACACATCGATCACACCGATCACATCGACCACACCGAACACATCAGCCACACCGATCACCTCGATCACCTCGATCACCTCGATCACAAACCCCGACGACGCGCGCTAGGGCGTTCTCCCGGCGCGGGATCACGTCTTCGCCCGCCGCCCTCGCCCTGTCGATCTCCATCTGTCTTTTTTTCATGAGGTGAGCGCCGATGCGCAATCTCTGGACCTGCCCTGAATGCGGCGCGCCGAGCCGGCTGCGCCACTCCCGGCATCTGCCGGGCGGGCCTGATCTGAGCTACCAGCAGTGCACCGAGCCCGCCTGCGGCTGGTGCGGTCAGGCGCAGCACAGCGTGCGCAAGACCACCACGCCCTCGGCCCTCGCCCCGGCGGCCCAGCTCGCCCGCCAGCAGGCGGTGGCAGAGACGGAGACCGACGAGACGCGCCCCCAGTGGCGCTGCCCGGCGTGCCACTCCCGCTGCCGAGTGCGCTCCTCCAAGCAGCTGCTGCCGGACTACCGGATGGCCTATCTGCACTGCACCTTCGGCCCCTGCGGCTGGACCGGCCAGGGCGACTACGTGGTGCTGGAGACGGTGAGCCCCAGCGGCATCCCCAATCCGGGCTATGCACGACGTCTGGCGGCGCATCTGCCCTACCGCCCGGCCCCAGCGATGGCGCCGTTGCCGTCACGGGACGCTGAGCGCGACGACACAGACGCCGCTGCCGACGCCACGGCATCCGCCACGCCCCGGCATCCGTGAGGTCCGCCATGCGCGCTCCCGAATCCACCTCGCTTTCCGCTCAGCCGCCCGCCACCGAGCTCCCGTCGGACGGCCGCGCCGGCTTCGGTGCCCTGCGCGCCGAGCTGCACGCGCGCTGTGCCGATGAGGATCTGGCGTCGCTGTGGGCCGGGCTGAAGCTGGGCGAGCGCAAGGCGATCGTCGCCAGCGCCGGGCTGCACCCGCGGGATGCCGAGGCCGCCATCGCTGCCCTCGACCGCTTTGAACGCCGGGCGATTCGTGCCGCCATCGGCCGCATGAGCCGCTATGCCCAGGCGCTCCACGCCAGCCTGCGGGGCCAGCGCTCGGCGCCGCATCCCAGCCGGGCGCTGGCCACCAATGCCCGCCGCGCGCTGGATCGCGGCGATATCCCCGGGGCCCGCCACTGGCTGGGGCTGATCGAACGAGGTGAGCCGTGAGCGCTATCGAGTCTTCCTGCACCCTCGAGACTTCCTGCGCCCTCGAGACTGGCCGCGCCCTCGAGACTGCCCGCACCTTCGGCACCCCCGAGTGCCGGCAGTGGCGCCAGGGTTTCTTCGAGCGCCTGCCGACCTTGGCCGAGGCGCTGGCCGCCGGCTTCGTTGCCGTGGCCCGCCGCCACGGCAACGCCGCCGGTAACCGCTGGCTGGCGCGCCGGGCCGCTGGGCTGATCGAGCCGGAGCGGGTGTGCCGGCGCTTTCCGACCCTGGCCGCCGACCTGCGCCGCGCCTTCGCGGAGCTCCGCCGCCAGGGGGAGACGCCGCTGGACGGCATCGCCGCCGGCTGCGCCTGGCTGGAGACGGTCGAGACACGCCTGACCCTGGGCGCCTTCAACGCCAGCCACGACGATGACGCCCTGATCGATTACGCCCGCGCCCAGGCCCGGGGCGTGGAGGACGTGCGCCACCAGCTCGTCGGCAATATCGCCGGCCACAACCGCCGCCAGCGTCTGGGGCTGCTGCCGCCGCCGCGCCGCCTCTCGCCGCTGCCGGGGGCGACCCTCTCCGCCCAGGCCCGGGCCCGCGCCGCCCGCATCGCCCGCGGCCCCAACCCGTTGACCCCACCGCGCCGCGACGTGCCGCTGCTGTCTCTCTTCACCTGGCAGCGCGCCCCGCTGATGACCCTGGCGGTGGCCGACACCCTGGCGCTGGAACGCGCCCGGGCCCGCGCTCGCCGTCACGGTATCGCCCCGCCCAGCCTGCGCTTGAAGCCGGCGTCCCAGCTCGCCCGGCTGAGCTGCGAGCGCTGGTGGCGGCGTCAGTTGCGGCGTCTCGCCGGGCGGCGTCTGGAGCAGGTGCTGCGCGAAGCGCGCCGGGTGCACAAACGTGCAGGCATCTACTGCAGCGAGCTCACCCTCACCCGCCGCCGGGCCCAGAAGGTGCGCAATCGTGCCCTACTGGAGACGCTGGAGGCGATCAACCAGGCGGGGCAGACCTACACCCTGGCCGAGCTGGCTGAATTGGGGCTGGCCAACCCGGACCACCGCCGCGCCGAGCTGATGCTGCGCATCCGCGATACCGAGGTCGAAGCGCGGCGTCTGGGCCATGTCGGCCTCTTCTTCACCCTGACCGCGCCGAGCCGCTTCCACCCGGTGCTCGCCGCCAGCGCCCAGCGCAACCCGAAGTACGACGGCAGCACCCCGCGCGATGCCCAGCAGCATCTGCAGGCGCTGTGGGCCCGGGCCCGCGCCGCCCTGGCCCGGGAGGGCCGCGGCCTCTACGGCATCCGCGTGGTCGAGCCACACCACGACGGCACCCCCCACTGGCACCTGCTGGTGTGGGCGAAGCCCGAACACGCCGCGGCGGTGACCGAGACCCTGCGCGGCTACGCCGAGGCGGAGTCGCCGGAAGAGCTCTACGACCGCGGCGGGCAGAAGACCCAGGCGCGCTTCAAGGCCGAGACCATCGACCCCGCCCGCGGCACCGCCGCCGGCTACGTGGCCAAGTACATCTCCAAGAACCTCAACGGCGAGCAGTTCACCCGCGCCGGGGTCGAGGGCGACCACCTCGACCGCTACGGCCAGGCGCTGACCGACGCCGCCCCGCGCATCGAGGCGTGGGCGGCGACCTGGGGCATCCGCCAGTTCCAGTTCCTCGGCCTGCCCAGCGTCACCGTCTGGCGCGAGGTGCGCCGGCTGACCGAACGCCAGGCGGACACCCTGCAGCAGTGGGAAGCCGCCACCCGCCCGCGCCCCAGCATCGCTCGGGTGCTGCACCGGGTGCGCGCCGCCGCCCTGGCCGGCCAGTGGGACCGCTACCTGCGCCTGATGGGCGGGCCCAATGCGCCGCGCAAGTTGCAGCCGATCAAGCCGTGGTCGATCCCCGCCTTCCGCCGCGCCCAGGCCGGCGACGACGTCAGCCACGCCAGCGGCGAGGTCAATCCGGGGCTGGTCGAACGCGGCCGCTACGGCGACGAGATCCGCGTGCCCAAGGGGCTGGTGGTCAGCGACCGCCGCGGCCATGCCGCCGAGTACCTCACCCGCCTCTACCGCTGGGAGGTGCGCCCCAGGCGCCGCCTGGCCGTGGGCGGGGTGTCTGGCGAATTTTCGGGAGGCGGCGCAGCCGCCGATCCTTGGACTTGTGTCACTAACTGTACGGACCCCGCTTCTTATACGACCACGACGCGTCCGGTCTCTACGGCCCCCGCGTCTCAACCCCTGACGACGCTGCCGCGCCATCTGCTCACCCCGCGGGCGCCGACCCCAGACGAGCTGGAGGCCCAGCTCGCCCGTTACCGCGAATGGCGCGCGAGCGAAGCCGCCCGCGCCGAGGTGGAGAACGCCGATGTCGAACAGCGCCTGATCCGCGCCCTCGCCCGGCGCCAACCGCCACACACCCCCAGGCCCGCCACCGCCGCCCCGCCCGCGAGGCCAGGCGCCGGTGACGGCTTGCCCGCGCCCCACTGACCCGGAGCGACCCATGACTCAGACACTGCCCCCGAACACGAACACGAACCCGAACCCGAACAGGAGCCAGACCATGACCACGACCTTGACCCCGAGCCAGCACCCGGCCCACGCCAGGAGCGGCGCCGAGAAGATCGCCCGCGGCACCCTGCAGGAGGCGGGCGAGCTGGCCGTGCTCAGCGATGCCAGCGGCGCCACCCGCCACCGCTACGCCCTGGTGATCGCCTTCGACAGCGAAGAAGCCCTGCGCCAGGCCGTCACCCACCACCGCTGCGCCTACCGCGATGGCCAGCATGTCCAGGAGCTGACCCATGGCTGATCTTGCCGACAACGCCCTTGCTGTGATCGAGCGCCATCTCACCCAGTCGCTGGCCCGCCACCGGCTGCCCGAGGCCCAGGCCAGCGCCGACGAGTGCGCCGACTGCGGCGAAGAGATTCCCGCCGCCCGGCGCGCCGCCGCGCCCTGGAGCGAGACCTGCATCGACTGCCAGTCGCTGCGCGAACGGAGGCAACGCCATGTGCGCTGATCTTTCTATTGGCGGCTCCGACGCCAGCCGCGGCGCTGTATACGGCTCCGACGCCAGCCGGAAAGCCAACCTCGGCGCTCCATGCGGCCCCGACGCCAGCCGCGGCGCTGGATACGGCTCCGACGCCGGCCCGCATTCCGGCGTGCTCGGCTGCGAGGCGCTGCGCCAGATCACCGGCTACCAGCGTCCGGCGGATATCGCCCGCTGTCTGCGTGAACAGGGCGTGCGGGTGTTCCATGGCCGCCGCGGCCCCTGGACCACCCTCGACCTGATCAACCAGGCCGGCGGGCTCGGCGACCCCGCCGCCAACGACACCCTCGACCCGCGCCAGGTGCTGTGACCTGGCGCGTCACGCGCCTCGAACCGGACTTGACCCCGATCTGAACCGGAATTGAACCAGACCCGAGTCGGACCCGAACCAGACTCGAACCAGAACAAGGACGCCACCATGCCCGCTGCCGATACTGCCGCCCAACCCCGCGGCGAAGCGCGCCATACCGCCCGAAGCCGCGGTGCCGCTGATAACGCCGCCCAGCCCCGCGGCGAAGCTCTCCATACCGCCCAACGCCACGGCGAAGCGCGCCATACCGCCGGAAGCCGCGGCAAGGCCGATCACGCTGGCGAGAGCGGCCGCCGGCGCCATCATCCGGCGATCCCCGCGCATATCGACCAGTCGCGGCTGCCGCCGGGGATCTACTTCGATGCCCGCGGCCGCGGGCGCTGGTATCGGCAGTACCGCGACGAGGCCAACCGCCTGCGCCGGCGCAATGTCGCCGACGCCCAGGCGACCCTGGACGAGCTGCGCCAGATCGCCGCCGACCGCGACGGGCTCGACCGCGACTCGCTGGCCTATCTCGCCGCCGCCTTCCACGCCGCCGAGCAGTTCCAGCAGCTCGCCCCGCGCACCCAGCAGGATTACGCCTGGTGCCGCAAGCTGCTGATCGAGATGCCGACCAAGCTGGGCAAGCCCCTGGGCGAGCTGCCCACGCGCCAGTTCCAGCCGGCGCTGGTCCAGCGTCTGGTCGACCGCATCGCCAGCGACGGCACCCCGGCCAAGGCCAACCATCTGCTGCGCTACCTGCGCCGGCTGTTCCGCTGGGGCATCAACCGTGGCTACTGCGACACCAACCCGGCCCGCGGCGTCGAAGCCGCCCGCGAACGCCGCCGCCGCCGGCTGCCCGAGCTGGAGACCGTGGCCGCGCTGACCGAGTTCGCCCGCGAACGCGGCCAGCGCCGCCGGGGCGAAGCTGGCGCCTGCGCCCCCTATCTCTGGATCGTGATGGAGCTGGCCTATATCTGCCGCCTGCGCGGTATCGAAGTGGTCACCCTCACCGACGCCCACCACACCCCGGCGGGCGTGCACACCAACCGCCGCAAGGGCAGCCGCGACAGCGTGATCCGCTGGTACCCGCGCCTGCGCCACGCCTGGGACGCCGCCACCCGCCACCGGGATGCCCTGTGGCGCGCCCGCGCCCTGCCGGTACCCCAAGACGCCGCCGCCCGGCCGCTGATCGTCGCCGCCGACGGTGCCGCCCTGCAGAAATCGAGCCTCGACAGCGCCTGGCAGCGCTTCATCCGTCTCGCCATCGCCGAACGCGTGATCCGCCCCGAGCAGCGCTTCGGCCTGCACGACCTCAAGCGCCGCGGCATCACCGACACCGCCGGCACCCGCCACGACAAGCTCGAAGCCAGCGGCCACCGCTCGGCAGCGATGATGGATGTCTACGACCTCAGCGTCCCCCTCGTGCCCTGGCCCGGCTACGACGCCACGGCGCCCTGAGCGGCGCCGGTGCGGCCTGCGCCGAACCCGACACGATACGACCTGACACGACACGAACTGACACGACGCGACACCGCGACACGATCTGACGCGACACGACGAGACGCGAGACGACGCCAGGCCCCACAGACCCGGCGCGCCGCGCGCCCCCGGAGGCGACCCCGATGAGCAAGACCCTCGAGCTGTTCCCGGCGATCCCCGATGACGCCGCGGCCACCCCCAACGACCCGGCGCTGCTGGCCAAGTGGCCCGGCGGGCTCGTCGATCTGATCCACACCCTCGAGCGCACCTTCCGCGACGCCGGCGCCGAGCCGCACCAGGCGCGCCACTGGGCCTTCACCACGGTGCGCGCCCTGGCCACCCACCATGGCGGCCACTCCTTCTATCTGCCCCGGGGCCAGCGGCTGGAGACCGCCCTGCGCGACCGCGAGATGTTCGAAACCTTCGACGGCACCCGCGCCAGCATCACCGCCCTGGCCGCCCACCACCGTCTCAGCGAGATGCATGTCTACGCCATCATCGCCCAACAGCGGCGGTTGGCCCGGGCGCGACGCCAGCCGGCACTGCTCTAGGCGGCCCGGCGCCAGAAAGATCAGCCGCGCAACGCCGGCCCGGCCGGGGGTGGCGGGCGCCTCCCTCCCTGAACGCGGTTGGCGTCCTCGTTGACGAACACGAGGCGCCACGGCACCGAAGACAGCGCACCGCCAGGGCGCTGTAAACCCTTCCCTGGGCGTGACTTCCGCCATCCCTGGCGTCAGCCCCTGGCGTTAGCGCTGCCCCGGCCCGACCACAAGCAGCCCTCTGCCCTCTCGATCTTCCTCGCAGCGCCCCGATCTTTCGTAAAACGCCTTAACTGGGTTGGCCGCCCCGCGGCCGTCAAGCTGGGCCCTGTTCAACCAGCCCCTGGCCATCCGCGCCCCGCGCCGGAGCCAATGTTCCATCAGCCGCCGACCGGCGGGGAGACTTGACGTGAGCAACCAGAAAACCAACCGTCGC
Organism: Salinicola sp. RZ23; assembly: GCF_003206675.1. Classification (NCBI taxonomy): domain Bacteria; kingdom Pseudomonadati; phylum Pseudomonadota; class Gammaproteobacteria; order Oceanospirillales; family Halomonadaceae; genus Salinicola; species Salinicola sp. RZ23. The sequence goes on from NZ_PZJK01000022.1 coordinate 25,596, forward strand.
GTGATTCGCTTCGGCCTCGAATCGAGCTACAACGCCGAGGCCATGCCCGCCGAGATGGCGGCGATCCAGCCCACCTCGATCGAGGTGACGCCGCTCTCCGGCGACGATATCCAGCGCAGCGTGATCCGCCCCTACTACGGCAACACCCCCGGCCTGCCCGGCGAGAAGCATATGCAGGTGCAGCTCGCGGTCGAGATGGTGTCGCCGGAGAGCGCCGGCAGCGCACCGCCCTGGGGCAGCCTGCTGCGCGCCTGCGGCTTCGCCGAAACGCTGATCGCCGCCGACGGCGATACCCCGGCCCAGGTCGTCTACACCCCGGTGTCGGACAACGAAGCCTCCGGGCGCCTCTACTGCCATGTCGACAAGACCCTCCACGAAGGCCGCGGCGCCCGGGGCACGGTGCAGTTCGCGCTCAACGCCCAGAGCGTGCCGACCATGACCGTCACCTTCATGGCGCTGCTGCGCCCGATCGTCGACGCCGCGCTGCCGACGGTGGATCTGAGTGCCTGGCAGGCGCCGCTGGCGATCAACAGCGCCAACACCGACCTCAGCGTCTTCGGCCGCGACTCGACCCCGTTCAGCCAGTTCAGCCTCGACATGGCGGTACAGACCCGCCACCGCACCGTGGTCGACGCCAACGACGTCGCCATCACCGGGCGCGCCCCCTCCGGCTCGATGCAGATCGACGACCCGGGCGTCGCCGAGATCAACTTCTTCCAGCGCGCGCTGGCGCGGGAACCGGGCCCGATCGTCTTCGCCCACGGCACCGAAGCGGGCAAGACGCTGGAGCTCAACCTGCCGCGGGTCACGATCCAGGCGCCGAGCTACGCCGACGACGAAGGCGACCAGATGCTGACCATCCCCTACACCCCGGAACCGGTCGCCGGCGACGACGAAGTGCGCATCGTCTGCCGCTGACGCCCGCGCCGCTGTTTAGCCGGCCGCTGTTTAGCCGGCCGCTGTTTAGCCGGCCCGAAGCCGCCGGCGACGCCGGCAGCGCCAGAGCCGGGGCGCCTAAAGCGCCACGTCGCCGAGCGCAGGCCGTTTTCAGATCACATGTCGATCCACAGGAGAGCCACCCATGTTCACCCTCAACCCCAAGCGCACCTACCAGCAGCCGGTCGTCGTCACCCTCTACGACGAGCAGGGCAAGGAGCAGAGCGGGCGCTTCACCGCCACCTTCAAGGTGCTGCCCCACGACGAAGCCCAGCACCTGCCGGAGGAGACCAAGCTGCTCGACGCGGTACTGGTCGGGGTCAGTGATATCGAAGTGCCGGGCGAGCACGGCGAGCCGCTGGCCGGCGAGGCGCTGCTCGAGGCGGTCAAGAACGACCCGGCGGCCAGCGTCGCGCTGATCAGCGCCTACCACGACAGCATCACAAAAAAGAACCGGCCCAGAACCTGATCGACGCCGGCGCCTTCTGGGCCCGGGGCGCCCGGCGCCCGCCGGCACGCAGCGTGGCCGAGTTCCACCGCGAGTGCGCCGAGCTGGGCATCCGGGTGCCCGAGACGCTGGACCTCGACGACACCCCGGAAACCTTCGCGGTGCTGCCGGAGAACTGGGAGGCGCTGGCGCTCTTCCTCGACTGCGCGACCCAGTGGAAGCCGACCCCGATGGGCGGCGTGAGCGGGCTCGACTACGCCGCCCTCAAGGTGGTGATGGAGCTCTCCGGTGTCGCCCCCGAGCAGGCCCAGGCGCGCTTTCAGCAGATTCGAAGGCTTGAGCGCGGGGCGCTGGAGGCGATGCGGGAGACCTAGCGGAAAAGGGCTGCGCTCGCCGACTTTTCAGATGGCGATTGAGGGCTGCGCTCGCCGACTTCTCAGATAGCACTCACGCGCTGTAGCAGGAGCACGTTTTCGATGGCCAATGATTCCCTCCTCAGGGTCACCCTGACCGCCGACGCCCGGCCGCTGACCGGCGTGCTGCGCGACAGCGCCCAGGCGCTCGACACCTTCGCCGGCGACGCCGAGCGCAGCGGCCAGCGCTTCGCCGCCGCCATGGCGGACAGCGACCGGGCGCTGGAGACGGTCAATGGCCATCTCCAGCGCCTGGAGGGCCTGGGTCGGGCCGCGGGCGGGCAGCTCGCCGCCCTCGGCCGCGCCGGCGTGGGCGCCCTGCGCGATCAGGCCAGGCAGCTGGCCGAGACCGAATCGCTGGCCCAGGCCCTCGGGCTTAGCGCCACTAAGCTGCAAGAGTGGCAGCACGCCGGCCAGCAGGTGGGGCTGCAAGCCAGCCAGGTCGGCGAGATCTTCACCCGGCTCCAGACCACCCTGGGCGAGCTCGGCGCCGGCGGCGATGGCGGCGATGGCGCCGCGGCCGGGGTGTTCGCCCAGCTCAATCTCGATCTGCGCGAGCTGCAATCCCTCGACCCGGATGCCCAGCTACAGCAGATCACCGAGGCGATCGCCCGCCTCGACGACCCCGCCCAGCGCACCCACGCCTTCGAGACCCTGGCCGAAGGCGCCTCGCGGCTCAACCCGCTGCTGCAGGCGGGCGGGCTGCGGCTGCGCACCTACAGTGAGGAGGCGCGCACCCTGGGTGTGGCCCTCTCCGGCCTCGAACTGGCCGACGCCGCCGAGGCCGACCGCGCCCTGCGCCAGGTCGGCGCCGCGGTGGAAGGGCTCGGCAACCAGCTTCTGGTCGCCCTCGGGCCGAGTCTGGCCGCCGCCGCCGACGGCCTGAGCGGGCTGATCCGCGACGCCGGCGGCATGCGCGCGGTGTTCGACGGCCTGGTCACCACCGGCCAGGTGCTGGCTTCGCTCTACGCCGGGCATCTGGCCCAGAGCCTGGCGACCTACGCCACCGGGGCCCTGGCCGCCAACGGCGCCTCGCTCACCCTGACCGGCACCCTGCGCGCGCTGCGCGGCGTGATGGCCACCGCCTTTGGGCCCTTGGGCGTCGTCGTGGCAGCCGCCGGCATGCTTTACACCTTCCGTGAAGAGTTGGGGCTGACACAGCATCAAGTGGGGCTGACGGAGGATGAACTTTCCGACTTCAACGATCAGCTCGACAAGATGTCCGATAAGGATCTCGGGCAATCTCTCCAGTCGTTGAATCGGCACCTGGAAGAAGCCACGCTCAAGGCGGCGGCGGCTCGGGAAGAACTCGCCAAGCTACAAGCCGAAGACGACGGTTACAGCATCACTGGTATCGGCAACCTCGGTGATCAGGTTTCGGGTATCAATGCGCTCGGTGAAGCCCAGGAGAATCTGCGCGAGATCGAGCAGAAGCTGGCCGCTGCCCGTCAGGAACAGGGAGCACGATCGTTCAAGACGCTCGACCAGTGGCTGTTCAAGGTCGATGAATCAGCCCAACAACTGAGCGACACGCAAACAGAAGCGGCCAAGGCGCAGCGGCAGTACGAAAACAGCCTCCAGTCATTGCTGGACACGCTGTATCCGCTACAGAAAAGTCAGCGCAAATACGCCGAGCAAAAGGCCATCCTCACCGAATACTCGCTGCGCGAGAACAAGTCGGTGGCGTGGCTCGAGGACGCCTATGCGCGCCTCGACAAGCAATATCAGAACTCAGGCGATGCCGCCCAGACCTATGGCCTCGACGCCAGCCAGGCGACCCGGCGCGTCACCCAAGAGACCAGCATGCTCTCGCGCACTCTGGATCAGATGGTCGCCGGGCTCGACGACACCTTCCAGGGCTTCTGGCAGCGCCTGCTGGGCGGCGCCAAGACCTCCTTCGAGGGGCTCAAGACCCAGGCGATCTCGGCCCTGGCAGAGATCATCCACACCTACACCACCAAGCGTATCGTCGCCTCGCTGGGGCTGTCGGTAGGGGGCTCGCTGGCCGGTACCGGCAGCGCCCTGGCGAGCGGCACGGGCGGCGGATTCGGCGGCAGTGGCCTGGATCTGGCCAGCCTGGGCAAGACGCTCTACCAGGGCATCACCGACGGCTTCGGGGCGATCGCCTGGACCGGCGCCACGCCGACGATCAACGCCGGACTGGGGACGAGCGGCGGCCTCTCCAGCCAGGCGCTGGCCGGTGCCAACAGCGCCCTCGGCGGCGCCAGCCCCGGCCTCTGGGGCGGCTCGTTCTCCAACTTCACCGGCTTCAATGGCCTGGCGAGCCTCGGCGCGGCCTACGCCGGTACCCAGGTGGGCAACAAGCTCGGCTCCTCGCTATTCGGCAAGCAGGCGAATTCAAACCTGGGCGCGACCCTCGGCGGTGGCGTCGGCACCTTCTTCGGCGGCTCCCTCGGCGCCTTCGCCGGCTCGACCCTGGGCGGCATGGTCGATTCGCTGTTCGGCAGCCACCGCGACTACAAGGCGCGCTTCGAGAACCGGGCCAGCGACAATCAGGCGGGATTCCGGCACGGCGGCGGCCGGGAGTCCGCCTTCGGCGCTTACGGCTTCACCAAAAAGACCAAATACGAACCCAAGGATCTACAGAAGCTGCTCGATGCCCTGGTCGCCCTCGACCAGACCCTGGCCAGCGGCGCCAGCGCCGAGCAGATCGAGACGGTGCGAGATGCCCTCGATGGCTGGTCGACCAAGCTCCATAACGACTCCCTGGGCAAGATCATCACCCGCCGCTATGCGGTGATCACCCAGGCGCTCGCGCAAAGCGCCTCCGAGGTGACCGCCTCGCTGATCGACCGGGTCGGCGTGATCAACGCGAAGACCGCGGAGAAGGCGGTGCCGCAGCTGGCCCAGGCGCTGCAGCTCGGCAATCTGATCGATGGCCTCGGCGACAGCGTGCGTCACTACGCCGTCGGCGTGGTCAGTGACACCCGCCGCTCGATGGAGGACGCGCTGGCCCAGATCACCGCCGGGGTGGGGGCGCATGCCGCGGTCTCGGCGATCTCGGATCAGTTGAACCTGAGCTTCGATAACATGGGGGATCGTGCGGTCGAGGCGGCCCTGAACCTGCAGCAGCTCGCCGGCGGCCTCGACGCCCTGCAGAGCCAGGCCCAGCGCTACTACGCCAACTTCTTCAGCGAGAGCGAGCGCCAGCAGCGCGCCATCGCTCAGCTCACGCCGACGCTCCACCGCGCGGGGCTCTCGGCCTACTCGACCCGCGAGCAGTTCCGCGCCGTGGTCGAGTCCCTCGATCTCAACAGCGCCGCCGGGCGCCAGACCTACAGCGAGCTGATGGGCATCGCCGATGCCTTCGCTGCGATCTCTGACCCGATCCAAGAGACGAACCAGTCGTTGCAAGACCTGCAGGCGGCGGCCCAGTCGCAGGTGGAGACCGCCAAGGATGCGGTGCGCCGGGCCTATGAGACCTTCGCCGGCCAGGCCTTCGATCAGCGCATCACCCTGCTCGAGCTGGCCGGCCGCGAGCAGGCCGCGCTCAGCCTGCAGCGCCAGCAGGAGCTGGAGACGCTGGATGCCTCGCTGCGCCCGATCCAGCAGCGCATCTGGGCCCTGCAGGATGAGCAGCAGGCGCTGGCCGCGGCGCGTCAGGCGAGTGACGACTACCGCCGTGCCCTGGCCCAGGCGTCGAGCCAGCTCGCCCAGACCCTGGGCAGCATCGGCGTCTGGGTCGATCAGCAGCAGGCCAGCGGCGGCGCCCCCGGCCCCAATCTGCAGGCGGCCCAGGCGCAGTTCGCACGCCAGTTGGTCAAGGCCCAGAGCGGCGACCGCGACGCCCTCGGCGGGCTGACCCAGTACGCCGAGCGCTACCAGCAGGCGGGGGCGGCCTACTACGGCTCCGGCAGCGGCTATCAGCGTATCCGTGGCGAGATCGTCGCGGCCCTCGGCGCGCTGCCCGATCAGGTCAGCGCCGAGCAGTACGTGGCCGCGGAGATCAAGGCCGCACTGGCGAGCGCCGTCGATCAGTTGCCCGGCGGCATCGCCTCGGCGCTGGACCCGCTGTTCGCGGCGCTGGATACCAACCTGGATGGCCTGCTCACCTTCGGCGAGCTGCAGACCGGGCTTCAAGGTATCGCCTCGGACGCCCAGATCCGCAGCCTGATCCAGCAGCTCGACCGCGACGGCGATGGCCAGATCTCGGCGCTGGAGGCGATCAAGGGCGCCACCGACCGGGTCGATGGCAACACCGGCACCCTCGAATCCCGCGCCCTCGATCAGCTGCGCCAGCTCACCGGGCTGAGCGCGGAGATGAGCCGCACCACCGATCAGTTCATCACCCTCAATACCACCATGCAGAGCCTGCAGGAGGCACTGGTGGCGCTGGGGCTGGCCCAGCAGCAGGCGGCCGAGATCGAGGCCCGGCGGCGGGCGGCCGAGGCCGCCGAGAAGCAGCGCATCGCCCAGGAGCGGGCCCGCACGCTGGCCGAGCAGCGCAAGACGCTGCAGGGCGAGATCCGCTCGCTGCAGGCGACCTACGATGGCTACCAGAAGGTGATCGCGTTCAACCGCGACCCCAACGCCACCGGCTCGAGCACCCGCGGCGGCCTGGCCGAGCACTACAAGTACCACAAGAACGTGCGCCGCGGCGCGTCGTCCCTGGATGACCTGCTCTCGGGCGATTACGACTACCGCTACCGCCCCGGCCTGCCCACCTCGAAGCGGGTGCGCGAGCTGCTCAAGGGCTACAACGAAGCGGTCCAGAACAGCGATTCGGTGGCCCAGCAGCTCACCCTGCTCAAGCAGTCCCTCGACCGCCTGCCGACCTACAACATCGGCGGGGCCTTCGGCGGCGCCGAGATCATCACCCAGCCGACGCTGTTCAATACCGCGCTGATGGGCGAGGCGGGGCCGGAGGCGATCATGCCGCTCTCCCGCGGTGCCGATGGCTCCCTCGGGGTGCGCCTCGATGGCGCGCCGGCCCCGGTGGGGGGTGGCGGTAACCGGGAGAGCGCCGAGCTGGCGCCGCTGCTCGAACGTCTCGCCCGGCTCACCGCCGAGAACACCGAGCTGCTGCGCCGGATCGAGGCCCACGAGGGCGCCGGGGTGCGGGTGGCCCAGGCCGGCCATCAGCGCTCGATCGACCAGCTCACGCGCATCGCCGACAGCAACCAGGCGCTGGATGACCGCGCCCGACTGGAGGCGCTGGCATGACCTGGCTGCTCACCATCGAGGCCCGCGACCCGGAGAACCGGCCCTGCGTGCTGCGCTTCTCCGACGGCGCCTACGACGCCCCCGACGACACCCTCTACCTGCCGCGCATCCAGCAGCCGGGGCTCTATCAGGCCGGGCTCTATGCCGGCGGGGTGGTCGGCGTCGAGCGCTCCGGGGTCGGCGAGACCACCCTGATCAACGCCGATGGCGGCTTGGATTACCTGGCCGACTACGCCGTGGATGGCCGCGCGGTAGTGCTCCGGCTGGCCACCGAGGCGGGCGTGCGCGAGGTGCTGCGCGGGACCGCCGCCGGGCTCAGCCACCAGCGCCAGACGGTGGCGCTCACGCTGCGCGCGCCCCAGGCGCTGCTGCAGCGCCCGCATCCCTACCAGACCTACGCCGGCAGCAATGCGCTGCCCGAGGGCGTCGAGGGCACCGCCGACGATATCCAGGGCCAGCCCAAGCCGCGGGTCTATGGCGACGTGCGCAACGCCCAGCCGGTGCTGGTCAACAGCGCCAGGCTGATCTACCAGGTCAGCAGCCGCGACGACTGCCGAGTCGCGGCGGTCTACGACAAGGGCGCCGCGCTGACCGCGGGGGCGGAGTACGCCTCTCTCGACGCCCTCCAGACCACCGCCCCGGCCGCCGGCGAGTGGCGCGCCTGGCGCGGCTATCTGCGTCTGGGCGCCCCCCCGGCGGGCAGCCTGACCTGCGACGCCCATACCGCGCAGCGGGAGATCGAGGCGGTGATCGCCGCCCTCTGCGCCGAGGTCGACCAGCCCTGCGACGCCTCCGCCCTGGCCGGGCTGGGCCGGGTCGGGCTCTATGTCACCGACAGCGCCAACACCGCCGATCTGCTCGACCGCCTGGTCACCGCCGGCGGCTGGTGGCGGCTCGACGCCGAAGGCACGCTGCGCGCCGCCCGGCTCGAGCCCCCACTCACGCAGACCGGTGACACGCCGACGACAATCCACGACCACGAGATCGTCAGCCTCGAGCGCAAGGCCACCGGGGCCAGCAGCGACGGCCTGCCGATCTGGCGGGTGACGCTGCGCGCCGACCGGCTCGAAACGACGCAGACCGATCTCGCCGGGGTGGTCGACGAGGGGCGCCGGGCGCGCCTCGGGCGCCAGTACCGGGAGGCGATCGCCGAGCGCCCCGAGGTGCTCGAACGGCATCCGCTGGCCGGCGAGCTGACCCTCGACACCTGCCTGCGGGACCTCGACGACGCCCAGGCCGCCGCCGAAGCGCTTCTCGCACTGGTCAGCGTACGCCGCGACCGGGTGACCCTGGAGGGGCGGGTGAGCCACCACCGGCTGGCGATCGGCGAGCGGGTCACCCTCGTCACCCCGCGCCAGGGCTACGCCGCCGGCCGCACGCTGCTGGTGCTCGGCCAGCAGATCAATGCCCGTAGCGGGCGACTCACACTGGAGCTTTGGGGCTGATGGCACTGAATCCCGACACGATCACCCTGTGCTGGCCCAACCGGGTCGAGCGCGCCACGCTCTCCGGCGGCGACTGGCTGGCGAGCCTGCCGTTGACGCTGGCCCAGGACCCGACACTCGCCGTGCGCTGCAAGAGCGTGGACGCCGACCCGGCCTCGACCTGGTTCGATATCACCCTGGACAAGCCGCGGCCGATCCAGTGCCTGGCGATCGCCGCCCACTCCTTCTCCGCCCCGGCGCGCTACCGGGTACGGATCTACGGCGATGTGGACCAGCGCTTCCTGCTCTGGGACAGCGCCTGGCAGACCGTCTGGCCGCAGCTCTTCGCCACCGCGGAGCTGGAGTGGGAGTACGACAACTACTGGCTCGGCACCATCGCCGAGGAGGATCGCGACCTCTACACGCCGCTGCTGACGGTGTTCGCCGACGACGTTCAGCTCGCCCAGAGCGTGCGGGTCGAGATCGACGACGCCGGCAACCCGGAGGGCGCGGTGCGCTTCGGCCGGCTCTTCCTCGCCGACGCCTGGCAGCCGGCGACCAACGTCTCCTACGGCATCCAGCACGGCTTCGACAATGCCACCGAGTTCGCCGAGGCCGGCGACCGCACCGAGTACGCCGATGTGAAGCGCCAGCGGCGCACCGCCACCTTCACGCTCGACTGGCTCAGTGAAGAAGAGGCCTACCAGCGTCTCTACTCGCTGCAGCGGGTGCTCGGCACCCACGGCGAGCTGGTCTACGCCTTCAATCTCGCCGCCCGGCCGGAGAACTTCGCCCGCACCTTCCTCGCGCGGCAGCAGCAGCTCGACCCGCTCGCCCAGCCCTACGCCTTTACCCATACCCATAGCCTGAAACTGCTGGAGATCCTCTGATGGCAACAGTCACCTTTCCCGACGATCTGGGCGGCGACGGCCTCACCGTCACCGACGACGCCAACCCGGATACCGGCCTCGCCGCCGGTGGTCACCGCCTGCGCTTCGTGCCGGCGCTCAACAACACCGTCGCCATGGCCCGCACCGCGGCGGACCAGGCCGCCGCCGCCAAGCAGAGCGAGACGGCAGCGGCGGCGAGCCGATCCGCGGCCAAGAGCAGTGAGACCCGCGCCGCTAACAGCGCCTCAGCGGCCAACAGCAGCAAGACCGCCGCCGCCGATAGCGCCAAGGCGGCGGCACGCTCGGCGGAGAGCGTCGACGCCGACCAGATCATGCATAAACGCGGCTCGGGGCTGGCGAACGAAGTCGGTACCGCGGCGACGAGGGATGTGGGAACGGCCGATGGCGAACTGATGGAGGTGGGGGCCTGGGGCCTGGGTGGAACGGCTCCAGACATCGCGGACGAATTTGGCCGCGATTTCGACACTTGGATAAGGGATAACAAGATCGGCACCATCGCCACCCAGTGGTCCAATGGACCCTTGGGCGATGGCAACTATACCGGACTATTAATCAATTTATCCCGTGTCTACATGAACTTCATCTATCAGAAGTTTATAGGCGTCAGCGACTTGTATATCTATGAGCGTATAGGCGACATATCGAAAAAAGAGTGGGGAAAATGGTCTCGTTGCTTCAACGCCGGCAGCGTCTCCGATGACAGATCCGATTTTCTCTTCAAGCACTACGAGAATGCTAACGGCAGCGTGATCAAATTTGGAGATGGCTCCGCAATCGCGCGTAAAAGCTTTTTCGCACTGACCGAGGATGCTGGCACCGTAGGGAGCAATCGCATCAAGCAAGCGGTTTGGACACTTCCGCTACGCGCCGTCAGTTCAGGATCGGTCACACCTTCCATTGTTTTCGCCGATGGCACCGACTATGCCGGAAAAGAGATCAGATACGAGGACATGTGCTATCTCAGAGCTTACCCCAGCGGCAACGGATCAACGGTAGTCGCGCAGATCGGTGACTTGCAAAAACGTGACTTGGCTGACTACACGCCACGCGTTCACCTTACCGCGACGTACAACTGGAGATAGTCGATGAAACTGATACTGACCCCGCAGCGCCAACGCGACTACGCCCCGGCGTCTTTCTCCGCCGAGGGAGAGGCGCTCACCGTGACGATTGGCGATACGTGCGACGTGCTCGACTTTAGCCAGGCCGGCCATGGCACCTTCGACGACTTCGCCTCCAACACACTGCCCTGGATGCCGGTCCTCAAAGCGACCAAGACCGAGGCGGGCCTGACCGTCTGGGTGCTCAACGACTACGGTCCCGAGCCGATGCGCGAGGACGATGAGCCGGATGATGAGTTCGCCGCACGCTACGCCGCTTGGGATCGACAACGCGACGACTACGAGGTGCAACTCTAATGGCAACCTTCACCCACACCCCGGCACCCACCGACGCCGAGCGTCTCGCCGAGGCCCGGGCCACCGCGCTACAGCGCCTCAACCAGGGCTACGAAGCCGCCGCTGGCCCGCTGATCCGAGACTACCCGGAGAGCGAGCGCCTGAGCTGGGGCACCCAGCAGGCCGAGGCCACGGCCTATCGAGCGTGGCAGGACGCCGGCCAGCCGGGCGCGGCACCCCAGACCCCGGCGCTCTCCGCAATCCTCGCCGGGCGCAATGGCACCGACGGTACCGAGACGCTCGCGCAGCTCGCCGCCGCCGTGCTCGCCCGCGCCGAAGCCTTTATCGCTTGGCAGACGTTCACAGGCACCCGGCAACGCGGCGAATGGGCGATCCAGGCCGCCACCACGCCGGAAGCGGCATTGGCGGTGACCTGGGAGCGTCTGACGGCCCGCTAGGCTGACGTCATATCCCCCACCGGCGGCACGGCAGTGATCCGTGCCGCCGGCATCGCTACCTGCCAGCTCCCATCGCCACCTGCCAGCGCCGCGACACGCCAGAATAGCGCTCTATCGTTATTATCAGACGATATCTATCACTCATCGTTGAACGCTTCGATGATTCGGCGACATTGTAGGATTTATCTTACAAAAACTGTCTCTGATGTATGATTGAAAAGCCTGAGTGCCAACTCTAGACTAGCGCCCCGTCATCTAACACCAACGATAATACTCGACACACCAGAACCGATAATCGGCGCTCATTGAGCTCATGAGACTCCTGTGTCATCTGCGCCCACCGACGGCGCTAGACCATGGATATCAGGGATAGCCCAAGCGCCATTAACAAGACCCCGGTTTTCCCGATGTCGACCCCGTGCCACGCACCGGTCCGCTTCGCGCGACCGCCGGCATCCGTGCGCCGTCGCAACGGCACGCGCCCAGCAAAACGCCACAGGAAAACCATGGATACGATCACGCAATGGGGTTATGAGATCCTACCGACCGGCTCCCATATGGGGGGAGAAGTGCGCGGCATTCAAGTGCGCGATATCGATGCCCCCTTGGCAGCGCAATTGAAAAATGAGCTGCTGCATTACAAGGTGTTGATTCTCAGAAACCAGTGCTTTTCCCACGACGACTATCTCACCCTGGCACGCCAGTTCGGCGAGATTGCCAAATACCCCTTCGCCTCGGGGATCGAGGATTACCCCGAGATCGTGCAGATCGTCAAAACCCCAACGCAACGGCAGAACTTCAGCGGTAAGTGGCACGTGGACTCCACCTATCTGGAGACACCGCCGGACTATACCTTCCTGACCGCGCGAGAAACGCCGCCCCTCGGCGGAGATACCGTCTTCAGCAACGCCGAGGCGGTCTTTCACTCGCTCTCCGAGGGGCTGCAGGCGCTGCTGGAAAGCCAGGAGGTCGAGTTCGCCTCCGATGTCCATGCCACCCAACGGGGTCAGCACCTGACCAACTTCAGCGGCAGCGAGGCGGACACCTACCGCGCCGTGCACCCTGCGGTCATGCGACACCCGCGAGGCGGCAAGCGCGCGCTCTATATCAACGAGGAGCACGCCCTGGCCTTCAAGGGCATGACTCGGGAAGAGAGCCAGCCCCTCATCCGCTATCTCACCGAGCGTATCGCCCAATCGGAGTTCACCTTCCGGCTCACCTGGGAAAAAGATATGGTGGCGCTGTGGGACAACCGCCTCGTCCACCACCATGCGGTCAACGACTACCACGGCGCGCTACGGGTCATGGACCGGATCACCGTCAATGACCGGGGGCTCGAGGCATGACCGTCTTCACCTTCCTGAGCGAACACCTGCTGCTCACGCTGTTCGTCGTCGCCATTGTCGCCGGCTTCATCGACGCCATCAGTGGCGGCGGCGGGCTCATCTCCCTGCCCGCCATGCTGCTGCTGGGCATACCGCCCTCGATCGCGCTGGGCACCAACCGGCTGCAGGCCAGCATCGGCGAAGCAACCTCCTTCGCCACCTACCTGCGCCATGGCCAGCTCGACCGGGAGTTGGTGATCGGCGGCATGCTGTTTACCGCGCTCGGCGCCCTGGCCGGCACCGGCGTGGCGCTGATCGCCTCCCACGCGCTGCTCGACACCCTGATCCCGTTCCTGATGCTGGCGATCCTGCTCTACACCCTGTTCTCGAAGCAGCTGCGCCGGGACCTGCCGGCCCGGAAGGTCATGCCGACCCCGGTCTACCTGGTCGCCTTCGGCCTGCTCATCGGCTTCTACAACGGCTTCTTCGGCCCCGGCACCGGCGCCCTGTGGGTCTTCTCGCTGCTGATCCTGCAGGGCATGAGCATCAAGCACGCCTCGATGACCTCGAAGCCCCTGAACCTGACCGGCAATGTCGTCTCGCTGGCCTTCTTCATGGCCGCGGGCAGCGTCAACTACGCCATCGGGCTGGCCATGGGCGCCGGCCAGATCCTCGGCGCCTACCTCGGCAGTCACTTGGTCATGCGCAACGGCTCGGCCGTAGTCAGACCACTGTTCATCGTCGTCACCGGCATCATGACGGCGAGGATGTTCTACCAGAACCTGTGACCGCACGGCCGCCCCGCCGGCGGCTCAGATCCCAAGCAGACGCGCACGCTCGCCCGATCGGCTCAGCCTCTCTCATGGGTCGGGTCGGGTCGGGTCGGGTCGGGTCGGGTCGGGTCGGGTCGGGTCGGGTCAGCAATACGGTGGGACGTCTGCTACGCGGGCCTACTACGCAGACACAAAAAAACCGCCTTGAGGGCGGTTATCTTCAAGGCTAAAAAAGCCTTGTAAATCAATCTCTAAGCTCTGGTGCCGACACCAGGAGTCGAACCCGGGACCTACTGATTACAAGTCAGTTGCTCTACCAACTGAGCTATGTCGGCGAGCATAGAGAGGTTGGCAAATGGCTGGGGTACCAGGATTCGAACCTGGGAATGCCGATACCAAAAACCGGTGCCTTACCACTTGGCGATACCCCAGCAGCGTGGTGGCCAGAGACGGAATCGAACCGCCGACACGGGGATTTTCAATCCCCTGCTCTACCAACTGAGCTATCTGGCCCTTGCCAACGGGGACGAATTAAACCAGTAAGCCTTTCACGGGTCAAGCCTTTTATTTCAAAAAGATGGGATCTTTTTCGACCCCACCGAAATCACTGCCTCGGCGGCACGTAGCCCTCGGCGTGGTCGGTCTCCTGATTGTCGAAGAAGCGCTCCATCTGCTCCATCAGGTAGGCACGCGACTCAGGATCGAGCATGTTGAGATGCTTCTCGTTGATCAGTCGGGTCTGCTGGGCCTGCCACTCTTCCCAGGCGCGCTTGGAGACGTTCTGCTGGATCTCCTGGCCTTTGGCGCCGGGCAGCGGTGGAAACGGCAGAGCTTCGAGCTCCTGCTGGTACTTGCGGCAGAATACGGTGCGTGCCATGGGTCACTCCGGGTTCAGTCGGTGGTCGTGGGTATCTGGGCCAGCTTCTCGAGCAGGGTCTTCACCGGCGCGGCCAGGCCGATATCACCGGGATTCGCGGGGTCCACCCAGCGCTCGTCGGCGCCTTCGGCCACATGGGTCGCCAGCTTGGCATCGCTGACCCTGGCCGGACAAGGTGTGATGTCGAGCCGGAAATGGGTGAAGACATGTGTGAACGGCTGCCAAGCATGCGCCAGATGCGTGCCAGGGTAGCGTGCCAGCCAGTCGCGCAGGGCCTCGCCGTCGTCGAATTGGGGAAAACACCAGAGCCCACCCCAAAGCCCAGTGGGCGGGCGCTGGCGCAGCAGAACCCGGCCACTGTCGTCCTGCAGCAGGAGCATCCGAGTGCTGCGCGTGGGAGTCTCGCGCTTGGGCTTGGGCCCGGGATAGTCACGCTCACGCCCCTGCGCATGCGCCACGCAGACATCTTCGAACGGGCAAAGCAGGCAGCTCGGCTTGCCCCGGGTACAGATCATCGCCCCCAGATCCATCATCGCCTGGGTGTAGTCAGGCAGGCGCTCGTGCGGGGTGTAGCGCTCGGCCAGCGTCCACAGCCGTGCCAGCACGTCGCTGCGCCCGGGCCAACCTGCCACCGCATGCAGCCGCGCCAGGACACGCTTGACGTTGCCGTCGAGAATCGCCGCCCGCCGCCCGCTGGTGATGCTGATGATGGCACCGGCGGTGGAGCGGCCGATCCCGGGCAGCGAAGTCATGGCGTCAAGGTCGTGGGTCGGGAACTCGCCGTCGTAGTCTTCGACCACCTGCCGCGCGGCCTTGTGCAGATTGCGCGCACGGGCGTAGTAGCCAAGCCCGGTCCACAGGTGCAGCACGTCGTCCTGCGGCGCCTCGGCGAGCGCCTGGACGCTGGGAAAGCGCATCATGAAACGTTCGAAGTACGGCACCACGGTGGCGACCTGGGTCTGCTGCAGCATGATCTCGGAGACCCAGACACGATAGGCGGTCTTGTTCTGCTGCCACGGCAGCGTCTTGCGTCCATGACGATCGAACCAGTCGAGCACGCGGCGCTGGAACGCCTCGGTCGATAACGAAAACTCAGCCAAACGGCACCTCGGGTCGGCGGATGACGACAGCGGGTAATAGCAAGGCGCCGACAAGATGTCGGCGCGGGAACTGGCCAGTGGCAGGCCTCATTTGAACAGACCTCGGATCTTGTCGCCGAGCTCCTGCGACGCGCCATCGCCCAGGGCGTCGTCGATCTTGCGCCGGGTCTTGTCGTCGAGCTTGTCGTCCAGCACCTTATCGACCCGCTTACCGGCCTTGCGCTTGGCTTCGTCCTCGGCCAGCGCCCCCAGCGAACGCTGGAACGCCTCGCGGTCGAAGCTGCACCAGGTAGCCGGCGCGTCCGTCAGACTGCCCTGACAGCGAATCGGGAAGTCGATTCGCGCCAGACGCGGGTTGACGCTGCAGGCGGCCTGATCGGCGGTATCCTGCAGACGCGCGGCGGCGCGGTAGTCGAGCCGGTCGGTGACCAGGTTGACCTCTCCCTTGCCGCTCAGGCTCACCCCGGGGATGGCGATATCGAGATCGTCGTTGCGGGCCACACCGTCCTTCACCACCACAGTGGCCTGCAGCCGGTCGAAGGCAGTGTCCTGGCTCCACTCACGCTCGGACTGCTTGCCCTCCAGTGTGGCAACGGCCGTACATAGCTGCTTCGGTACGTTGACGTCGAGCATGGCGCCGTCATCGATGCGCAGCGCCGCCTGGCCGTTGAGGTTCTGCTGAATCCCGGCGAGGGTGTTGGTGCGCGAGTCGAAGTCGCCCTGCAGGCTGAGCGTCCCCCGCAGCGGCGAGGACTTGCCGCTCACATCCTGGTATAGCGGCGCCAGTTGTACCCCCTGCAGGCGCTCGGTGAAGGAGAGCTTAATGGGCTGCTGGCGCAGATCGAGCGCGCTGGAGGCCTTGACGCTGCCGCCGTAGAGATTGGCACTCAGCGAATCGATCCGCTGGCGCCTACCGCTACCACTGGTGGCCAGCGCCACGTCACTGAGCTTGGCACCCTTGAGCGTGAGCGAGTCGAGCGTCAGATGCCCTTCCTGCTTCAGCCGGGCGAGCCAATCCACCGGCAGCAGCCCAGCCTCTTCGCCGGCCGCCAGCGCCGGGGCGATGCCGAGACTGCCGAGCCAGGCGGTGGCCTTGTCGGACGCCTTCGCGCCATCCTGTGCCGGTGCGCCGCTGCTCGCCGCCGGCGGGAGGTAGGCGTCGAGATCGAGCTTGTCGCCCTCGAGATCGAAGTCCAGCGCGCTGCCGTCGTAGGCCGCGCCCAACGACCCGCGCAGCTGGGTCTGATCTAGCGTGAGCTGGAGATCGGAGAAGTCGATGCGCCGGGCATCACCGGAGAAGGGGCCGCTCAGTGAGAGCGAGGTCAGCGCCTTGTCATTGGCGCTGCGAACATCGATACCGAAGCGGGTGAGCCAGTCGCGCAGCGAGAGCGCGGCCATATTCAGCCGCCCCTGATAGTGCGGGTCGGTATCCAGTCCGGTGATCTTGGCGTTGCCGCTGAGATCGAGATTGTCGTCGCCGGTCAGTGCCACGTTGTCGAGTTCGGCGGTGGCAGCGTCGAGATCGGCGCTGGCGTCGAGCTTGAGATCAAGCGACAGCGGCGACTCCCGTAGCGCCGGCGAGGAGAACGCCGCCCCCAGTTGGATACCATCGGCGCGATACTGGCGCTGGCGCGTGTCGGCCACCAGGCTGGCGATCTTCAGGTTGCCACTCTGGGCCTGTTCGGCGATGTCGGGCAACTGCGCCTTGCCGTTGAGCGTGACCTTGTCGAAGGTGTAGCGCCCGGCGCTCAAGTCCATGCGCATCTGGCTCTTCAACTGCACGTTGCCGCTCATCTTGGGCTGCTCCCCCGAGACATCGAACGAGAGCTGCAGCGGGAACGAGGATTGCGGACTGACATTGCTGCTGGTCAGCGACAGATTGGAGAGCGTGACGTCCAGCGGGCGCCGGGGATCGACGTAGTGGACACGGCTGTTGGCGACCTGGACGTTGGCGATATCGAACGCCACCGGCTGGCTGTCACCCTCGGCCGAGCCATCGCTCGCGCCCTGGGCCGCCCCACTGGCGTCCTTGCCCGTCGCAGCGCCATCGGCCGCCTCACTGCGGCCACTATCGGCGGCGGCATCATGCTGGGCGAGACGGTCGAGCAGCGTCTGCCAGTTGCCCCGGCCCTGGGCGTCGCGCACCAGGTTGAGACGCATGCCATCGAGGATCAGGCCATCCACCGACACATCACCACTCAGCAGGGGCGCGAAGGCGACACTCACTTCGGCGCGGTCAAAGGCGACGAAGGGCTCGTCGTCGTGGGACTGGCGCGGCAGCCAGGCCTCGGCATCGGCCACGCTGACCCCGATGCGCGGATAGAAACTCCACGACAGCGGGCCATCCAGGCTCAGCTCCAGCCCGCTCTGATCGCGTACCGCCTCGATCAGCCGCGGCTTGAGATCGTTGGGATCGAAAAAGGTGGTGATATAGACCACCGCCACCACCACCACGATACCCAGCACGCCGACGGCCGCGAGCAGCGCTCTGATCAATCCTTTCATGCGCGCCGAACCTCCCTGACAACGCGGCCCGCTCGCGGGGCCAAGAGATGATGCTCCCCGCCACGCGCCAGGCGCAGGCGGCCCGACACGGTGACATCAGCGGGTCGCACTGGTGGCTTGCCCCCGGTATGCCAGCGGGTCGCGAGTGTGGTGTCCCGCAGCTGACGCGGAGACATACTGGATTCAGGATGCTGCCAGGCAAGGCACGAGGAGGCGTCATAGCGGGGGCTATGGCAACGACGAGCAGCGCCGTGTGGTGGCGCCAGGCGCCGATATGAGTGGCGGGTCTCTGTGTGACACCACACCAGGGTATCGCTGGTTCGCGCGGCTTCCGGCATGCCTCCTGTCTCTCCCTGTCAGCGCGGCGGCCCGGCCGAGGCCGCTCTGTGATCCCTGCATTGTAGCGGATGCCCGGGGCGATTCTCTATAATGGCCGATTCTCGCCACACCTACCGGGAGACTCCCCACGCATGTCCCAGCGCATCGCCACGGTGTCACGCCAGACTCAAGAGACTCAGATCACGGTCACCGTGAATCTCGACGGCAGTGGCCGTCTCGAGAGCCGAACCGGGGTCCCCTTCCTCGACCATATGCTCGACCAGGTCGCCCGTCACGGCATGCTCGATCTCACCATCGAGGCCGACGGCGATCTCGAGATCGACGATCACCATACCGTCGAGGATCTGGGCATCACCTTGGGCCAGGCATTCGCCCAGGCGATCGGCGACAAGCGCGGGATTCGCCGCTACGGCCATGCCTACGTCCCCCTGGACGAAGCGCTGTCGCGGGTGGTGATCGACTTCTCCGGTCGCTCGGGCCTGTTCATGGACGTCGAGTTCACTCGCGCCAGCATCGGCCGCTTCGATACCCAGCTGTGCTGGGAGTTCTTCCAGGGTTTCGTCAACCACGCCCAGGTGACCCTGCACATCGACAACCTCAAGGGGTTCAACGCCCACCACCAGGCGGAGACCATCTTCAAGGCCTTCGGCCGCGCGGTGCGTGCTGCGGTGGAAGCGGACCCGCGCATGGCCGGCCAATTGCCGTCGACCAAGGGCAGCCTGTGATGGCGTCCGCCGCCCGCCCGGCGGCTGTCACCGATTCTACGAGGAGCGCACGATGACGATTGCGGTAATCGACTACGGCATGGGCAACCTGCACTCCGTGGCCAAGGCGCTCGAGCACGTCACCCACGAGAACGTGGTGGTGACCAGCGACCCGCGCGCGATTCGCGGCGCCTCGCGGCTGGTGCTGCCGGGCCAGGGTGCGATCCGCGACTGCATGGGCGAACTCGAACGCAGCGAGCTGCGCGGGCTGGTCAGCGAGCTGCTCGACGCCCAGCAGAAGCCGCTCCTGGGGATCTGCGTCGGCCAGCAGATGCTGTTCGAACACAGCGACGAGAATGGCGGCATCGACTGCCTCGGTTTCCTGCCCGGACGCGTGCGTCACTTCGGCCAGCAGCTGGTGGGGCCGGACGGCGAGCGCTTGAAGGTGCCGCACATGGGCTGGAACCGGGTCGCTCAGCACCACACCCACCCGCTGTGGCAGGGCATCGACGATGGCGCGCGCTTCTACTTCGTGCACAGCTACTATGTCGATGCCGCCAGCCCGGACGACGTCTTCGGCGCGACCCACTACGCCGGCGTCGAGGCCCACGTGGCCACCGGCCGTGGCTGCGTCTTCGCGGTGCAGTTCCACCCCGAGAAGAGCGCCCGCGACGGCCTGCAGCTGCTGGAAAACTTCGTCAACTGGGCGCCCTGAGCGCGCAGCGTCCGGGACGCCGCCAGCGCGCGCCGTCCCCGCCCCACCGATCATGTGCCAGCCGCGCTCGCGCTGGCCGACACGCAGAGGATTCGACGACATGCTGGTGATTCCCGCCATCGATCTCAAGGACGGCCAATGCGTGCGTCTCAAGCAGGGCCGCATGGACGACGCCACCGCCTACGGTGACGATCCGGTGGCCATGGCCGCACGCTGGGTGGAAGCCGGCGCCCGCCGCCTGCACCTGGTCGATCTCAACGGCGCCTTCGAAGGCAAACCGGTCAACGGTGAAGCGGTCACCGCCATCGCCCGCGCCTATCCCGATCTGCCGATCCAGATCGGCGGCGGCATCCGCAATGCCGAGACCATCGAACACTACCTCGCCGCCGGGGTCAGCTATGTCATCATCGGCACCAAGGCGGTGAAGGAGCCGGCCTTCGTCGGCGAGATGTGCCGGCAGTTCCCCGGCCACGTGATCGTCGGGCTCGATGCCAACGACGGTTTCGTCGCCACCGACGGCTGGGCCGAAGTCTCCACGCTCAAGGCGGTCGATCTGGCCAAGCGCTTCGCCGACGACGGCGTGACCTCGATCGTCTACACCGATATCGCCCGCGACGGCATGATGCAAGGCGTCAACGTCGAGGCAACCGCCGCGCTGGCCCGCGATGGCGGCCTGCCGGTGATCGCCTCCGGCGGCGTCACCAACCTGGACGACATTCGCGCCCTGGCCGAGGTCGCCGACGAGGGCATCATCGGCGCCATCACCGGCCGCGCCATCTATGAAGGCTCACTCGACGTGGCCCAGGCCCAGGCGCTGAGCGACGAGATCCGCGGCACTGCCCGGGGAGGCCGCGCATGACCCTCGCCAAGCGCATCATCCCGTGTCTCGATGTCGATGCCGGCCGCGTGGTCAAGGGCGTCAACTTCGTCGGCATCCGCGACGCCGGTGATCCGGTGGAGATCGCCAAGCGCTACAACCAGCAGGGCGCGGACGAGATCACTTTCCTCGACATTACCGCCAGCCACGAGGACCGCGGCACCACGGTGGAGATGGTCGAACGCATCGCCGGCGAGGTGTTCATCCCGCTCACCGTGGGTGGCGGCATCCGCCGCTGCGAAGATATTCGCACCATGCTCAACGCCGGCGCCGACAAGATCTCGATCAATACCGCTGCGGTGACCCACCCGGACTTCGTCCGCGAGGCCGCCGAGCGCTTCGGCAGCCAGTGCATCGTGGTGGCGATCGACGCCAAGCGGGTCAGCGCCGAGGGCGAACCGCCGCGCTGGGAGATCTTCACCCACGGCGGCCGTCGACCCACCGGGCTGGATGCCGTCGAGTGGGCACGCAAGATGGTCGACTACGGCGCCGGTGAACTACTCCTGACCAGCATGGATCGCGATGGCACCAAGGTCGGCTTCGATCTCGGCGTGACCCGCGCGATCAGCGATGCGGTGGAGGTGCCGGTGATCGCCTCCGGCGGTGTCGGCAACCTCGACCATCTGGTCGCCGGCGTGAAAGAAGGCGGTGCCGATGCGGTGCTGGCCGCCAGCATCTTCCACTTTGGTGAGTACACCATCCCCGACGCCAAACGCTACATGGCCGAGCACGGGATCGAAATGCGGCTCTGAGCGCGGCAAGACCTGCGCCGCAGCCGCAAGGGCGGCGTGACGAACAGCGCCGCGACCCGATCGGGTCGCGGCGCTTGCGTTGGTGCGGTGTGTTTCTGTGTCGTGAGATGTGCTTCGATGCAGTGCGGGCGCACCGCTCAGGGCAGATAGCGCGGACGGAAGATGCCCTCGAGATCGGCATAGGGGATGGTCAGCACCGGCTGGCCCACGGCGTAGGGCGCCAGATCGTAGACCTGATACTTGACCGCCAGGGCGTCCTTCAGCGGTGCCACGTTCTCGGAGATGACGAATGGCCACTGCTGGGCGGATAGCCCCTGGGCCTGATCCGTCTGCAGCCAGCGTTGATGGGCACGCGCCAGTGCCGCGTCGTAGGCGGCGCGTTGGCCGGGCTTGAGCATCTCGGCCAGTGAGACCGGCTCGCGGGTATTGCGGTCGATGACCAGATACTGGGTCAGCGGCAGGCCGTGGGCACCGCCGCTGAACAGATAGCCGTCGAGCTCGATGACCAGCAGATCATCGTGCTCCGCGATCACCTTGGCGTCGAGATCGGCGGCATATCCCGGCAGCTCCGGCACCTCGCGGCGCGCCTCCTTGGCAGCAGCGAAGACCTGCCCGGCGAAATCGTCGAACGACGTCGCACGGCCGATCGCGCTGCCATTGGGATCGTCACTGAGGCCGCTGGCCAGCGCAAAGAGCCGCTTCTGCAGCAGCGCCGACAGCTCGGGCGACTCAGGGAAGCGCAGATAGTCGGCCTCGACCACGGCACAGGCGTCGCCCTCGCACCCCGGTTCATGGGCCGTCTTCACCACCGCTTCGGTACGCAGCGGGTCCTGGCGCCAGCCGGAGAGGCTCTGGCAGCCGCTCAGCACCAGGGTAGCCAGCATGAGGGCGCCGAGCGCCACACGATGAGACATGCAGTTCCTCCTTGAACGTCTGGCCATGCGCGGCACGGCCGATGTTATCGCTTTCCGGCGGGCGCGCTCCGCGCCCCAATCGCCTCACAGATACTAATGTAGCGCCTTTTCAAGCGCGTTTCGCGCCAATGGCCGCCTCGCCTCAATCCAGGCTCAGCCCCAGGTTGCTGATACCCTGATTGCGTCCCAGCGTGCGCAGCTCGCGGAGCGCCTCGACATTCGGGTCCTCCTCGACCGCTTCCAGCACCGCATCCTGATAGTCACGCTCGTCCTGCATCAGCTCATGTTCGCGAAACAGCACGTTCAGACGCTCCGAATCTTCGCTGCCATCGATCATCTCGATATAGGCGCGCACACCGTTGCGCGACACCTGGCTCACCTCGAGAACTGCCTCCGGCGCCTCGCTACGCAGCGCATCCAAAAGCGTGGTCAATGCCATGATGCTCTCGGTGGCGCGCCGTGCGCCGAAGCTATCGTCCTCCTCCGGTGGCTCCACCGCCGCCAGCTTCTCGGCCTGCTTGTCGAAGTCGATCTTGGCGCTCTTGATCTGTAACCGCTCCCACACCAGATCGAGCACGTTGTAGAGCACATTGGGGTCGCCCAGATGACTCACACCGGCGTAGAGCGTGTAGTTGGGCGTGAGGCGCTCGCACAGCGCGGCCATGAAGGCGAGACGCTGGCGCGGATTGAGCGCGCGCAGGCGCTGATTGAAACTGGCAGCGGGGTTGGACATCGGAACTCCAGAGTGACAGCGGCGACGCATCGCACGCGGTAATAGAACCTGAACGAGTGAACTGACAAGCGTGAATCCAGACGAGTGAGCGTGGCCGAGTGACCGCAGGCAGAGAGACCTGAACGGCCAGGCCTTGGGCGATAGCAGCCGGGGCCATGAGGCGGCGCACCAGACGGCCGCTCACCGGCATGGTCGACCCAGCATCGAGGATAGCTAATCCGGCCACAGCAACCGGGCCGGTACGCGACCGGCACCATCGAACACCACGCCCTCTTCGCGCAGCAGACGCTGCTGCTCACTGGCGCCGCCATGATCGGCGACCCGCCGGGTGGCGTTGATCACCCGGTGCCAGGGCAGCGCGTGGCCGGCGGGGAGTTGACGCATGGCCGTACCCACCAGGCGCGCGGTGGCACCTTCGGTCATCCCGGCGATACGTCCATAGGTGGTCACGCGGCCGGCCGGAACCTGCGCCACCACGGTGTAGATCTGCTCTAGCAGCGAAGCGCGTATCGCCATGATCGATCGATCTTTTTCCGCTTGTGAAGGGCGCGCCGCGCCCGCATCATGACCTTATCATGCATATCTACTTTCTCCAGCACAGCCCCCTTTTCCCCCCCGGCCGGCTGGCCGACTGGCTGCAGGGCATGGGCCATAGCCACAACCGCTGCCGGCTCGACGAGGGCGAACTGCCGCCCCCCTGGGACCACTTCGACGGTCTGATCCTGCTGGATGCGCTCGGCACGCTCGATCCTCAGTTGCTCAAGCGCGAGCGCAAGCTGCTGGATCGCGCGCTGAAGAGCGGCAAGCCGGTGCTGGGTATCGGCTTCGGCGCCGCCCTGATCGCCGAGGCGCTGGGCTCGATCGTCTCGCCGGCGGTCGAACCCGAGCGCGGCTGGCGCACCCTGACCCTGGACCCGGCCAGCCCGCTCGACCTCCCCGAGCACTTCGACGCGCTGCTATGGCATGGCGACATCTTCGGCCTGCCCGATGATGCCCTGCCGCTGGGCCGCACGTCCGCCGGTCCGGTACAGGGCTTCGTCTGGGATCGCGGACGCGTGGTCGCCATGCAGTGCCACCTGGAGCTGACGGCCAACGATGCCCAGGCGCTCTGCGCGCAGGACGCCACGCTGGAGGCGTGCGACGACCTACTTGCCGATCCCAGACGTTTCGACCGACAGGCGGCGCTATTGGACCGTCTCATGACCCAGTGGCTCGACTAGCTGCTCCCGGGTAATGTCTACAAATATGCACTGCCTGAAAGTATGCACGGGCTGAAAGGCACTGCGGTATAGCCCGGCGCCGCGCGTCAGCCCCGATGCCCTGCGCTCCAGGCGCGGGCCGCTTCCAGACATTCATCCCAGCTACCGACGATCAGGGTCCGGCGCTGCTGGCTCTCGATCTGCTGGCGATACATGGGGTCGTAGTACTCCTGCAGCAGCGGAGCCAGCCAGGCGTCGTGGGCCTGGGGCTCGCCGGCGGCGCCGAAGGCACGCTGCTGGGCCTCGAGCAGACGCCCCAGTCGCTCGCTGCCGAGACGCTTGCCGAGGCGCTTGAGCGCACCGGAGAGCTGCTTGCGGAACAGCGCCTCGCCCAGCAGCGGCCCGTAGTCGCGATGGTATAGCGCGCTCAGGTCTTCGATATAGTCCTTGCGAATCTGCTCCAGGCGCCAGTCGAGCGGCATCTCCACGCGCACACAGGGGGCGGCTTTCATCGTCTGCCAGAAGGTCGCCGGAATCGCCAGCCGCCCGATACGCTGTGACTCGTCCTCGACCACCCGCGCCTGCGGGCGGCGCCACAGATCGAGCGCCAGGCCATGTTCGAAATCGATCTGTGAGGGGCCGACCCGCGGATGCTGGCCGAAGGCGGACCCCTTGTGGCGCGCCAACCCTTCGAGGTCGATACCGCTGTCGAGCGCCCCCACCAGCGCGGTCTTGGCGCATCCGGTGAGCCCGGCCACCAGCAGCAGCGGGCCGCTGCTCTGCTGCTCCAGCAGGCCGAGCAGAGCGTTACGCATCGCCTTCCAGCCTCCACGAATGCGCGGTACGGGTCGCCCCCGCTGGCGCAGCCACTGCTGGCTGATCTTGGAGCGCATGCCACCCCGAAAGCAGTAGATGAGGCTCTCGGGCGCCGCGTCGAGGGCCGCCTCCCAGGCGGCCAGCCGCCGCTCGCGCAGATCACCGGTCACCAGTTCGTTGCCCAGCGCCACCGCGGCCTCCTGCCCGGAGAGCTTGTAACGAATGCCGACTTCGCGGCGCTCGTCGTCGTCCATCAGCGGCAGGTTGATAGCGCCGGGCAGCGCGCCGGCGGCGAACTCGATCGGCGCGCGGACATCGATCAGCGGCCGCTCGAGCAGGGTCAGATCGGCCTCGACGAATTCGCTGCCGCTCAACCCCGCACCTCGATCAGCCGGGCGCCACCCGTGGGCGTAACGCATTCACCGAAGGCTTCCAGCGCCAGCCGATGCTCGCGCCCGATGCGCTCGACGTCGTCGGCCCAGGCCGGGTCGACCGCCAGCAGCAAGCCGCCCGAAGTCTGCGGGTCACACAGCCACTGCCAGTGTGCCTCGTCCATCTCACCCAGGGCCGCGCCGATCGCCTCGCGGTTGCGCCGTGTGCCGCCGGGCACCGCGCCCTGACGACGATACGCCTCCGCCGCGGCCAGACGCGGCAGCTTGGCGAAGTCGATGCGCGCCTCGACTCCGCTCGCCGCGCACACTTCACTCAGATGCCCGGCCAGGCCGAAGCCGGTGACGTCGGTCATGGCGTGAACCCCTTCGACACGGGCCAGAGACGTGCCGATGGCGTTGGCGGCGAGCATCGTCTCCCGCGCCAGGCCCTGATGCCCCGACTGCAGCAGCCCCTGCTTCTCCGCCGTGGTCAGCATGCCCACCCCGAGCGGCTTGGTCAGATAGAGCAGGTCACCGGGCTTGGCGCCGCTGTTGAGCTTGAGGTGGGCGAGATCGACCAGACCGTTGACCGCCAGCCCGAAGATCGGCTCGGGGGCGTCGATCGAGTGGCCACCGGCCAGCGCCATCCCCAGCTCCCGGCAGACGGCCTGGGCGCCGGCCACGACATCGCCCGCCACCTCGCCGGGCAGCTTGTCCAGCGGCCAGCCGAGAATGCCCAGGGCCATGATCGGCGACCCGCCCATGGCGAAGACATCGCTGATGGCGTTGGTCGCGGCGATACGCCCGAAGTCGAACGGATCATCGACGATCGGCATGAAGAAGTCGGTGGTGGAGATCAGTCCGCGGCCATCGCCGAGGTCGTAGACCGCCGCGTCCTCGCGCCCCTGGTTGCCCACGATCAGCTTGTCGCTGCTGGCCCCCGGCCCCGCCTTGGCGAGAATCCGGTCGAGCACGTCGGGCGCGATCTTGCAGCCGCAGCCGGCGCCGTGGCTGTACTGGGTCAGACGGATGGCACTCATGGTCGCACTCCTCACGCGGTCCCGATGGTTGTTCAAGGTGCAGTGTAACCGACGGCGGTCGTGAACGATGCCCTCCGCAGGCTCGCGGGCAGCACCGCCGACAGCAGCATCAGAGCGCTTCCAGCGCCTCCGAGAGCTTGTCCACCGCCACCACCTGCATGCCGGCAGGCGCCTGCCGCGGGGCATTGCCACGGGGCACGATGGCGCGGGTGAAGCCGTGCTTGGCGGCCTCGACGATCCGCTCCTGACCGCTCGGTACCGGACGGATCTCACCGGAGAGCCCGACCTCACCGAACACCACCAGCTCGCGCGGCAGCGGCCGGTTCTGCAGGCTGGAGACCACCGCCAGCAACACCGCCAGATCGGCACTGGTCTCCAGGACCTTGACCCCGCCGACGACATTGAGAAAGACATCCTGATCGCCGGTGAACAGACCGCCGTGCTTGTGCAGCACGGCGAGCAGCATCGCCAGACGGTTAGGGTCGAGCCCCACCGCCACCCGGCGCGGATTGCCAAGCGCCGACTCATCGAGCAGCGCCTGCACCTCGACCAGGATCGGCCGGGTGCCCTCCCACACCACCATCACCAGGCTGCCGGAGGCCTGCTCTTCACTGCGCGAGAGGAAGATCGCGCTGGGATTCTTGACCTCCTTGAGGCCCAGCTCGACCATCGCGAACACGCCCAGCTCGTTGACCGCGCCGAAGCGGTTCTTCTGCCCGCGCAGGGTACGGAAGCGCGAGTCGCTGCCCCCCTCCAGCAGCAGCGAGGCGTCGATCATGTGCTCGAGCACCTTGGGGCCGGCCAGGGTGCCATCCTTGGTCACATGGCCCACCAGCAGCAGTACGGTATTGCTCTGCTTGGCGAAGCGCGTCAGCGCCGCTGCGGATTCACGCACCTGCGCCACGCCGCCCGGCGCCGAGCCGATATCCTCCAGGTGCATGGTCTGGATGGAATCGATGATCAGCACCTCGGGGCGTTCGCGTTCGACCACCGCAAGCAGCGTTTCGACGCTGGTCTCGGCGAGCATCTTGAGCCCTTGGGTGGGCAGCTGCAGACGGTGGGCACGCATCGCCACCTGCGACAGCGACTCCTCGCCGGTCACGTAGAGCACCCGCTTGCTCTGAGCCAGGCGGCAGGCGGTCTGCAGCAGCAGCGTCGACTTGCCGGCGCCGGGATGGCCCCCGAGCAGCACCGCCGAGCCGGGCACCAGGCCGCCGCCGAGCACGCGGTCGAACTCTTCGAAAGTGGAACTGAACCGCGGCACCTCGGTGAGATCGACTCCAGAGAGATCGACCACCTCCTTGGTCAGCGCGCCGGCATAGCCGCCACGCCCGGCGCCGCCTGACGCCCCCGCGGCGCCGGGGCGCGCGCTGGTCAGCCGGATTTCGCTCAAGGTGTTCCATTCGCGGCAGTTGCTGCACTGCCCTTGCCACTTGCTGTACTCCGCACCGCACTCGGTGCAGACAAAGGCGCTTTTCGCTTTGGCCACGCGCGGGAATCTCCGTCATCGCGATGAACATCGTCACGCCCATGGTGCCACAGCCACACCGGATCGCAGAGCCGAGGCAAGGGCCCGTCACCAACAGGGTCACTGAATGAGATAGCCAAAAGTGGTGTAGCCCGACAAGGTGGCCACACGGTGTAGATGCCTGGGCACGGTGGGGTGAGCGGACGCAAAAAAGGCGGCCCGCAGGCCGCCTTGGCTATCAGCGCGAGGCGCTTACTGCTTGATCAGACGCAGCATCTGGCCGTTTTCGAACTGACGGCGCTGAGGGTCGATCAGCTCGAGGGTGTTGGGATCGATCTTCTGGAAGTAGTAGATCTGGCCCTCACCGTTCGGCGTCAGCTCGTAGACCGTGGCCTTGGGATCGGTGGCGGTGCCGGTCATCACGTCCCACTGGCCTTGGTACTGCTCCGGCCCCGGGTTCTGCGGGTGGTTGATGTAGTCGGCCTCGAGCGTGAAGGTGCGCTCCGGCGCCGGCGACGACTCAGTGCCGCTGAGGTTGACGGTCAGGTCGATACCGTCGCAACTGCGGCAGGGCAGCGTGCCTTCATAGGTCGTCGTGGTGGCGGAGGCGCCGGTGTCGGCCGTGCCGGACTGGGTCTGCGAGCCACCGCTGGCGCAACCTGCCAACAAGGCTACCGTGGCGGCGCTGGCCAGCAACGTCCTGATCTGCATTGGGGTTCTCCTTACACTTCTGGGCCAAGCGGACCGCAGGGGCGGCCGCATCACTACAGCATGGTTGCTACACCATAGCGGCTAGGCGGCGAGTACTAAAGCATGACCGCGACCGCACAGCCGCTATGCGCGTGTCGCCTAAGGATAGCGGCAAGCGCGTCGCGTGGCATCCCATCGACGCCACACGGCCCCGCATCAGTCGAGCGTGGGGTAGTCGGTATAGCCTTCGGCACCACCCCCATAGAAGGTATTGGGGTCGGGCTCGTTGAGCGTGGCATCGCGCCGGAAGCGCTCGACCAGATCCGGATTGGCGATATAGGGCCGCCCATAGGCTGCGGCATCGCCCAGGTCCGCCTCGATCAATGCCTCGGCACGCTCGGCAGTGTAGTGGCCGCAGTAGATCAAGGTGCCGCTGAAACGCTCGCGCAGATCGCGGCGGAAATCATCACTCAGTTGGGGGCCCTCGCCGGTCCAGTCCGGCTCGTTGATATGCAGATAGGCAATGCCCCGCCGGCCCAGCTCTTCGGAGAGATAGCGCATCATCGCCTCCGGCTCGTCGTCGGAGAGTCCGAATATCTCGATGAAGGGCGACAGACGCACGCCGACACGCCCGGCGCCGAGCTCTGCGCTCACCGCATCGACCACCTCGAGCAGCAGCCGCGCACGGTTGACCACATTGCCACCGTAACGGTCGCTACGCTGGTTGCTGCCGGTGGCAAGGAACTGCTGCAGCAGATACGCATTGGCCGCATGCACTTCGACCATGTCGAAACCAGCACGCTTGGCGCGCTTGGCGGCTTGCAGATAATCCTCGATGAGCCCGGGGATCTCGTCGGTCTCCAGGGCGCGAGGGGTACTGGTCGGATGCTGGCCGGAGCTGCCATCCGCGAACTCGACGAAGCAGTTGGCCCCCTCGGCGCGCAACGCACTCGGTGCCACCGGCTGCTGGCCGTCCGGCTGCACCATCTCGTGGGAGACGCGACCGACGTGCCACAGCTGCAGCGCCATCTTGCCGCCCGCACCGTGCACGGCATCGACCACCTGGCGCCAGCCCGCCTCCTGTGCATCGGTCCAGATGCCCGGGGTATAGACATAGCCGCGCGCCGTGGGCGAGATATTGGTCGCCTCGCTGATGATCAGCCCGGCACCGGCGCGCTGGGCGTAGTACTCCGCCTGCAGGCGGCCGGGAACGCTATCCGGGGTGCGAGCGCGGGTCAGCGGCGCCATCAGCACCCGGTTGGTGAGTTCGACATCTCCGGTCTGAAGCGGAGAGAGCAGTTTTTCGTAGGGCATGATGATCCTTATCACTCGATGCGAGTTCACTGAGAAGATGAGGTCATTAGATGACTAATCAACCCCTCACGTCGTCGCCGCCGCAGACTTGCGCCGCCCTGCGACAGCGGTCACTATGACAGGCACCACCGCGCCGAGCGCGCACACGCCGGGCGCCCCGGCCCCGGAACCGTCCCCAATCCTTTATCGCCAACCGTTTCCCGACACCGCCCAGCCCCATCGCGAGAGATCATGAGCCAACTCTGGAGTCCTGCCGTCCGCGCCCTGACGCCCTACGTACCCGGCGAGCAGCCGCGTGAGAGACTGGTCAAGCTCAATACCAACGAGAACCCCTATCCGCCGTCACCCGCGGTCGCCCAGGTGCTACGCGATATCGACACCGAGCAGCTGCGCCGCTATCCCGACCCTGACTCCCGCGCGCTGCGCGAGACGCTGGCCGAGACCCACGGTGTAGCGCCGGAGCAGGTGTTCGTCGGCAACGGCTCGGACGAGGTACTGGCCTTCGCGTTCCAGGCCTTCTTCTGCCAACCCCGGCCGCTTCTGATGCCGGCGATCAGCTACAGCTTCTATCCGGTCTACTGCAAGCTCTACGACATCGCCTATCGCACCGTGGCACTGGATGACCGCTGGGAGATCGCCCTCGACGCCTTCGACGGCGACAACGGCGGCGTGGTCTTCGCCAATCCCAACGCGCCCACGGGGCACGGCCATCCACGCGCCGAGATCGCGCGTCTACTGTCGCGCATTCAGGACAGCGTGGTGCTGGTCGATGAAGCCTACGTCGACTTCGGCGGCGAGAGCGCGGTACCGCTGGTCGCGGACCACCCCAACCTGCTGGTCACCGGTACGCTCTCCAAGTCACGCAGCCTGGCAGGGTTGCGACTGGGCTATGCGATCGGCTCGCGGGAACTGATCGAGGGGCTGGAGCGGGTGAAGAACTCGTTCAACTCCTACCCGGTCGACATGCTCGCCAGCGCGGTGGCGATCGCGGCGCTGAACGACCGTGAGCACTTTAAGCGTTGCTGCCAGCAGGTCATGGACACCCGCGAGGAGACACGCCGCTCACTGGCCGAACTCGGCTTCGAGGTGCTGCCTTCACAGACCAACTTCCTGTTCACCCGGCACCCGCAATTCGCCGGCGAGACGCTGTTCGCCGGACTGCGCGAGCGCGGCATCCTGGTGCGTCACTTCAATCGCGATGGCCTCAGCGACTTCCTGCGCATCTCCATCGGTACCGATGAAGAGATGCGGGAGCTGATCACCGCCCTCGAAGCGATGATCTAGGCACGCGCTCACCACGGCACTGGCTTGCCCGCCCAATCCCAGAAGCTGCCGCTCTCCTCGGGGCGGCGCTCGCTGATCACCGTCAGCAGGCGCTCGGCGACATAGGCGGGGCTGAATAGCTTGCCGTCGGGGACACGCCGCTGGAACGGCTTGGAGAGCTCGGTATCCGTCGTGCCGGGATGCAGGCAGAGCACGACTGCCTGCCTGTTATAGCGCGCCAGCTCGATGGCTGCCGTCCGCAGCAGCATGTTGTGTGCCGCCTTGCTCGCCCGATAGCCGTACCAGCCGCCGAAGCCGTTGTCCTCGATCGAACCGACCCGCGCAGATAAACTCGCCACCAGCGCTGGATGCTGACCTTTCAGTGACCCCAGCACAGCCTTGAGTAGCAGCGCCGGGGTAATCGCATTGACGTGAAACAGCGTCGCCAGGCTGTCGGCATCGAGCTCCTCGAGACGCTTCTCCGGAGCGATGTCACGCGTCGCGTCGTGCAGCATGCCCAGGGTGTTGAACAGCAGATGCAGCGGCGCCCCGGCGAGCTGCTCGCCCAGACGCGCGAGACCCTCTTCCTGGGTGAGATCGGCTTTCAATGCCTCTACCCGGTCATCGTCGAAGGCCAGCCACTGACGCGACACAGCCACGATACGCCCCACCCGCGACGTCTCCAGCAGACAGCGCACGACGGCCTGGCCAATTCCGCCTCCGGCGCCGGTCACCACGGCAGTAAAATCGTCGGGTAATCGCTCCAGCATATCGCCCTCTCCCGTCATGATCGCTGGCTCAGAACTTAAGCGTTCCAGAGTCGACAGCCTAGCTCAGGCTCAAGGTCGGTGCCTGCAAGGCAGCTGACCACCCGCGCACAAAAAGCCCC
>NZ_PZJK01000023.1:0-1249 GCF_003206675.1 Salinicola sp. RZ23
GGTTCTTCACGGAAGTCCGGGGCTACCCGGACTTTTCGCATCAGGAATAAGGTGAGGCGGTGACATCTCGGTCATGATGGTTGTGCGACCAACACCACGCCCGAGAGCACCGCCTCATGTCAGATCATACCGCTTGGCTACCCTTCTGGCAGGATTTCTGCGTCCGCGACCTGCAAGTTTTCGACGACCACGTCCACGTCTCGCTGGTACCTGACAACACCCGTTTAGCCTGCCGTGTCTGCGGAAGACCTTGTCGCCAGATTCATGAGCGCGTCAGACGTCGCGTTCGAGATCTACCTATGTTGGGTCAGCCAGTGTTTCTCGATCTCACGCTCTATCGCTTGGACTGCGTGGGATGCGGGCGCCACCTGCAGCGCGTCCCTTGGCTCGATCGCCACTCACGACTGACCCAACGCTTGGCCCAGGCAGCCGCTGAATGCTGCGCACGCATGCCAATCGCACACGTGGCCAGCCTGTTTGGCCTGCATTGGAGCACGGTCAGGCGTCTGGATCATCAGCATCTTCGGCACTTGATGGCATCACTGCCAGCCGCTCGGCCACGCCGCTTGATCATGGATGAATTCGCCCTGTTCAAAGGGCATCGCTATGCCAGTGTGATACTGGACGCGGATACACGCCGCGTCCTGTACGTCGCTCAGGGCCGCACCCGCCGGGCCATTCGCCCCTTCTTCGAACAGCTGGGCCCGGAGGGATGCGCTCGTATCGAAGCAGTCGCTATGGATATGAATACTGCTTTCGACCTGGAGGTTCAGTCCCAATGCCCACGTGCGCGGGTCGTCTACGACCTGTTTCATGTGATAGCGAAGTACGGCCGAGAGGTGATCAGTCGAGTGCGTGTGGACACGGCCAATCAGTTGCGGCACGACCGGCCTGCACGTCGCATCGTGAAGCAGTCGCATTGGTTGCTGCTTCGTAACCCGGCCTCGCTCAACGAGCGAGAGCAGGTCCGGCTTGAAGACGTGCTGCAGGCCAACCAGCCCATCATGGCCGTGCATGTGATGAAGGAGAGCTTACGTTCGCTCTGGACAGCTCCCAGTGCCTGGGAATGGCGACGAAGATGGCAGCAATGGCATGCCCATGCTGCCGACAGCGNNNGATGCATACCGGCCAGCTCGAAGGCATCAACAACAGGATCAAAGTGATCAAACGCATGGCTTACGGGTACCGAGACATGGATTACTTTTTCCTGAAGATCAAAGCCGCCTTCCCCGGACATGCGTGATGAACC
>NZ_PZJK01000024.1:0-1310 GCF_003206675.1 Salinicola sp. RZ23
CGAACGCCGCTCCCGGATTGAAGCTGTAGGAGCCGTCGGCGTTGAGGGTGAAGGTGCCACCATTGGAGCCGACGATCGCCTGTCCTACGCTACCCGCTACGCCATTGACTGCACTGACGCTCAGGGTGTCGCCGTCGACATCGCTGTCGTTGGCCAGCACACCTTGGGCGGCGGGCACATCGAGGATGGCATTCTCCCCCGTGCTGCCGGTATCGACGGCCGCCACCGGCGCATCGTTCACCGGCGTCACGAGCAACGTGACCGTTGCCGTGTCACTGCCCCCCTGGCCATCGCTGATCGTGTACTCAAACGTGGCGGGGCCGTTGTAGTTGGCTTCCGGCGTGAAGACGATGGCCCCATCGGCGAACGAGACGCTACCGTGGCTGGCATTACCGACACTCGTGACGCTCAGCGTATCGCCTTCGACGTCGGTGTCATTGGCGAGCAGATCGCCAGGACGCAGGTAGATCGCCGTATCTTCCGCGGTCGTCAGCGGGGAATCGACGACAAAGTCGCCGAGTGGTGAGTATTCGCCATCACCGAACTTCAGCTCGGGCTGGAAGATCGCTTGCTCACCTTGATCCCAGTAGACGATCTCGATGGCATGCGTACCGCCCTGATCCACCGTGAAGCTGTGCTCGTTGGTCGCTGGGCTTTGATTGTGATCGACCGTGGCCACCGGTTTGCCATCGATCTTCACCTGATAGCCATCATCCGAAAGGATCTTGAACGAGTAGCTACCTGCCTGCAGCTCGACGACGCCTCGCATCCGCAGGATGGCATCGGTACCCGTCGCCGGCGTCTCCGTGCTCAATGAATCGGCATCTACACCGAGGAAGGACTTCAGATTGTCGGGGTTAGCCAGATTGCCGCTGATGTAATTGTAGAACAGCGAGCTTGCCACGAAGGTCGCATCGGGCGTGCCTTTCTCGTCGATAAAGGCCTGAGCCTGAGACACACTCGAAAGATTCGGGCCATCGGCGTCAGCGCCTTCTTGATAGGCGAAATACTCTGAGTAAAGCCCACCAAGATTGCCATATGTGGTGTAGCTATCGTCGTTCGCCACCGGGGCATCGTTGGTGCCGGTCACCTTGATGGTTACCGTCTGCGGTTCACTCACCCCACCGTCATTGTCAGTCGCGGTGTAGGCAAATGAGACGTTGCGGCTCTCACCCGCCTTCAGGCTGTCGAAGTCTGTGCCCGGGTTGAAGGTATAGCTACCGTCACTGTTGAAGCTGAGGCTACCGTTTCCCTGCCCCACATCCGTGGCGAGCTGATAGCTGGACACCGTGCCGTCGACATCGGTCGCT
>NZ_PZJK01000025.1:0-2017 GCF_003206675.1 Salinicola sp. RZ23
ACACCGCCACCGATAACAACGGCGGCGTCAGTGCCCCGCAGACGGTCACTATCACGGTCACTGGCACCAATGACCTGCCAGTCGCCAAGGCCGACACCCAGAGCACGGGTGAAAACCAGGTACTCGAAGGTAATGTCCCGGCGGCCACCGATGTCGATGGTACCGTCGAGAGCTATCAGCTCGCGTCTGGCGTGGGTCAGGGCAATGGTGCACTGAGCTTCAATAGCGACGGCAGCTATAGCTTCAATCCAGGGACGGACTTCGACAGCCTGGCCGCTGGCCAGAGTCGTGACGTCACTTTCACCTACACCGCGACCGACAACGACGGTGGTGTGAGTGCACCGCAAACGGTGACCATTACCGTCACTGGCACCAACGATGCCCTGATGGCGGTCGCCGATACCGGCAGCACGGGTGAGAATGCCACCCTCAACGTCGGGGCCGCCCAGGGTGTGCTGGCCAACGATAGCGATGTCGACGGCGGCACCCTGNNCGCCGGCTCCAATGGGGGCACCTTTACCCTCAATGCTGACGGCAGTTACAGCTTCAATCCGGGCGCGGCGTTCGATCGCCTGGCCGCGGGTCAGCAAGACACCACCCAGATTGGCTACACCGTCAGTAACGGTCAGGGCGGCACCGATACCGCCACCCTGACCGTCACAGTGACCGGCACCAACGACCTGCCGGTCGCTCAGGCGGTCACGGCCACGACGGAGGAAAATACCGTCCTGACCAGCCAGGTACCGGCGGCGACCGATGTCGATGGCACGGTGGAAAGCTACCAACTGGTGCAGAACGTCGGTAATGGCAATGGTGCACTGAGCTTCAATAGCGACGGCAGCTACACCTTCACGCCGGGGACGGACTTCGACAGCCTGGCCGCTGGCCAGAGTCGTGATGTCACCTTCACCTACNNCCGGCACCAACGACGTACCGGTCGCCAAGGCGGATACCCAGACCACTGGCGAGAACGCCACCTTGAACGCTCAGGTGCCAGCGGCGACTGATGTGGATGGCACGGTCGAGAGCTATCAGCTCGCGGACGGCGTGGGCCAGGGCAACGGCAGCCTTAGCTTCAATAGCGACGGTTCCTACACCTTCAACCCGGGTACCGACTTCGACGCACTGGCCGCTGGCCAGAGTCGTGATGTCACCTTCACCTACACCGCCACTGACAACAATGGCGGCGTCAGTGCGCCGCAGACGGTGTCCATTACCGTTACCGGCACCAACGATGCGCCGGTGGCCAAGGCTGATACCCAGACCCTCAATGAGAACCAGGTGCTGGCAGGCAATGTGCCTGCCGCGACCGATGTCGATGGCACGGTGGAAAGCTACCAACTGGTGCAGAACGTCGGTGATGGCAATGGCTCGCTGAGCTTCAATAGTGACGGCAGCTACACCTTCAACCCGGGTACCGACTTCGACGCACTGGCCGCTGGTCAGAGCCGCGACGTCACCTTCACCTACATCGCCACTGACAACAATGGCGGCGTCAGTGCGCCGCAGACGGTGTCCATTACCGTTACCGGCACCAACGATGCGCCGGTGGCCAAGGCCGATACCGAAACGACGGGTGAGAACGCCACGCTGAGCGCCCAGGTGCCGGCGGCCACCGACGTTGACGGCACGGTGGAGAGCTACCAGCTTGCGACCGGCGTGGGTCAGGGCAATGGCAGCCTTAGCTTCAACAGCGACGGCAGCTATAGCTTCAATCCAGGGACGGACTTCGACAGCCTGGCCGCTGGCCAGAGTCGTGACGTCAGCTTCACCTACACCGCCACGGATAACGACGGCGGTGTCAGCGCCCCGCAGGCGGTCACTATCACCGTCACCGGTACCAACGATCTGCCGGTGGCCAAGGCTGATACCCAGGCCCTCGATGAGAATCAGGTGCTGGCAGGCAATGTGCCTGCCGCGACCGATGTCGATGGCACGGTGGAGAGCTACCAGCTTGCGACCGGCGTGGGTCAGGGCAATGGCAGCCTTAGCTTCAACAGCAACGGCAGCTATAGCT
>NZ_PZJK01000025.1:2029-2731 GCF_003206675.1 Salinicola sp. RZ23
ACGGTGACCATTACCGTCACTGGCACCAATGACCTGCCAGTCGCCAAGGCCGACACCCAGAGCACGGGTGAAAACCAGATACTCGAAGGTAGTGTCCCGGCGGCCACCGATGTCGATGGCACGGTGGAGAGCTATCAGCTCGCGTCTGGCTTGGGTCAGGGCAATGGTAGCCTTAGCTTCAACAGCGACGGCAGCTATAGCTTTACCCCGGGTACGGACTTCGACGGCTTGTCGGTGGGCGAAAGTCGCAATGTCACCTTCACCTACACCGCCACGGATAACGACGGCGGTGTCAGCGCCCCGCAGACGGTCACTATCACCGTCACCGGTACCAATGATCTGCCGGTGGCCAAGTCTGATACCCAGACCCTCGATGAGAACCAAGTGCTGGCAGGCAATGTGCCTGCCGCGACCGATGTCGATGGCACGGTCGAGAGTTATCAATTGGTCAATGGTGTTGGCGACAACAACGGTTCGCTGAGTTTCAACAGCGACGGCAGCTACACCTTCACGCCAGGGACGGACTTTGACAGTCTGGCCGCTGGCCAGAGTCGTGACGTCACCTTCACTTACACCGCTACGGATAACGACGGTGGCGTCAGCGCACCGCAGACGGTGACCATTACGGTTACCGGAACCAACGACGCGCCGGTGGCGGTCGTCGATACCGGCCGCACGGGTGAGAACACCACCCTCGACGTG
>NZ_PZJK01000026.1:0-770 GCF_003206675.1 Salinicola sp. RZ23
CCAGGCGCTGTGAACCTCCCCTGGGTTGCCGCACCCCGCATCGACTTATCCCCACCCCTGTTATCGAGATTTGGTGGCGACCGCCTGTGGATAGGTCACCGGCTTTCCTGTCTTTGCCCTGTCGGCAGCGCGCCTGGATAGTGCGTCGACACATCGATGCGCATGATAGTCGCCTTCGGCGTATTCGATTAGCCCGCTAACATTGACCCCTTCATACTGTCGTCAACGGTTGAGGCCGAGGCCCAACGCACTCATCGACCTGTAAGACAGTCACTGGAGGTTCCCCATGAAAACCCGTCTCCTTATCGCTATCGCCCTGATCGTGGCACTGCCGGCCGTCGCCCAGGCCAACAGTTTCGCCGAGAAGCAGGCCTTCGCTGCGCTGCACCAGCCGCTGAATACCCAGGTGGTGAGCGACTACCAGACGCTGCCGACCCGCTACAGCGTCGATACCGTCAGCGGTGGCCACAGCACCGCGGCCAACCAGGCCCTGGTTCAGGTCGCCGATCAGACCCAGCGCGGCACCCATTTGCGTGCCGGTAACGCCGACCTGGTCGGCCAGGGCCAAAGCGTGGCTGCCGCCCAGGCGCTGCAGAACGTCAATGCCGGTGGCCAGGGCAACGTCGACGTGAGCTTCGCCAGCCTCGACTGAGGTGCGCTCACACCCCGCATGACCAGCGCTCGCCCCTGACGTCTCCCTGAGACCCGCGAGCGTCGGATACCACACCTCCACTTCCCCGGCCCGCCCCCGCGCCGGGGCTTTTTGTGCG
>NZ_PZJK01000027.1:0-214 GCF_003206675.1 Salinicola sp. RZ23
GTTGTAGAGCCGCCACAGCTCCGGGCGCTGGTTCTTGGGATCCCAGCGATGGTGCTTGTCACGGAAGGAGTAGACCCGCTCCTTGGCGCGGGAGGCCTCCTCGTCGCGCCGGGCGCCACCGAAGGCGGCATCGAAGCCATGCTTGTCCAGCGCCTGCTTGAGCGACTGGGTCTTCATGATGTCGGTGTACTTGGCGCTGCCGTGATCGAAGGGG
>NZ_PZJK01000027.1:242-51717 GCF_003206675.1 Salinicola sp. RZ23
CTCGCGGATGATGTGAATCGACTCCGCCTCGAGCTGCTTGAGGTGGGTTTGACGTTGTGCGCTAACCAATCGATCTGCCATGGGGGAATCTCGCTGTCACGTGCTTCGTGAAGGCACGGCTCGGAATCGTAGAGCCGTCACCCTAGCGAGAGAGCGGTAATAACGTCAAAGAATGAAAGCTAATCTCAAAATCTGATTTAGTTATAAAGAAGCCGGACAGGACGCACCGCTCTGCACCGCGAGACGACCTGTATCCGGGTGACGCTACAGCTCGACGCGCTCGATCCAGGTCGACAGCAGCTCGCCCTCGAGATCGACTACGCGCAGCCCGGGGCGTGCGGCTTCGTCGACACTGAACTCGTGGCTGCCGGGGAGAAACTGATCGGAGGTGGCGGGACAGCCATAGACCGCTACCAGCCCCTGCCAGGCGGCAAAAGCCTGGTGAATGTGCCCGCACAGGATCGCCCTGACCTGGGGATAGGCGGCGAGGGTCTGCCAGAAGGCGTCG
Organism: Salinicola sp. RZ23; assembly: GCF_003206675.1. NCBI lineage: Bacteria > Pseudomonadati > Pseudomonadota > Gammaproteobacteria > Oceanospirillales > Halomonadaceae > Salinicola > Salinicola sp. RZ23. Next base: position 751 of record NZ_PZJK01000027.1, read on the forward strand.
CGGTCCTCGAGCCCGATCGCATCCATCCATACCGAGCCGATGGCGATCGGCGGATGGTGCATCGCGATCAGGGTGGGCCGGTCATCGTCTTCGAGCTGCGCGGCAAGGTGCTGCAGCTGGGTCTGTCCGACCGCCCCACCGGGCTGCCCGCTGATCCGCGTGTCCAGCAGCAGGATGCGCCAGTGCTCGAGGTCGATCTCGTCCAGCGCCGGCTGCCACTCCTCCATCAGCTCGGGCTGATCATGGTTACCGGGAATCCAGAACCAGGGACACCCGAGCCGCGCAAAGGCTTCGCTGGCCAGACGATAGGTAGCGGAGGTCTCGTCCTGGGAGACGTCGCCGGTGACCAGCAGCACATCGGGGCGCAGCTGCGCCGCGCGGCGTACCACGGCCTGGAGCTGACGCAGCGGGAACCCCTTGCGCGAGGCCCCTTCGGGGTCGGCGAGCAGATGGCAATCGGTAATCTGAATCACGCGCATCAGGGGGTTTCCGGGATACCGGCCGCGTGACCATGGGCGAGACCATGCTGCAGCCATTCACCCAGAAAGCGATTGAGCTGGAGCTTCTCGTCGGGCTGGTGCATGCGCGGGTTGGGATAGCGATAGCGGCCCTGGAAGTGGCGCTGACGCTGAAAATCGGTGACCTCGGCCATATTGGCGTCGTGATAGAGGTGCACGGTCATCCGCGGCGAGTCGATGAAGCCATCCATGACCCCGGTCTGCGAGACCCGGGCGATCGTGGTGTAGGGTGCCTGCTCCAGCACTTCGAGCCACAGGGTACCGAAACGGGCGCGCTCGCCGGCCAGGGGCACTTCGCGAACCTCGCCCGCGGCCATGTCGGCCACCAGCCGGCACAGCCTCACGTAGTTGCTGCTGCACTCCGCCTGCAGTGCCTTGAGGTCGGTGACATAGGCGGTCTTGACCATATTTTTCTCCTGCGGTGGCATGGCGTCGACCGCGGTGAAGCCACTATGAACGAGCTCTCAGCCCGGCGCGCTCCCGCGCCAGCCAGTGAAAACCGATCAACGCCATGGCATTGTCCAAATGGCCCGCCATCAGCCTCTCCCAGGCATCCGGGAACGGCATGACGTGAACCAGAATATCTTCGTGCTCGGTGTCGAGCCCGTGCACGCCGCCCACCCCCGAGCTATCGATCAAACCACAGAACATCGTCACTTGCTCGGTGCAGGCACCTGGACTGGGATAATACCGGTGCAGCTCGATCAACTCATCAATCTCGCAACCGGCTTCTTCCTGGGCCTCACGGCGTGCCACCTCGGCCGGCGACTCGCCCGCCTCGACCAACCCTGCCACAGGCTCCAGTTTCCACGGTGAGCGCGCGTCGTCGAGCGCGCCCGCCCGAACCTGCTCTACCAGCACGACACGGTCGCGCGCCGGATCGTAGAGTAGTACGCCCACGGCATCGCGGCGAACATGGACCTCGCGATCTACGGTCTCGCTCCAGCCGCCATTGAAGAGACGATGGCGCAGACGGCGCTTCTCCAGCGCAAAGAAACCGTCATAGATCAGCTCGGTCTCCACCCGCTCCACATCATCGGCATCGAATCGGCCGGGCTCTCGGGGATGCTGCGCCATGCCTCTTGCTCCTGTCGTCGGTAGCCTCCCTCTATTGAGGCAGATAACCGGCTTTCCAACCACTGTCATCGGCGTGGATCGCCGTCATGACCGGGCTACCCCGGCCATGGGCTGCCACCCGCACGGGTTGCCAACGGCAGACAGCCCCCGGATAGCGCAAGAAGAGGACGCAGAGAGCAAGGGCAAGCAGGTGCCCTGAGAGAGGTGATGCCAATAACCGGGAAGCGTCGGCGTCAACGCCTCCCGTGGTGAGAGTGATCGCGAGAGATGATGCGAGAGCCTGGCAGGGACATGCGGTCTCGGCAGGCTCAGCCGTGCCGTGCCAGCCACTGGCGCACTTCCTGGCGCAGCGCCTCGTCCGAGGCACGCCCCTTGCGCGCCTGCCCCTTCACTGCCCGCTCGGCATACTGGCGGGCCTCGGCGTGCTGGCCCTGATCTTCCAGGTACTGCGCATAGTAGAAGTTGGTATCGATGCCGTCGGGACGAATCTCCACCGCGCGCTTCAACAGCTCCCCCGCCTTGTCGTCGTCGCCGAAGGCAATGGGCCAGCCCGGCGCGTGCTGATAGAGCGCCCCGAGGGTGACATAGGCCGAGCCGTTCTCGCCCTGGGGGTCGATCTGGATCGCCCGCTCCAGCGCCTTGCGCGCCTGCTTGGCCAGATCCAGCGCCCCCAGGCCGCCCTTGGCCTTGGCGTAGGAGGCCAGCACCACGCCCTGCGCCGTCAGCACGTGGGCATTGTCGGGATAGCGCTGGGCCAGCTTATCGGCCTCCTTGACCAGGCTCTCGAAGGCACGTTGCTGGGCATCCCCCTGCATCTCGTACTCGACGTTGCCCCAGCGCTGCATCAGCGGAAAGAGCTCGTTCTGCTGGGCTGCGGCGCTGCCGATCAGCCCCGCACTCAGGACTACTCCAGCGGTGATACCCATCATCGTCTTGGCAAAGCGTGGCATGAGTCGTCGCTCCGGTTGCGATCCTGAGAAAAATCTAACGAGCGTTTGAATACAGGGCCATTGGGTTTTAGTCGCATGCGGCTCCGCCGGGCCTTACGCGCGTGGTCGCGGCGCCGTTCGATGCGGTAATCTAGGAGGCCAGCCAATGTTCGCAAGACCCTTCAGAGACAACGCATGCAAGGACGCAACATGACCCGCTGGCGCGATCCCAAGAAGGACCCGCGCCAGGAGAAAAAGAGTAACCTGATCACGCCGCAGGGTTATGATCGATTGCAAGGCATCCACGACCACCTCTCACGGGTCAAGCGCCCCCAGCTATCGGCCAAGGTGGGCGAGGCCGCCGCGCTGGGCGACCGTAGCGAAAACGCCGACTACACCTATAACAAGAAAGAGCTCAATCGAGTCATCGCGCGCATCCGCTATCTGCGCAAGCGCCTCGACGAACTGCAGGTGGTCGATCGCTTGCCTGCGGACACCGGCAAGGTCTACTTCGGCGCTTTCGTCACCCTCGAGGACGACGACGGCGAGGAGCTCTCGATTCGTCTGGTCGGTCACGACGAAACCGACACCACCAAGCACTGGATCAGCATCGACGCCCCGCTTGCCCAGGCCACGCTGGGCAAGGCGCTGGACGACGACGTGGTGGTCGCCGCACCGGGCGGAGAGACGCACTACGTCATCACGGCGATCGACTACGCCCCTGGCTGAGTCGGGCTTCCACGAAAGCCGCGTTCAAAACGATTAGCAACGGCCGATAAAGCGCCCTGCAGGGGCGGCAGCGGCCAAGCCCGACACTCATGAGGAGCTTGCCATGTCAGCGCTCTCCGACCCTCATCAGACATCGGTGCTGTTCGCGCGTCAGCCGATCTTCGACGGCTCGCGGGAGATCGTCGCTTTCGAGCTGCTGTTCCGCCCCACCGACGGCGGCCCCATGCCGCTGCCCTTCGACGGCAATCGCGCCACCAGCACGGTACTGCTCAACGCCTTCACCCAGGGGGATCTCAACGCCGTGGGCCAGGGCAAGCATCTCTACGTCAATTTCACCGCCGACACCCTGGCTGGCGACATCCCCTTCGACAATACCCACCTGGTCGTGGAGATTCTCGAGGACACCCCCTGCACCGAGGCCGTGTGCCGGCGCCTGATCGAACTGCGCAAGGCGGGTTATACGCTGGCGCTGGACGACTTTACCGAGCACGACGCCACCCACCCCTTCCTGCCACTGGTCGATATCGTCAAACTGGAGTACCCGCACTACTCGAACAATGAACTCTACTGGGTGATCGGCCTGCTGCGCCGCCACCATCCGCATCTCAAGCTGCTGGCCGAAAAGCTCGAGACCGAAGCGGAGCTGGAGCAGTGTCTCGACGCCGGCTGCGACTACTTCCAGGGCTACTTCCTGGCGCGCCCGCAGATCGTCCACGGCAAGCCGGTCACCACCGCACGCCTGACCATCCTCAAGCTGATCACCGAACTCAACCAGCCCGAGGTCAGCACCCGCGACGTCGCCGCCACGATCGAACGTGACCCGGCACTCGGCGTGCGCCTGCTGCGCCTGGTCAATACCACCCTGTATCAGCGCGCAGGCCAGATCACCTCGCTGCACCAGGCGGTCACCCTGATCGGCACCCAGCGTATCCGCAGCCTGGCCACCCTGCTGGCGCTCAGCGAGCTGGACGACAAGCCCCACTCATTGCGCCAGTTGGCGCTGGCCCGGGCCAGCCTGTGCCGCGAGCTGACGCTCGACGACCCGCTGCTCTCCGAGCGCGCCTTCATCGTCGGCCTGTTCTCCTACCTGGAGGCGTTCTTCGACCGCCCGCTGAAGGATCTGGTCGCCATCCTGCCGCTGCACGCCTCGATCAATGCCGCCCTGCTGCAGCACGAGGGGCCGCTGGGCGCGCTGCTCGACACCGCGATCAAGCTGGAGCACGGCGACTGGAACGAGATCCCCTGGGGGCGCCTGCGCGAACTGGGCATCCAGCCCACCGACGTCAGCGCCGCCAACCAGCGCGCGCTGCACATCGTCGGCGAGCTAACGACTAGCGACGGCTTTTGACCGCGCGATAGACACGGTAGCGGCGGTTATCGGCGAGGGTCTCGAACTCGCCGAACGCCGCCGTCAGCCAATCGGGATAGGGCAGGAAGGCATTGACCACCAGCAGTAGCACCCCGCCGGCCTCGAGATGCGCCGGCGCCTCCTCGATCAGACGTGCCGCCGGGCCGTAGTCGACCGCCCGCTCCTGATGGAACGGCGGGTTGCTGACGATCAGCGCAAAACGCTCCGGTACCGCCTCGAACACATCGCTCTGACGCGTCTCTCCTTCCAACTGATTGAGCGCCAGCGTGCGCTGGGTCGCCGCCACCGCAAAGGCACTGACATCGGTGGCGGTCACCGCATGGCCCTGGCGCGCGAACCACGCCGCCAGAATGCCGTCGCCGCAACCGATATCCAGGGTCGGTCCGGAGGGTAGCTCGCCACGGGCATCGAGCGCTGCCAGCGTCTCCAGCAGCAGCCGGGTACCCTCGTCGAGCTTGCCATGGCCGAACACCCCGGGGTGTGTCGCCAGTGCCAGCCCGTGGGTCTCGAACTGCTCCCAGCCGGCCTCCGGGTCGGGCGTACCCTCCCCCGCCTCGGTCGCGAACAGGGTACAGCGACGGGCGTTGTCCAGCTTGCGGCAGGCGTGCGCCATGGCCGCGAGCACCTTGGGCACACGCTTGATCCCGCCCTGATGCTCACCGACGACCTGGATCGGGGTGCCGGCGGGCAGGGTCGCGCTCAGGGTGCGCAGCCACCACTCGCCCTGGGCATGGCTCTTGGGCCAGAAGAGCACTGCTCCGGGGGGCGCCAGAGGCGGCAGCGTCAGCCCCGCGTGGGCCTCGCGCCCCGCCGCACGCCATGCGTTCACCACGGCGAGATCGGCGCTCCACACCACGCCCTCGCCGCTCTCCAGCCAGCTATCCCGCGGCGGCGCCACCCACAGCCAGCCGCGGTAGTCCGCGTCCTGGCGCGCCAGCAGTTCACACGGGGGCGTTTGTGCCTTCATCGGTTCTCTCCTTGAAGATGCGCGTCTCGGGGGTGTTCGCCCCGCTCAGACGCAGCGGTCAGCCGGCGATCCTCGGCCGACCCCGCGGGGCGAATCAGATAGTGCAAATAGCGGCCCAGACGCCAGTGCGGCTCGGTCTCGCAGTAGCGGCGCTCCAGCGCGATCAGCTTGGCCAGGTCGGCCTCGCTGGGTTCGCGCTCGCGCAGGTAGTCATGGAAGATGCGTACTCCGGCGACACGCTCGATCTTGAGCCCGCTGGCCTCGCACCAGTTCACGATATCCGCATGGGTCAGCGGCGAGATCGGGGTCAACCGCTGGCGCTGGCCGGTACCGGACAGGCGATCCTCCAGGGCCTTGTCGAGATTGCCCTTGACCACATTGGAGAAGCGCAGCGCATCGCGGTTGAACACCATCAGCGACAGCCGCCCCTGCGGCGCCAGCAGTGCCGCAAGCTGGCGCAGCCCGGCTTCCGGGTCGGCCAGCCACTCCAGCACCGCATGACACACGACCAGCGGCCACGGCCCAGGGGCAAGCTCGCCGAGCGCCTGCAGCGGCGCCTGAAGAGCCTGCACCGGAATATCCGACGGGGTTTGCGCCAATGTCTCTTGAGCCCGGGCCAGCATCTCGGCGGAGGGCTCCGCCAGGGTGACCCGATGCCCCCGCGCGGCAAGCCAGGCGCTCATCTGGCCCAGGCCACCGCCCACGTCCAGCGCCGCCGAACCCTCCGCCGGCAGCGCCTGCTCCAGCAGCGGCGTCAGCACCGCCAGGCGGATACGTCCGCGCGCGGTGGCATACAGGCTGGAGGCGAACTTGTCGGCCAGACCATCGAAGATGCGGTCCTGGGCCACCGGCACATCATTACCATGAAGGCCACCGGCGCTATCGGAGAGATTGGACATGAGCAAGATCGGACATGAATGGGCGGGCTCTGCGGCAAGGAAAGCCGGGCATTGTAGCAATGCCCACCGTGGGCGTCCCGGCGCGGCGGTCATGAGGCTATTGCCAAGGCGTATTTCCCCACATCGACACGAGCTGGCAAGATAGCGCGCCTTCAATCCCCCCATGAATCCCACACATGGCGATACCTACCCCATGGTGAAGCAATATCTGAGCAAGATGAAAGGCGGCCCGGTCTCGCGCCCTGCCCCCAACTGGCGCGACGCGCTGTGGTCCTGGCTCGGCGCCTTTTTGGGCATGGCCGGCGTGGGCTGGCTCAGCACCCAGGCGACCCAGGCCCACCCACTGCTGATGGTCGGCTCGTTCGGCGCCACCTCGGTGCTGCTCTATGCCGCCCCGGAGAGCCCGCTGGCCCAGCCACGCAATGTGCTCGGCGGCAACGTGCTCTCGGCGCTCTGCGGCTTCGTCACCTGGTCGCTACTGGGGGACGGCTGGATCGCCGCCGCGGTCGCGGTCTCCACCGCCATCCTGCTGATGCAGCTCACCCACACCCTGCACCCGCCCGGCGGCGCCACTGCACTAATCGCGGTGATCGGCTCGGGCGAACTGCACCAGCTCGGCTGGATCTACGCCTTCTTCCCGGTCGGCCTCGGCTGCATCCTGATGCTCAGCGTGGCGGTGGTGATCAATAATCTGGCCCGGCACCGGCGCTATCCGCAGCACTGGTGGTAAGGCAGCCCAGACGTTCCCCAGACCGCAGATGACGAGCGCATCTGCGCATCTCTCTCAGGTATCCCACTCTTCTGCGGTGATGGCGTAGCGCTCGTGGTCTCGCCATTCGCCATCGATGCGCAGGTAGCGCGGCGAGAAGCCTTCATGGCGAAAGCCCAGGGATTGCACAAGACCGATCGATCGGCGGTTGGCGGGTTGAATATTGGCCTCCAGCCGATGCAGGCCGTGCCTATCGAAAGCGTGAGTGATCACCTCGCGCAGCGCCAGCTTCATCCATCCCCGGCCCTGGTGCGGCGCAAAGCCGTAATAGCCCAGATAGGCGGATTGAAGCGCACCGCGGACGATCTCATTCAGGTTGATACAGCCGATCAGGCTGCCATCGGGGGCAATGGCGAGGTAGCTCACGTGGGTCTCTGCCGCGTAGCGGGAGAGAAAATCGGCGTAGGCCTGTGGCGTCTCCGGCGGGAAGATCCAGCCATCCAGCAGTGGCTGGCTGTGCCGAACGGCGGCCAGAAAGGCCGACTGGTGCGCCTGCGTAGGGTGAACGAGTGTCAGCGTCATCGGGTCGAGCCTTTTCGAGATCCAGCCTGCCCCTGCGAGCATTACCGAGCCGGTTAGAGGTTTGCGGGGCTGAAACGAAAATACCCGGCCCAAGGGGCCGGGTTCAAACGCAGGCCCAATCGGGCACCCGCACAGGATAGCGAATTTGACCGCCCGCCATAGGACCAGTTTTCTAAGACTATCTGGTCCAACTTTGTAAGAGATCTCGCACAAGGTGAAGGTTGGTGGGCTATCTCCGTTCGATCAGCGCCTTTTCCGAGCGGCACCAGAGTGCGTCATGGCAGGGGCGAGCAGTCTGGGAAGGCAGGGCCTCGTCACGCTGTCCCGTGCGATAAGCACGAAAAATCGAGGGAGAGGCCCAAGAATTCGCACTGCCGCTGGCCCGATAGGATTCCATAACGACAGTTAAGCATCTGTTTTAGCTTGGAATTACCGAAGCTCTACGATCCAGATATACCAGGCGATATACCTCCTAGCTCCAAAAGCTGACCGTATGGTTGTCCATCGCAGGAACACTTAGCCACGGCTCCCAACCGCCAAGCAAGCTCGCCTAAGGCCACTGGGTGCCTCAAAATAATCGCCGATGGGCTTTTCAATCACTGCCAGGGGTATCGATCCATGCCAATTCAGGTGAGAGAAGCGAGAGAGACAGACATCGGGGAGATCTTCGCCATTCGCACAAGCGTGGCGGAGAACCATCTTTCGCTCGAGCAGCTCGCCGAAATGGGCATCACGCCGGAGACCATTGCCGCCATGCTCGCCCAGGGCCCTTGTCTCTGGGTTGCGGAGATTGATCGAGTACCCGTCGGCTTTTCGATGGTACGCAATGAGACCGCATGCGTGTTTGGGCTTTTCGTCCGCGCCGACCATGAAGGGCAAGGGGTGGGCCGCAGTCTTCTCGAACGCGCCGAGCGCCACCTCTTCGCCACCTTCGACGAGATCTGGCTGGAAACCGAGATCGGCAGCCGCGCCTACGCGTTCTACGAGCGCGCCGGCTGGCTCCCGTTTGAAAAGCGGGATCGCGGCTTGATGAAGTTCGTCAAAACCCGCCCGGTCACGAGTAATCCATAAGAGAATCTCGCGCCGAGTATCCGCGAGGATCAGCGCGCTATGTGCCCCTTCCAATGGGCCTTGGGCCACCATGGGCCGGCGCCAGGAGCGCTCGGCAATGGCTTTCAAGGCGGGCTCAAGACGTGGAACCGGATTCGCGCCCACCACCCCACTCTTCTGTGATGATGGCGTAGCGCTCGTGGTCGCGCCATTCGCCATCGATGCGCAGATAGCGCGGCGAGAAGCCTTCATGGCGAAAGCCCAGGGATTGCACCAGACCGATCGAGCGGCGGTTGGCGGGTTGGATATTGGCCTCCAGCCGATGCAGGCCATGCCTATCGAAGGCGCGGGTGATCACCTCGCCCAGCGCCTGCTTCATCCATCCCCGGCCTTGGTGCGGCGCAAAGCCGTAATAGCCCAGATAGGCGGATTGCAACGCACCGCGGACGATCTCATTCAGATTGACGCAGCCGATCAGGCTGCCATCGGGGGCAATGGCGAGGTAGCTCACGTGGGTTTCCGCCGCGTAGCGGGAGAGAAAGTCGGCGTAGGCTTGCGGCGTTGCCGGTGGGAAGACCCAGCCACCCAACAGCGGCTGGCTGTGCCGAACGGCGGCCAGAAAGGCCGACTGGCGCGCCCCTGCGTAGGGTGAACGAGTGTCAGCGTCATTAGACTCGGGCCTTTTCGAGATCCAGCCTGCCCCTGCGAGCGTTACCGAGCCGGCCAGGGGTTTGCGGGGCTGAAACGAAAATACCCGGCCCAAAGGGCCGGGTTCAAACGCAGGCCCAATCGGGCACCCACACAGGATAGCGAATTTGACCGCCCGCCATAGGACCAGTTTTCTAAGACTATTTGGTCCAACTTTGTAAGAGATCTCGCACAAGGCAATGGTCGATGACTACCCCAAGCCACCTGACGCCGCTTTCCGCGCGGGATCTGCGCGCTCGATGACGCTGTGGGAGCCGGTCAGGGGCGAGCAGTACAGGTAAACAGGTGCAACGCCGATAGCTCAGCAGCGGCAGAACCACGTTACGTTGTGCTGTGCGATAAGCACGGAAATCGAGGGAGAGGCCCCCGATAGGATTAAAAAAGTCCTAACAAATCACTGTTTATAAAGAATTTTCAATATCCATATCAGGACCCTTTATACCACTGGGCATACCAAAACACCCACCTAGAATGCCAAAATGGATAGCCCTCCTGTGCTGATGCTACAGCACCATGCTCCATGAGTACCGACTTAAGCGCTGTTCGCGTTTGCATCTATCGCTCGTTTAACCGTAAAAAAAGTTGGTTTCCCCGCGTGAAATATATCCAGCAGATTAAAATAGGAAGGTTTCGCGGCGGTCTTCTGCCAACAGCTATTTAGATAGCTTTTAAAACTAGCTGCCCTGCGATACCGATCAGCAATTGCTAGAGATCCAATGTTCTCAACGAGCAAATCCCTAACAGACTCATCAAAAATCGGCGTATCGAAAACCATAGCATCGAGATAGGTAAATGTTCCGGCCCATCGATTGACGTGATAAGCACCTACGCTAGTTATACGAAACGCGTCAGGCATTTCACCAATTAAGGCACCATTAACATCTTCTTCAAATGTTATCCTCTGAGATGTTTCGATTAGCTTTTTATTCGTACACCTCCGCAAGGCCTTTGAGACTTGCTCAGAATTAAAAGCCAAATCTTGCATCTCATCGAATACAAACCTGGATTGAACAAAGCCATCGTTGTCTCTATGCGGTCCAGACTGCATTAAATAGGAGAGCAAAAACGCAATTAGAAAATGACCATGGGAGCCAGGGTAATCAAGATCATATATATTTAGCGCATCTGAAGTATCAGGATTGTAGTGAGAATAGTCTCCAAGCACAGCAGACTTTGTGAATTCGTGAAGAGGAATTAAGTAAGACCCCTCATCTTGCATAATGCGTATTATTTTGTCGGCGTCAACATTGGGACTACCAATAAAGCTAGTCACAAAGGCTATGGCAGCTCGAATATTACCCCCGGTAATATTCGTCAAAAACTCATTGAGCTCAGCACTCCTTTCAAGAGAAGTTAACAAAGCCCTAATAAAAACCGCCAAATTACCAGCATTTACTCTCACGCTATCTAAAGTTTCAATTGGTATCGAGCCTTCAGCCATTTCTAAAGCAAAAGTCAAACGCTTAGTAATAACCTCGTCTATTCTAGGAGGAGATATTGTAAACACTTTATGCGGATAAGCCGACAAAGCCCCTGAACGTTTAGATTTAAAAAACGTCTGGGGCCTAACAGAGATAAATACTGTCGAGCTCCACTCCTTGGCCAGCTCTTGGGAAATTATAAAGGCATCTTGCTGTACCTCATAAGTACGTTGATCTGCATTATCTATAGCTATAATTATCTGCCGCTTTGATGATTTAGAATAAGCGGATATGCTTTTTTTAAGGTGCTTGTCACGCTGCTTTATATGCCCCTCTAACATCTCAAAAAGCTTCGTCTCATACAGCGCGGTATCGCTATCTTTTTTCTGCCCCCACATAGTACCGTTGAAACGATTTATTTCAGAAGCGTATACGCCTTTAACGAACCCAAAATCTTCAACATTGACGCCATACTTAGAGTATAGTTGGTCTTCAATCTCACTAAGCACGAACGATTTTAAATCGCTAGTCAACGATGCGTTAGTGCCAAGATCTATATATACATATATAGCGTTTTTAAACTCCTCGTACGCGCTATTATAAATCAAACTTTTGACAAAGGATGTTTTTCCAACACCTACATCACCTATCAGTACAATAGGCCTTTTCGCAGATGACTCAGTCAAAATATCGGGGGTGAAATTGTCTTTTTTCTTGCCTTTAACGGGGGCCACATATGGTGCCGACTCTTTTTTATCAAACAGTGAAGCGTAACGAGATTCTAGAATCTGCTTACTTAATAGCGCGTACTTCGACAGAGCCCCGCTGGTACAATAACATTCATTGTAAAAACGTTCTTCCTGCTCGGGGCTTTCTACAGCATCTTGCAAAAAAAGCTCTGAGAGCTGCCGCAGAGTAGCTTGAACCTCACTTGCATACCTTATAGTCGGATAACCGTTCAATCTAGAAGACAGTTTGTTCGGGATACCTACTGGACCATCTGACAAGTAACTGAAAATATTTCTTTCTTTTACACCCTCTGATGAAATCATTTTCCAAGCTAGCGGAAAATTATCAAGCATCGCATCGAGGCTATAGAACACCAATGCCTTACCTTCGAAAATTGATACTCCGTCTTGTCGAGAGGCCAAGAATGCCACGTACTGCTCACCATTACTGACTATACAGACAGGCACGCCTCTACTACTGCAATAAGCCCTCGCCTGCTCAGCTGCATCACTGAAGTTACTACTGGCTTTCATTAGTGACTTGAGATCACTCCTATAAATTTTTTTAGCCCCGGCAGGCAACTCAAAAACACTGTCTATTCTTTTAGCTTCCAGTATTGCAAGACGAGGCTTACCCAATTCATAGTCCGTAAACTTTCCACCTTCGGCATGTTCAACTTCAACTTCTGACTCACGGTCCCATCCTAGGCAGTCAAACAATACCCTATCGATCACATGGAACCGTGTCTGGGCTTCATTTAAACCTTGAGCCCCTTCACGTGACTGAATCAGTTGCCTGAGATTTTCTTCACCCTGAGAAAGAGAAATCATAGAGACCCCCTAATTTAATACTTGATTATTAGAAATGCTATGCTATATCCCGACAACCTTTTCAACCATCGATTTAAAAATTTTACTTTCCTGCAGGCGCATCACAATTAGGAAAAAGCGCATCAAGCATTTAATATGCACAGTGGAAATGAATCCATAGATACAACAGATCTATTCCCTGAGGCATCAGCGGCTATCCTTCCTGTCTGCACACTGGAACACATAACATGATCCAAACCTGTTAAGGAATCCCCCTAATCACTCATCGACCGGCCTAATGTCGCGGTAGAGGAGGCATGTAGATCCCTCTACCAGCTGGAGTGAGAGAGAAAAACTGCATAAGCCCGCCGAACTTTTCCGTCTCTTCCCCTCATCCGCGACAGTAGTGACAAGACCTGAGGCCATCTCGGCACTGGCGAGGTTCAGCGCCCTATGCACGGTGCATCAAAACCGACCCATTTAGCGCGCAGGCGGGGCGGGGAGTCGAAAGCGCGCCGGCGCCGCAGATGGCCCCCCCCCCCGCGATTCGCCCCCCCAAGTAGCGATCATCGCCGTTCCCTCAGTTGCACACGGTAACACTTAGCACGTTTCTGTCTTAATTAGAAACACCCTAAGCCCCTGTCATTTGGTCGCATGTCGCAATCGAGTATGTCCTTCCCGAAATTGGTTTAGGGAAAATGTTGCAGATATTTAGATAAATTCTTGGCTCTACCCGAGGCTCATATCAGCACCAGTAGTGGCGCATCGTATGGTTTGTCGGAGGCTGCGTAATTGCTGCCTCCTTTAGCGCACGGGCCGGGCGGGGTTCTGATCGTGCGTAGCAGGATGAGATTGGCGCGGGGAGTGGTAGACGCTGGCCGAGGATAGAGATCGGCCATCAGCGCGGCTCAGGCTCGCCCAGGGAGCGCGCAGCGAAGCTAGCGCGCCCCGCTCCTATCGCGGGCTGGGCATGGTGAGAGAACTATCAATACGGATGAGGCGATGCTTACAGACTCAACAGTCTGGCCGCTATCTGCTTGGCTCTCTCGACCGGTTCTAGATTGGCCTCGCGTAGTACGCCCATGACGGCGCCATCGATCAGTAGCTGAAAATCGCGGGCGAGTTCTTCGCTCGGTGAGTGGCCGGCTTGCCGGAGCTGGCGGGCGATGATCTCTATCTGAGCCAGCTTGTGCGCTCTGGCGATGCGGTGGGTCTCGCTGCCCCGGTCGGCGGCTTCGACCATGGCGTTGATAAAGGCACAGCCCCGAAAGTCGGCTTGCCCGTAGCATTCGGCGACGACATCGAACACATCCAGAGGCGCACCATCACTGCCGGCAAGAGCTGCCTCCAAAGCGGCCAGGGTCCTCTCATTGCGGTGGCGTAGTACGGCGTGCACCAGAGATTCCTTGCTGTCGAAGTGACGGTAGAACGATGCACGCCCCACGCCTGAGGTATCGATCAATTCGCTGATGCCGACCGCCTGGATGCCGCGTTGATAGAAGAGCGCTTCCGCCGTCGCTATCAGTCGTTCACGCGCCTGTATAGGCATGGCTGCCCCCTCCTGCCGTTATTGACACGGGATGGTAATGATCAGTACCGTTCTACGCAAACGGTACTGATCGGTTCCGACCAAAGATGGCGGCATGCTGCGCTCGTTGCCGTCATGAGAGACCGCACTCGGAGATGAAAGGCCCATGTCGCCACTCATCACGCTCGCCATGACGGCAATGCTGTTGTTCGGCTCTCCGGGGCCGGGCCCCATGACCATCGTGGCGACATCCGCCACCTTTGGGGTGCGCAAGACGCTCTCGCTCTACGTGGGCATTCTGACCGGGCTGGCGATATCGATGGTAGCTGCGGCCCTGGGCCTGGCGGCGCTACTGGCAGCCTGGCCAAGTGCAAAGCTGACACTACAGATCGTGGGCGGGCTCTATGTGCTCTACCTCGCCTACCGCATCGCGACCACGCCACTCGACACCCACACAGCCGAAGGCGCCCGCCTGACGATGCGCGATGGTGTCTTGCTCAACGTGCTCAACCCGAAGTCCTACGCGGTGTTACTGGTGATCTACTCGCAGTTTCTGCTACCGATCTCACCAGCGGCCATCGCTTATGTGGCCACCATGGGGGTTTGCCTGGCGGTTGCCGTGTTCACCAATATCTTCTGGATGTGCGTCGGCGGCGCCATCCGGCCCCTCGTGCAGCGCCCTCTCTTCTCCAGGCTGCTACGCCTCACCTTCGCCCTGCTGATGATCGGGGCTGTCTCCTGGGCCTTCATACAGAGTTGAGCCCTCTTTATGTTCCGAGAGAGCCATGGCCAAGCCCACACACTGCGTATGCCGGATCGAGCAGGGACCAACGGGTAACAAAGAAGCGGAACAGCGAGGGCTAGAACTTATCGTAAAGCGATGATTTTTCGAGAACGGCAGACGCTTCTCTGAACATCGAGGCAGGTTACTTGGTGCCCCCGATAGGATTCGAACCTATGACCTGCCCCTTAGGAGGGGGCCGCTCTATCCAGCTGAGCTACGGGGGCGTGGTGGCGAGACGGCGTGGCGCCGCTGTTTCCAAGCGCCGCACAGTATAAGCGCCGGATTCTCCGAGATAAACCCGTTGTGGGCCGTACCGCTGCCGACTTGGGCTGTGCGGCGCACAGGCCGGCGCTCAGCGAGTGCCCAGCAGGCCGCGCCAGCGCGCCGGGGAGATGCCATAGGTCCGCCCGAAGGCACGGGTCATATGGCTCTGGTCAGCGAACCCGGCGGCATGCGCCGCCTCGGCCAGGCCAATGCCCGCGGCGATCTGGCGGCGGGCGAGCGCCAGGCGGCGCTGGGTCAGATAGCGATAGGGGCTGGTGCCGAAGAGCGCGCGAAAATCCCGCGACAGCGTCCAGCGCGGCTGGCCGGCGAGGGCTTCCAGTTCCTCCAGCGAGGCGCCATCTGCCAGCGCCGCGTCGAGCCGCTCTCGCACCCGCTGCGCGGCCACATAGTCGGGCACGCGCTTTGGCGAGCCGCGGCGGGCATCACCATTGGCGGCGAGGGCATCGGCCAGCTCGGCGATGCCGTCGCTCTCCTCCAGTGGGTCGAGCGCACCGTCGAGGGTAGCCAGCAGTGTCTGCACCGCAGAGGCAAGCCGTGGCTCGCGGCAGAGCCCGCCTGCCACGAACGGCAGCGGCTGCCCGCCCAATGCGCTCTGGATCAGCGCCGGCTCGATATAGAGCATACGGTAGTGAAAACCACGCGCGTCGCCGGCATGGCCGTCGTGGGGTTCGTCCGGGTGCAGCACCAGCACCGTGCCGGGCAGGCTATGGCGATAGCCACGGCGGTAGTGAAAGCTCTGCACGCCATTCAGGGTCAGGCCGATGGCGAAGCTGTCGTGCCGGTGCATGTCGTAGGCATGCCCCTGGAAGTGTGCTTCGATCCGCTCCAGCCGCGATGGCGGCGATGCGATCAGCCAGTCACTCTTCATCACCCCCTTCGCCTCTGCCATGTCATCTCCTCAGCGCAGTACTGCCCAGACATCGCTATACCAGACATAGTCACGCAGCATCAGGATCGCCACGACCACCAGCAGCAGTGCCATCAGCCGATGGCACAGGCGGAACACCTCGGCCCGGGCGATACGCTGGCCGATCAGATGGCCGGCCATGGCGTAGAGCGCAGGCGCCCCGCCACCGCCCAGTGCGATGGCCGCCGAACACGCCAGCAGCTCGCCACCGGCGATGCCCCGCCCCGGGAACATCACCGTGGCAATGGGGATCACTACCAGCGAGTTCTTGGGGTTGAGCAGTTGCATCAGAAAGCCATCGCGAAACACCAGCCGGGCGGCGGGCGCTGCCTGCGCATCGAGCGACACCGGCGCGCGGAACACCTTGAACGCCAGATAGAGAATGTAGGCGCTACCGGCGAAGGCGATATAGGGCAGCATCCGCTGGACCACGAATAGCTGCCCGGCGAAACCGATCACCACGAACCAGACGAACATCGCCAGGGCCACACCGAGGAAGAACCCCAGACTCTCCCGCGGCGGGCGCGTGAGCCCGGCATTGAGCCCCAGCAGGTTGACCGGCCCCGGGGTGTACATGACGGTAAAGGCGTACAGCACGATCTCCATGATTGACTCGCTACCTCTCGGTTCCGTTCACATGAACGCAGCGCCAGTGTGCAGGCGCCCGAGAGGGCGGTATTGAACGATCGTGCAGTAGTCTCTTTTTGGGGTGCCCTCAGCTGCCGTCGCCGGAGATCAGCAGGCGCAGCGCCTCGCGGTTCTCGATCATGTCCGCCAGTACGTAGCCATCCAGCACCTGCATGAACGCCTGCTGGGCGGACCACAGCACATGCTTGAGCCGGCAGGCGGGGTCGATCGGGCAGGTCGAGTTGGGCCCGAAGCACTCCAGCAGTTCGAGGTTCTCGGTCTGCCGAATCAGCGCGCCGATGTTGATCTCCTCGGCCGGACGATTGAGGCGCAGGCCCCCGCCCCGCCCGCGCAGGCTGGAGACATAGCCCAGCTGCACCAGGGTCTGCGAGACCTTGGCCAGATGGTGCCCGGAGATACCGTAGTGGCCCGCCGCCGATTGCACGGTCGCGGGCATGTCATCGCCTCGGATCGCCAGGTAGATCAGCAGCCGCAGCGCATAGTCGGTGTGCGTGGTGAGTTTCATGATCGCTTGACAGTCATAAAGTGGTAAATGATACTCCAATTTAAATTGGTATATTACATACCAATTAAGAAACACTGGCGCCAGCCGCCAGCCCTACCCGCCACCGGGGAGTCACCATGCTCAGTCCAGACCAGATCGCCACCGTCAAGCAGACCATTCCCGTGCTCGAGGCTCATGGGGAGACATTGACCCGCCATTTTTACACTCGCATGTTCGCGCACAATCCCGAAGTGAAGCCCTACTTCAATCCCGCGCATCAACGCGAGGGCGCGCAGCAACGGGCCCTGGCGGGGGCGATCCTGGCCTACGCACGCCATATCGACGATACGGCCGCGCTGGCGCCAGCGGTGGAGGTGATCGCGCACAAGCATGCCTCGCTGACCATTCGCCCGGAGCACTACCCCATCGTGGGTGAGAATCTGATCGCCTCGATCCAGGAGGTTCTGGGCGATGCCGCCACACCGGAGATCATCGACGCCTGGGAGGCAGCTTACGCCCAACTGGCAACGGTGTTCATCGGCCGCGAGCGTGAACTCTACACTCAGCAGCGCGACACTCAGGGCTGGGCTGGCTTTCGGCCTTTCACCATCGTACGCCGCCAGGCGGAGAGCGAGAACATCGTCTCCCTCTATCTGGCCCCTAGCGACGGCCGCACGCTGCCGGCCCATGCTGCCGGTCAGTACGTGACGCTGCGGATGACGGATGCGGCGGGCAACCAGCCCATGCGCCAGTACAGCCTCTCCAATGCCCCCGGCAGCGAGACCTACCGCCTCAGCATCAAGCACGAGACGGGTAACGCCGAGCAGCCGGCAGGTCAGGTATCGCCACTGCTACATACCACGCTCGCCGAGGAGGATCAGGTCGAGCTCACACCGCCCTATGGCACCTTCGGGCTGGCGCTGCCGGAAGACCCGGCCCGGCCGGTGGTGCTGATCGGCGGCGGCGTGGGTATCACCCCGTTGATCTCGATGGCGCACGCCGCGCTGGCCGCGTCACCAGAGCGACGCGTGGTGATGATCCAGCTTGCCCGGCATGCCGGTGTACGTGCCTTCGGTGAAGAGCTGGCGGCGCTGACCCGGGCACACGCGAACTTCTCACTGCATCTCTGTTACGACGAACCGCGCGCCGATACACCCGCCGACTCGGTGGCCGGAATCAAGCATGGCCTGCTGGAAGCGGCAGATCTCGCCGCCTGGGTCGGTGACTCGGCGGCCAGCTACCATGTTTGCGGCCCGCTACCGATGATGCGCGCGCTGGACCGGCTGCTGGCCGAACAGGGCGTGAGCGCGAAGAACCGCCACTACGAGTGCTTCGGCCCAAGCCAGGTACTGGCGAGCTAATCCCGCCCCTTTACGGCAAAGGACGGCATGTACGGTTAAGGGCGAGGTAAAAGAGAAGGGCTGGGTAAAAGAGAAAGGCCGGGGAAAAGAGAAGGACTCCGTGAAGGTGGACGACTCAGCGACATAGGTGACCCGTGAATCAACGACAGGCTACGACACTCGCGCTATTTGAGACGCTGACACTGCCGCTACTCCAGGCCCCCATGGCCGGCATGGCGACCCCCGAGCTGGCGGCGGCGGTATCCAATGCCGGTACGCTTGGCGGACTGGGCCTGGGTTCCTCGACCCCGGCGGCGGCTCGGGCGGCGATCCTCCGCACCCAGGCGCTCACCGCGCGCCCCTTCCAGGTCAACCTGTTCTGCCACGCACCGGCGGCACGCGATAACGGGGTCGAATCGCGCTGGATCGAGCGCGCCCGGCCGCTGTTCGAGACCTTCGGCAGCTCGCCGCCGTCAGCGCTGGAAGAGATCTACCACCCTTTTCAGTTGGATCCAGCGATGCTGGAGGTGCTGCTGGAAACCCGCCCCGCCATGGTCAGTTTCCACTTCGGGCTACCATCGGCGGCGCAGATCGACTCGCTGCGCCGTGCCGGTTGCCTGCTGCTGGCCACCGCGACATCTCTGGACGAGGCGCGTCGGATCGCCGCCAGCGGGCTCGATGCGATCATCGCCCAAGGGTGGTCGGCGGGTGGACACCGCGGCATCTTCGACCCCGACGCCGGGGATGAACGCCTATCCACCGAAGTGCTCACGCGCCGACTGGTCGCGGAATCCACGCTACCGATCATCGCCGCGGGCGGCTTGATGGATGGCGCGGACATCGCCCGGGCACTCTCCTGGGGGGCCAGCGCGGCACAGCTGGGCACCGCCTTTATCGGCTGCCCGGAGAGCGCCGCCGACCCGGCCCACCGCGGGCGCCTGGCGGCGGGTGGTAAAACCGTGATGACCCGTGCGATTTCCGGGCGCCCAGCTCGCTGCCTGGAGAACGGCTTTACTGCCTGGGCACGTGACGCCCGCCCGGAAGAGATCCCCGCCTACCCCTGTGCCTATGATCTGGGCAAGGCGCTGGATGCCGCCGCCAAGGCCAGCGGAGATTACACCTATGGCGCCCAGTGGGCGGGCGCCGAGGCCGCCCGGGCAAGAGCGTTACCCGCGGCGACACTGATCGAGGAGATTGCCGGAGAGTGGCGCCAGGCCAACGGCAGCTAGGCTTTTCCAGCTCTGCACAAATTGTACTCCTAATTATACTTGTACAAGTTTTGGGAGTGTGCCACTCTGACATTGCGCCGCAAGGATTGCGGCCTCTGGAATCAGCATCGGATGCTGGAACCGCCTGGCAAGGATTGCCACCTTTAAGTACCGCCGGTCAGGAAGACCGACGGCTGGATGCCGAGGAAGGCCCCCAATGAAACACGACATTGCCTGTCACCGCTGTGGTCATACCCAAGGCCACTCCAACGACACCGCCCAGGACTGGGACGAGATCACCTGTGTCGGCTGCGGCGATTTCATCGCCACACGCGATCACAACGCCACCTTCGGTTCGCGCAACCATCGCCTGCATACACTGAGCCTCTCCGTCGAGACGCTGGTGCGTATGGCCCGCGAGAAGCCGGGCGATGCCAGCTTCATCGGCATTACCGGAGCGGCGGCGTGAACCCTGTACGTCTCGATGTCAGGTGTTGGGTCTGCGGTCATGATCGTTTCGATGTCTCGCTGGCACCCGAGCGGGCAGTCTGCGAGCGCTGCAACGCCCATCGCCGGCTGGGGCGCTCGCGCCCCGCTGCCACCATTGGGGCACATGGCGCCTCTGACGCACACCCTCTCTCTGGCGGGCGGCGCACTGCCCGCCATGCAGGTGCCACGCGCTGAGCGTGCATGGCCTCTATCCCCCTGCGCAGCGCAGTAGTAGTGGTGGCAGCTCGCCCCCGGTATCGCGACCTGCGCGGGTATCGACCGGTATTTTCACGCCTCAGCGCAAATATCGTTTGACACTTCAGGCCCAAAGCCGCACCCTGAGGCAGGTAGGTAGCAAGTCGCATATTGTCAGTCGCAGTCGAGTCAATCGGTAGCCTGGTTATATCCCCTTGTTTTGCCCACTAATTCGGGTATTACCCGGCAACTTTTGAGCGCAAGCTCACGTATTGAGGAATTCGACACATGGCAACTGGCACCGTTAAGTGGTTCAACGACTCCAAGGGCTTTGGCTTCATCACTCCGTCTGAAGGCGGCGACGACCTGTTCGCGCACTTCTCTGAAATCCAAGCGAGCGGCTTCAAGTCGCTGCAGGAAGGCCAGGAAGTCTCCTTCGACGTGACTCAAGGCAAAAAAGGTCTGCAGGCTTCCAACATCAAGCCGCTCTGATCTCGCTAGCCCTGCGCTACGGCGCAAGATAGCACCGACGAAGCCCGCATCTGCGGGCTTCGTTGCGTTTGGGCGGTATATTGCCATCCGCCCACTCTCCCGCTCGAACCTCGCCCTTCCCCGACCCCGACCCCGACCCCGATCAATACACGCGGTAGTCTCAGGCGTCATCCCATACCCTCTCTTCTGATATCACCCGCTCGCACGATCCCCCGCTTCAGTCGAGGCGACGAATCCACTGACGTACCCGCCAGCGCTGCAGCCGGCTGGCATAGCGCTTGGTATCGATGGATACCGGCACCAGCACACAGGTGTCCTCTTCGTCTTTCTGCACCATACGAAAGCGACGAGCCGCACCGATAGGATGATCCTCGCTGCCGTAGATCGCCACCACCCGCACATCGAGATGGTGCAGCGTGGCACCATTGCTGGTCTGCCCCTGGGCGAAGTCGAGGTCATGGTTGCGGCAGATCTGCTGAATGATCGCGCGAAAGGTGCCGATATGGCTGAAGCTGCCGGAGAGCATCGGTCCCTGGCTGGAGAGCTGCTGGCTGTCCGACTCCACTTCGCGCAGAGAGTCGACCTCTTCGTCGATCAGATCCTTGGTCAACCACCCTTCGCTGGTGTGCAGGGAAACGATCACGTGCTCGAGAAAGATCGGCTCGGAACTCATGTTGCTGATCAAGCAGCGCGCCCCGAGACCGTTGCCATGGCCTCGATTGATGATGAGCCTGGGCCGTCGAGTGCGCGCGAAATTGCGGTAAAGAATCTGCGCATAAAAGACCCAGACGAACAGCGTGAACAAGCTGCTCACGGCGGTGATTGCCCGGCTGTTCTGTGCGAACCACTCCATGGATCGGCACCTCCTGAATGAAAGAGCCGCCACTCTAGAGCCTGGGCATCGAGCCCTACGATAACCTATGTGGTCCTTTGGCAAGCGCTGCCCCCGGCACTGCCAGTGACATTTCGTGCCCGCCCGCCACGGCGCTATACTCGTCAGCCCTGTCACTCCCCAGCGACGCGTAGCGCCATGCATTTCGATCTCGCCGATCTCCGTATCTTCGTTCACGTCGCCGAGGCCCGCAGCCTCACCGCCGGCGCCAGCCGCGCGCACCTCTCCACCGCCGCGGTCAGCGGGCGAATCAAGACTCTCGAGCAGCAGCTCGATAGCCGCCTGTTCTATCGCAGCGCCCAGGGCGTGGAGCTGACCCCCGCCGGGGAGCGGCTGCTACGCCATGCACGCCTGATTCTGCGCCAGGTGGAGCGGGTCAAGAGCGACTTCTCCGCCTACGCCGATGGCGCCAGCGGGCATCTGCGCATCTTCGCCAACACCACCGCGGTGATCGAATTCATGCCCGAAGTGCTGGCCGAGTTTCTCGCCACCCGGCCCGGCGTGACCGTCGATCTGCAGGAACGCATGACCAGCGATATCATTCGCGGCGTGCTCGATGGCACCGCCGACATGGGGGTTCTCGGCATCATGGTGGGTATGGAGGTGCCGCCGCGATTGCGCTCGCTGCCCTTCAGCCGCGACCGGCTGGTCCTGGCCACGCCGTGGGAGCACCCGCTGGCGACCCGCGAGTCGGTGACCTTCGAGGATGCCCTCGATTTCCCCCATGTCGGGCTCCACGAAGGCAGCACGCTGTTTCACTTCCTGCAGGTGAAGGCGCTAGAACTCGGCCTGCCGCTGCCGGTGCGTATTCAGGTGTTCGGCTTCGAATCGGCCTGCCGCATGATCGAGGCCGGGGTCGGCGTGGGGATCATTCCCGAGTCCTGCGCTCTGCGCTATCAGGCCAGCATGAAGCTGCAGGTGCGCCATCTCGGCGACGCCTGGGCTTACCGCGAGCGCACCCTGCTGATCCGTGACGAAGGCGTGCTGCCTGGCTGCGCCCAGGAGCTGCTGGACACCATCCTGAGCGGTGAGATGGGGCCGCTCGGCGCCCCGCCAGCGCCGCTCTCCTGAGACCTTATTACGGGGCCGCCTCCCGGCGCTTTAGCCTGACATCACCTCCGACATCGCCACGCTTTCGGCAGCGATCCCCGCTCCTGACGCCACTCTGCCTCGCGACACCGCAGTGGCATGCCTGAGTGCGCCCCGCGGGATGACATCAGCCTGTCATCGGCATGCAAAGATCGCGCATTAGCGTGAATGACAGGTGAATCGAGCACCCCATCGCTAATGGCCCACAACCAGCGCCGCACCTGCCTTGCAAAGATGCCGTGCTCTGCCCTGCCGTGAAAGAACACAGATCGCACAATCTGACCCAGAGTTGTACTTAAAAAAATTCTTGTACAGCTTTACGGGTTATGCCAAATTCAGGGGGCAACATACGGACAGGACGTCCGCAATGTCAGCGCGGCAAGCCGCACTGTCTCGACCGGCAAGGAAGCCGACCCCCTGGACACCGGAAGTCCACTCTCAGCGCCAAGGAGGGAAGTCATGAAATACCAGATCTCATGCACCCGCTGTGGAAGTCAGCACGCCATCGCCCCGGATACCGCCCACGACTGGGACGAAATCACCTGCACCGATTGCGGTGAGTTCATCGATACCTGCGGCCACTACGCCGATACCCACGGTGTCTCCTACCCCATGCACGCGCTCAATCTGTCACGCGGGTTGATCCTGCAGATGGCACGTTCCAGCCGCGCGCTCAACGATGTCCCGGCGGCGCTGCGCTCGGCATGAGTCGAGTACATCTCGAACAGCCGTGTCTGATCTGCGGCTTTCGCGAGTTCTACGTCGCCTCGGGGCCGGGCGAGGCGCGCAAGCTGCGCTGCGCCCAGTGCACGGCGCATCGCTACGAGTCGCGCCGTGCCGATAACGCGGTGGCCGCACTGAGCGAGAGTAGACCGGTCGCGGTGTGAGCCGATGATCCGGGCACACCGCCGCCCAGCCTTCACTGGCGCTCTTCGTTCGTCCTTTTGTCCAAGCCCTTTGGCCGCCTCCCCCGTCTCGGCGGCCTTTTTTATGCTCGCTACTCTCTTCACTTTCTCGCTGCACCCTCTCCACTTTCTCGCTATCCCCTCTCCACTTTCTCACTACCTTCTCGCTGCTCTTTTGGCCCGGGTGCCTGGTTTCCAGACATTAAAAAACCCCGCCGAAGCGGGGTTTGTCGAGTACCACCTGGCGACGCCAGCCTTCAACCCAAGCGCTGGCGATAGTCCTCGTAACCAAAGGTCCTGACCGTGCGTACCTCGCGGCTCTCGGCGTCGACCCGACAAATCGACGGCAGACGAATGCCGTTGAAGGTGGTGGTCTTGACCATGGTGTAGTGGGCCATGTCGGTGAACACCAGCCGGTCACCGATGGCGAGCGGCGCGTCGAACGCGTAGTCGCCGATCACATCGCCGGCCAGGCAGGTCGTCCCACCCAGGCGATAGGTGTAGGCCTTCGCGCCCGGCTCGGCCGCGCCGAGAATCTCGGGGCGATATGGCATCTCCAGCACGTCGGGCATGTGCGCGGTCGCAGAGGTATCCAGAATCGCGATGGGGCCGTCGTTGTCGACGATATCCAGCACCGTGGCGACCAGGAAGCCGGTATTCAGCGCGATCGCCTCGCCCGGCTCCAGATAGACCTCGAGATGCGGATGGCGCGCGCGAAACTCGCGAATCACCCGAACCAGCCGCGCGAAGTCGTAGTCGGCACGGGTGATGTGGTGCCCGCCGCCGAAGTTGACCCAGCGCAGCCCACCGAGATACTCACCGAACCGGGTCTCGAACGCCGCCAGGGTCGCCTCCAGCGCATCGCTGTTCTGCTGGCACAGGGTGTGGAAGTGCAGCCCTTCCAGCCCCTCGAGATCGCCCGGACGCAGCTCGGATGCCCGCGTACCGAGACGCGAGCCCGGCGCGCAGGGGTCGTAGAGCGCGACCTCACCGGTGGAGTGCTCCGGGTTGACCCGCAGCCCGCAGGAGACCGGCCGCGCCGCCGCCGCGACGGTGTCGCGGAAGTGGAGCCACTGGCCGGGGGAGTTGAAGCTGAGGTGGTCGGCGTAGCGCAGCACCACCTCCATCTCCGGCGCGGTGAAAGCGGGCGAGTAGACGTGCACCTCGCCGCCGAAGGTCTCCGCGCCGAGACGCGCCTCGTCCTGCCCGCTGGCGGTGGTCCCCACCAGATAGCGGCTCACCAGCGGGAAGGTATCCCACATGGCGAAGCCCTTGAGCGCCAGCAGCACCTTGGCACCGCTCTCGGCCTGGACCCGCGCCAGCAGCTCCAGATTCCGCGTGAGACGCGCGTCGTCGACCACGTAGGCCGGCGACGGGCAGGCGTGGATATCGAAGCCGCAGATCTCCGCCGGCGTCGCGTGCGTGGGATCACTCATCGAATCAGCCATCGCCCCGGACTCAGGCCAGCGGGTCGGCGTCAGGATCGAGCTCGACCATCTGCCACGGCAGGCCCATCTCACCGATGCGCTCCATGAACGGATTGGGGTCGAGCTGCTCGACGTTGAACACCCCATCACCCTTCCAGATGCCCTCGAGCATCAGCATGGCGCCGGTCACCGCCGGCACGCCGGTGGTGTAGGAGATTGCCTGGGACTGAACTTCGGCGTAGCACTTCTCGTGGTCGCAGATGTTGTAGATGTACACCTTGCGCCGCTTGCCATCCTTGATGCCGTCGAGGATGACGCCGATATTGGTCTTGCCCTTGGTGCGCGGGCCGAGCGAAGCCGGGTCCGGCAGCACGCGCTTCAGGAACTGCAGCGGCGAAACCTGGGCGCCGTCGACCTCGATCGGCTCGATGCTGGTCATGCCGACGTTCTCGAGCACCTTCAGATGCGTGATGTACTTCTCGGAGAAGGTCATCCAGAAGCGGATGCGCTCCAGCCCCTTGATGTTCTGGGAGAGCGATTCCAGCTCTTCGTGATAGAGCAGGTAGAGATCCTTCTCACCGATGCCGTCGAAGTCGAAGGTGCGCTTCTCGGCCAGCGGCGCGGTCTCGATCCACTCACCCTTCTCCCAGTAGCGACCATTCGCGGTGATCTCGCGAATGTTGATCTCCGGGTTGAAGTTGGTGGCGAACGGATAGCCGTGGTCGCCGCCGTTGGCATCCAGGATGTCGATGCGGTGGATCTCGTCGAACAGGTTCTTCTGGCCGTAGGCGCAGTAGATGTTGGTCATGCCGGGGTCGAAGCCGCAGCCCAGCGTGGCCATGTTGCCGGCCTTCTGGTAGCGCTCCTGGAACGCCCACTGCTCCTTGTACTCGAACTTGGCTTCGTCCGGATGTTCGTAGTTGGCGGTATCCAGATAAGGCACGCCGGTGCGCAGGCACGCCTCCATGATGGTCAGATCCTGATACGGCAACGCCACGTGAATCAGGACGTCCGGCTTGAACGACTCGATCAACGCCACGATCGCTTCCACGTCGTCGGCGTCGACCTGGGCGGTCTGGATGGAACGCGGCAACTGCTCGGCGATTGCCTTGCACTTCGCTTCATTGCGGCTGGCGAGGCAGATTTCCGTGAACACCTCGGGATGCTGCGCGCACTTGTGCGTAACGACACCGCCGACGCCACCGGCGCCAATAATCAGGACTTTGCTCATGAGTTCGATTCCAGATCGGGAAAAGTCAACAGTGGAAGGTCTTATCGGTAGTGGGCAACTCATCTGTCGTGCAGATTCAGCGCACCCCGACCCGATGCCACCCCGGTCTTGGTCCTCCGCCGGTCACGGGGACCGATGGAAGGGCGCAGATAATGGCCCCGACGAAGGCTGGCCTCAAGTATTTTCCGCGTCAAATGTGAAACTGAGCCGACACCCACCCTCTGATGACGAAAACCCCGGCCTGGGCCGGGGCTTTTATCGTCGGGGAGCGGGTAGCCGCACTCGGGCGTGTCAACGGCGTCCGAGCAGGATCCCCAGGAACACCCCGACGCCGCCAGCGATCGCCAGCGCGCTGATCGGATTCTTGACCGTCGCCTCGCGCACGCTATCGAGCTTCTCGCCGTAGTTGGCCTGCAGCTTGCCCGCGGCGTGGCGCGCGCGGCCCTCGTCGCGCATCTCGTCGTCGTCAGTGAAGCGGCCCACGGCTTCTTCCGCCTGGCCCTTGAGGGACTCGGTGCGTCCTTTCATCTGCTCTTCGTACATGCGACCTCCTTGATCGTATAGGGCGCTGGGCGAATCGATGCCCAGACAGCCTCTAGAGCGTAGTCCGCTCATACAGGTCACACAAAGGTCATACCCCTCTCACTCTCGTCGAAAGGCCATCGTGGTGATTGCCGCCCCGGATTTATGTCTATATTCTTGGACATATGGACACAAAAGACGCCCTCGACGCTTTCGCCGCCCTGTCGCAGCCAACCCGGCTGGCGGCCTTTCGCCTGCTGACCCGGCATGAACCCGACGGCCTCGCCGCCGGCGAGGTGGCGCGTCGGCTCGAGGTGCCACACAACACGATGTCGGCGCACCTGGCCGTGCTCAGCCGCGCTGGCCTGATTCATGCCCAGCGCCAGAGCCGCTCGATGATCTATCGTGCCGATCTCGCCGCCGTCGGCGCCCTGGCCGCGTTTCTGGTCAGCGACTGCTGCCACGGTAGCCCCGAAGTCTGCGCGCCACTGGATACCCTGCTCGGCAGTTGTGTCAGCGCAGCATCACCCCCTCGCCCATCGACCGATCCTTCATGAGAGACGCCATGAACCCCGTGATCTATCACAACCCGGACTGCGGTACCTCGCGCAACGCCCTGGCGATGATCGAAGCCTCGGGACAGACACCCCAGGTGATCCACTACCTCGAGACCCCGCCGGACCGCGCCCAACTGGTGGCGCTGCTGGCGGCCACGGGCTTGTCACCGCGGGAGCTGCTGCGGCGCAAGGGCACTCCCTATGACAGGCTCGGCCTGGACGACCCGAACCTGACAGACGACGCCCTGATCACGGCGATGCTCGCCCACCCGATTCTGATCAACCGGCCGATCGTGGTCACCGACAAGGGCGCTGCGCTGTGCCGTCCTTCAGAGGTGGTGCTGTCACTGCTGGATCACCCGATTGACACCTTCACCAAGGAAGATGGCGAGGTGGTGCACCCAACGCCGACACCGACGTCCAGCCATTCGCCCGCCGCCGAGTAATCGCCATGTCTGCGTCATTCGACACGCTGCCCCAGCTCGACCCCACCGCCTTCGCCCCCATCGACGGCGAGGGCCTGGCGGGAGACGCGGGGCCCCACCATCCGCCGCGGATCCTGGTGCTCTACGGATCGCTGCGTGAGCGCGCCTACTCGCGCCTGGTGGCCGAGGAGGCAGGCCGGCTGCTGCAAGCCTTCGGCTGCGAGGTGGCCACCTTCGACCCGCGGGACCTGCCACTGCCGGATGCCGAGGGCCCGGAGCACCCACGGGTCGCGACGCTGCGCGAGCTGGCCACCTGGGCCGAGGGCATGGTGTGGGTGAGCCCGGAGCGCCATGGCGCCATGACCGCGGTGATGAAGGCACAGATCGACTGGCTGCCGCTCTCGCTGGGCGGCATCCGCCCCACCCAGGGCAAGACACTGGCGGTGATGCAGGTCTGCGGTGGTAGTCAGAGCTTCAACGCGGTCAATCAGATGCGTATTCTTGGCCGCTGGATGCGCATGCTCACCATCCCCAACCAGTCATCGGTACCCAAGGCGTTCAACGAGTTCGATGACCATGGCCGCATGCGCCCCTCGCCCTACTATCAGCGCATCGTCGATGTCTGCGAGGAGCTGGTGAAGTTCACCTGGCTGACCCGCGGGCGCACGGACTATCTGACCGACCGCTACTCGGAGCGCGTGGAGAGCGCGGCCCAGCTCTCCGCCCGGGTCAACCAGCGCGATCTCTGATCGCATTTCCTTATCGATGATCGGGCGCCCGCGCCGGGCGGTGTGTCTCACCGCGCCGCGCCGCCCCTTGTGGAGAGTCCTGGCATGCTGGCGCTGGCCATCTTCGTCGTCACCCTGATCCTGGTGATCTGGCAACCCCGCGGCCTGGGCATCGGCTGGAGCGCTGTCGGTGGTGCCGTGCTCGCACTGGCGACCGGCGTCGTCCAACTGGGCGATATCGGCACGGTCTGGGATGTCGTCTGGGACGCCACCTTTACCTTCGTCGGTCTGATCGTCATCTCGCTGATCCTCGACGAGGCGGGTTTCTTCGCCTGGGCGGCGCTGCACGTGGCCCGCTGGGGCAATGGCCGCGGGCACTGGCTGTTTCCACTGGTGGTGATGCTCGGTGCGGTGATCTCGGCCTTCTTCGCCAACGACGGTGCAGCGCTTCTGCTGACCCCGATCGTGCTGGCGATTCTGCTGCGGCTCTCGTTCTCGCCCCAGGCGGCGCTGGCGTTCATCATCGCCACCGGCTTCGTCGCCGACTCCACCAGCCTGCCGCTGGTGATCTCCAACCTGGTCAATATCGTCAGCGCCAACTTCTTCGGCATTTCGTTCTCGCGCTATGCCTGGGTCATGGTGCCGGTCAATCTCGTCTCGCTGCTGGCGACCCTGGTGGTGCTGTGGCTCGCCTTCGGCCGCCAGGTGCCCAAGCGCTACGCGCTGGAGAAGCTGGACCCGCCGTACACCGCGATCCGCGATCCGCTGGTGTTCCGCGCCGCCTTTCCGCTGCTGACCACCCTGCTGGTGGCCTACTTCGTCACCGCCGCCTGGCACGTCCCGGTGGCCTTCGTCACCGGTGCGGCGGCGCTCGCCCTGATCGCGATCGCCGGGCGCTGGTGGCGCCTGGGCCAAGGCGCGGTGGTATCGGTAGGCCACGCCCTGCGCCACGCGCCGTGGCAGATCGTGTGGTTCTCGGTGGGCATGTATCTGGTGGTCTACGGCCTCG
The DNA here is from genome assembly GCF_003206675.1 of Salinicola sp. RZ23. NCBI lineage: Bacteria > Pseudomonadati > Pseudomonadota > Gammaproteobacteria > Oceanospirillales > Halomonadaceae > Salinicola > Salinicola sp. RZ23. Next base: position 30,392 of record NZ_PZJK01000027.1, read on the forward strand.
GCCATGCCGGGCTCACGCCACTGGCCGCCGGTGTGCTCGAGTGGCTGGGCCAGCACGGCCCGCTGGTGGCCACCGTCGGTACCGGCTTCTTCAGCGCCCTGCTCGCCTCGGTGATGAACAACCTGCCCTCTACCCTGGTCGGGGCGCTGGCGATCCATCAGGCCGACGTGCCGGCGGTGACCCGCGAACTGATGATCTACGCCAACGTGATCGGCAACGACCTGGGGCCCAAGTTCACCCCGATCGGCAGCCTGGCGACGCTGCTGTGGCTCCATGTGCTGGCCAAGAAGGGCTACCGCATCGGCTGGGGTCGCTACATGAAGATCGGGCTGCTGATCACACCGCCGGTGCTGCTGGCCACGCTGATCGCGCTGGCTTTGTGGCTGCCGCTGATCTCCCCCTGAGCGAAGCGGCGCGCTGCCGTGATCACAGGCGTGCAGCGAACGCCGCTGCCGGAAATGGCCAGGCGGCGCCATCGAACAGGCATAGAGTGGTGAACGTCGGCGCGCCTCGACCCCAGGCGCGCCCCTGAAAGAGATGCCTGGAGAAGCCATGCCGCTGCCCGCCGTTTTTCGCCTGATTCTCCTCTCCTCGCTATGGGGTGCCAGCTTTCTGTTCATGCGCATCGCCACACCGGCCATCGGGGTCTTCCCCACCGCCTTCTTTCGTGTCTTTTTCGGTGCTCTCGGCCTGATCGCGGTACTGCTGGCGTGGCGAGTGCGCTGGCGCTTCGACGGCAAGTTCGTCACCACCCTGATGATCGGCATGATCAACTCCGGGCTACCGTTCGCGCTTTTCTGTATCGCCGCGCGCTTCATCCCGGCGGGCTACTCGGCGCTACTCAACGCCTCGACGCCGCTGATGGGTGTACTCATCGGCGCCGCCTGCTTTTCCGAGCGGCTGCCCCGCGAGCGCCTGGGCGGCGTGGTGGTGGGCATGATGGGGGTGGCGGTGCTGGTGGTCAGCGGGCCGGTGGCATTGAGCAGCGGACTGGTGATTGGTGCCCTTGCCTGCCTCGGGGCGGCGGCCTGCTACGGGGTGAGCGGCTTTCTGGTGGGGCGCTGGATCGCTCAGCGCGGCGGGCTCGATTCGCGACTGATCGCGCTCGGCTCCCAGCTCGGCGCGACCCTGCTGCTGGCCCCACTGATGCTCACCGAAGTGGCCCTACACCCCACGAAGGGGCACTGGCAGGATGCCCATGTCTGGCTGGCACTACTGGTCCTGGGTCTGGCCTGCACCTCGCTGGCCTATCTGCTCTACTTTCGTCTGATAGAGGAACTCGGCCCAGTCAAGCCGTTGACGGTGACCCTGCTGGTGCCGCTGTTCGGCGTGCTCTGGGGCGCGCTGTTCCTCGACGAGCAGGTGACCTGGGCCCACGCCGCCGGCGGCGCGCTGATCGCACTGGCACTGTGGCTGATTCTATTCAAGCGCTCAGATGGCCCGGTAGAGAATTCAGGTCAACAGGCAGTTGCCAAGACGGCCGCGGCAGCATCTCAGGTCGAGGCGACATCCGCGCGCAGCGACCGGTGCACGTAGAGGTCGTAGCGACTAGTCTTGCCCTCGATCACGTGCTGGGGCGCGGGGCCGGCAATGGGCGGCGCCTTGCGCGGACGCTTGACCACCACCCGGTGGGTGGCCAGATCCAGCGCCGCTGCCAGCAGTTGCGGGGCATCGTCATCGGCGCCGGCCAGCTCGCGAAACAGCCGCATCTCCTTTTTGACCAGCGCGGATTTCTCGCGGTGGGGAAACATCGGGTCGAGATGAATCACCTGCGGTGCATGCGGCCAGTCGGCGATGGCCTCGGCCAGCGCCTTGGTGCCGTCGGCATGGCGCAGCGACAGCCGTGCGGCGATCTCGCCCAGCGCCTCGGCAGCGGCCAGCCGCGCGAGGGCGTCATCGAGCAGCGCGTGGATCGCTGCCACCCGCTCGACCATCAATACCTCGGCACCCAGCGAGGCGAGCACGAAGGCGTCGCGCCCCAGCCCGGCGGTGGCGTCCACCACCTGTGGCACCACGCCCTTGCCGAAGCCGCACGCCTTGGCCACCAGTTGGCCGCGGCCGCCACCGAAGCGGCGCCGATGGTCGGCGGCACCGGTGACGAAATCGGCGCGCACGGGGTGGCCATAAAGCGCTGGATCGCCGGCGATCTCGAGCCCGGCCTCGCCCTGGCGCAGGGCCAGCCCACCGGCCGGCGGATCGGGCCGCCATCCCAGTCCATAACGCGCCGCCAGTTCACGTAGCGGCTCCCCCACCACGACCACTGCGGCGTCGTTCAGGCCGCTGTTCAGACCGCTGTTCAGACCGCTGTTCAGGTCGCCCATACGAACAGCACCACACCGAGCAGCAGACGGTAGATCACGAAGGGCATCATACCGATGCGGTCGAGCGCGGCCAGGAACAGCTTGATGCAGAGCCAGGCCGCCACGAAGGAGAAGCCCACGCCGAGGGCGATCTCGTGCCACTGGGTGGCGGTGCCTGTCTGCGCCAGCTCGACTCCCTTGAGGGTGCCAGCGGCCAGAATCAACGGAATCGAGAGCAGGAAGGAGAAGCGCGCCGCCGCCTGCCGGGTGAAGCCGAGCATGAGTGCGGCGGTCATGGTGATGCCCGAGCGCGAGGTGCCGGGGATCAGCGCCACCGCCTGAGCCAGGCCGATCAGCAGTGCACGCTTGAGGGTCATCGCCCCCAGCGGCTCGACCCGACTACCGCGGACATCGGCGATGCCCAGCAGTATCCCGAAGACGACCGTGGTGGTGGCGATCACCAGCACCGAGCGCCCGGCGGACTCGACCCAGTCGTCTACCAGCAGACCGAACACCACCGCCGGCAAGGTGGCGATGATGATCGCCCAGCCCAACCGACTCTCGGGGCTCGGCCCGCGGGCGCCGAACTGCCCGAACCAGGCACCCAGAATCTTGATCACCTCGTGGCGGAAGGCCACCAGGACCGCGCCCAGCGAGCCGATATGTACGGCGACATCGAACGCCAGCCCCTGATCCGACCAGCCGAGCAACTGCGACGGCAGGATCAAATGCGCGGAGGAAGAGATAGGGAGGAATTCTGTCAGGCCCTGGATCAGTGCCAGCGCCGCGAGATGCAACACATCCATGATGAAGCGTTTCCTTGCAGAGGGGGCCAACCGCCCCGGGTAAGGCGTCGAGAGATCACCGCCGCCGCCGCGCGCCACCTTGCCCTGCCAGACTCAGCCCGTCCTGGGCTGGTCACCACGCGTCGACGCAGGCAGTCGTCGCCCTCGGTCTACGCCTTACGCCATGCCACCTCATTGCGCAGATAGACCGGCGTCACCTCATGCGGAGGCGCGCCGCGCTCGCCAAGCGCCCAGGCGGCGGCGGCAAGACGCGCGATCTCCTCGGCCGCAGGCAGTTCGTCGGGCAGGGTCTGGGGCAATACGGCCTGTATCTCGACCGGCATGCGCGCCAGCAGTTGCCAGCCACTGCCAATGCCCAACCATTCACGGTCACCGCTCTCCGCCGGCAGTCGCAGCCGCTCCGGGGCGATCACCCGTTCGTCGAGACAGGACGTCAGCTCGCCATCGACACAACGATAGGCGCCGACATAGATCTCGTCCATGCGCGCATCCAGCGCCGCGATCACGTGGCGGGCGTGCCACTTGCGGTGTGCCGCCAGCGCCAGCGCTTCAAGGGTGGAGACCCCCATCAGCGGCAGCTCGGCGCCATAGGCGAGCCCCTGAGCGATACCCGCAGCGATCCGCAGTCCGGTGAACGAACCGGGGCCGTGACCATAGGCGATGGCATCCAACGCCGCGAGATCGAGATCGGCCTCGGCGAGGAGCTCGTCGATCATCGGCAGCAGCCGGCGGGTATGTTCGCGCGGGGCGATTTCAAAACGATGAATCAGATCGTCGTCCCGCCAGAGCGCGCAGGAGCAGGCGGTCGAGGAGGCATCTAGGGCCAGCAGCGTCGACATCGGTTTCCCGGGGTGACTACAAAAGGAGGGGCGAGTATAGCGTGTGAACAGCGTGGCGACGACCGCCCCGCCGGCTGGCGAGGCGGTCGTGCGCGATCAGCCCTCGAGGGCGGCGATCACGCGAGCGCGGATGTCATCGACACTGCCGACACCGGCGATGCGATGGTAGGCCGGAGCGGCCTCGGGGGCTTCGGCGGCCCACTCCTGGTAATAGCCGATCAGCGGCGCGGTCTGATCGTGATAGACCGAGAGGCGATGACGCACGGTCTTCTCGCTGTCGTCGTCACGCTGGATCAGCGGCTCGCCGGTGACGTCGTCCTTGCCAGGCTCGCGCGGCGGCTTGTACTCGAGGTGGTAGACGCGCCCGGAGTCCGGGTGGACGCGACGCCCCGCCAGACGCTTGACGATCTCTTCGTCGTCGACCGCAATCTCGACCACGTGGTCCAGCTTGATACCGGCATCCTTCATGGCGTCGGCCTGCGGCAGGGTGCGCGGGAAGCCGTCGAACAGGAAGCCATTGGCGCAATCCGGCTGCGCGATACGCTCCTTGACCAGCGCGATGATCAGGTCATCAGACACCAGCGAGCCGCTGTTCATGGTCTCCTTGACCTTGATCCCCAGTTCGCTGCCTTCCTTGACGGCGGCACGCAGCATGTCGCCAGTAGAGATCTGCGGGATATGGAAGTGCTCGCAGATGAACTGAGCTTGGGTGCCCTTGCCAGCGCCAGGGGCGCCCAAGAGGATCAAACGCATCGATACAGCTCCTTCGTGAATGGCATCGTTCTTATGTGACCTCACGGTCGCCAGAGGCGACGCCGGTGACATCGTCAGTGGCACATGACGATACCTTTCGCAACTCAGGCGCACAAGGCTCGGTTAGGCGCAGAGCGGGCCCGAGGCGGGAAATCCCGGGGATAGGGGCAAGAGGATGCCGATGACCATCCCCAAAAGGTCGATGGCCATTCATGAAAAACGCCGGCGGCCTTCCATAAAAACTCCGACGGCTTCCCATAAAAACGCCGATAGCCTTCCATAAAAAACGCCGATGGCTTTCCATAAAAAACGCCGATGGCTCCCGCAGGAGCCATCGGCGCTGGTACTGACGAACCGCGCGGTTAGACCAGCATACGGCGGATGTCGGTGAGTACCTGGGCCAGATAGGCGGTGAAACGCGCCGCATCGGCACCATTGACCGCCCGGTGGTCATAGGAGAGCGACAGCGGGCACATCAGACGCGGCTTGAACTCCGAGCCGTTCCAGACCGGTTTCATCTGCGACTTGGAGACCCCCAGAATCGCCACTTCCGGCGTGTTGACGATCGGCGTGAAGGCAGTACCACCGATCGAGCCCAGGCTGGAGATGGTGAAGCAGCCACCCTGCATCTCGTCGCGCTTGAGCTTGCCCTCCTGGGCACGCCCGGCGAGGTCGATCACCTCCTTGGCCAGCTCGATGATGCCCTTCTGATCCACGTTGCGGATCACCGGCACCATCAGACCGTTGGGGGTGTCCACCGCCACGCCGATGTGGAAGTACTTCTTCTGGATGAGCTTGTCGCCATCCGGATGCAGCGAGACGTTGAACTGCGGGAACTTCTCCAGCGCCTTGGCCGCGGCCTTGATCATGAACGGCAGCGGCGTGAGCTTGGCGCCCTGCTGCTGCGCTTCGTCCTTCATCGCCTTGCGGAAGGCTTCCAGCTCGGTGATGTCCGCCTCGTCGAACTGGGTGACGTGGGGCACGTTGAGCCAGCTGCGATGCAGATTGGTCGCACCGGCCTTCATCAGGCGCCCCATCGGCTTCTCTTCGATCTCGCCGAACTGGCTGAAGTCGATCGCCGGTACCGGCGGGATGCCCGCGCCACCGCTGGCCGCCGGCGCTGCCGCCTGGCCACCGCCTTGCTTGCGTGCCTGCATCACCTGCTTGACGAAGCCATCGACGTCATCCTTGAGGACACGCCCCTTGGGACCGGAGCCCTTGACTTCGCTCAGCTCGACGCCCAGCTCGCGGGCCATCTTGCGCACCGCAGGGCCGGCGTGCACGTGGGCACCGGCGCTCTTGTCATCGCCGTGCTTGTGACGCGCTTCCGGGCTCGGCTCGCCGCGCTGCTGCTTCTGCGCGCGCGAGTCGGTCGCGGCCTTGGCATCACCTTTCTTGGCATCGCCTTTCTTGGCCGCGCCCTGCTTTGCCCCATCCTTCTGAGCATCGCGCTTGGGCGACTTCTTCTTGCCGCCCGACTGGCCGGCGACTTCGACGTAGCCGATCAGATCGCCCTCGGAGACGCTGTCGCCCTCCTTGACCGCCAGTTCGACCACCTTGCCCTTGACCGGGCTGGGCACGTCCATGGAGGCCTTGTCGGACTCCAGCGTGATCAGGGTGTCTTCCTTGTCGATCTCGTCGCCTTCGCTGATCGCGACTTCGATGATCTCGACGCCTTCGCTGCCGCCGATATCCGGCACGCGAATCTCCTGACGACCGCCGGTGCTGTCGTCGGCGTCTTCGTCGTCACCCTCTTCGTCGGCGCTGTCTTCTTCGGCATCGGCGCTGTCGTCGGCGCTCGGGGCGTCGTCTTCCGCGTCGTCGCCTTCACCGGCGATCTCCATGGTGCCGATCAGGTCACCCTCGGAGACGCTGTCGCCCTCCTTGATGGAGAGCGAGACGATCTTGCCGCTGTAGGGGCTGGGCACGTCCATGGAGGCCTTGTCGGACTCCAGGGTGATCAGCGTATCTTCGGCGCTGATCTCGTCACCCTCGCCCACCGCGACTTCGATGATCTCGACGCCGTCGCTGCCGCCGATATCCGGCACCTTGACCTCGACGGTGCGCTTGCCACCACCGCCGGACGTCTTCTTCGGTGCCGCTTCGCTGGCAGCCTGCTCGGACTCATCGTCCTGGCTCTCGGCCTGGGCATCGCTCTCTTCGGCATCGCCCTCGTCCTGCGAGGCGTCGGCGTCACCCTCACCTTCCGCTTCGAGCTCGAGAATGTCGTCGCCTTCGGAGACGGTGTCGCCCTCCTTCACCAGCACCTTGACGACCTTGCCGGCCTTGGGTGCCGGCACGTCCATCGAGGCCTTGTCGGACTCCAGCACGATCATGGTGTCTTCGGCAGCGATGACGTCGCCCGCCTGCACCGAGATCTCGATGATTTCGACACCGTCGCTACCGCCGATGTCGGGAACTTTGATGATTTCGCTACTCAAGGTCGCGCTCCTCTGATCATCCGCCAGCGCGTCACACGGACGCGCCGGCTCAACTGGCCGCGGTCACCGCCCCCGGGGGGCGGTAACCCTGCGATGGAAACTGCCGATCAAGACACCAGCGGGCTGGGCTTGGCCGGATCGAGGCCATATTTCTTCATCGCGTCGTTGACGACCTTGCCGTCGATCTCACCGCGTTTGGCCAGGGCGCGCAGCGCCTGAACGGTGACGTAGTAGCGGTCGACCTCGAAGAAGTGACGCAGCTGCTCACGCGTATCGGAGCGGCCGAAGCCATCGGTACCCAGAACATGGAAGTCACCCGGCACCCAGGCACGGATCTGGTCGGCGTAGAGCTTCATGTAGTCGGTCGCGGCGATCACCGGCCCTTCGGTGCCTTCGAGCTGCTGCGACACCCACGGCTTCTCGCGCTTCTCGTCGAAGTCGAGGAACTGCTGACGATCGTACTCCAGCGCTTCGCGACGCAGCTCGTTGAAGCTGGTCACGCTCCAGACATCGGCGACCACGCCATGCTCTTCGGCGAGCATCTCGGCGGCGGCTTCGACTTCGCGCAGGATGGTACCGCTGCCCAGCAGCTGGACCCGCGGCTGCTTCTTCTTGGCGGCGGCCTTGCCTTCGTGCAGGCGGTACATACCGCGCACGATGCCCTCTTCGCTGCCTTCCACCATCTCCGGATGCGCGTAGTTCTCGTTCATCACGGTCAGGTAGTAGAAGCAGTTCTCCTTGTCCTGGAACATGCGCTTGAGGCCATCCTGGACGATCACCGCCACTTCGTGGCCGTAGCAGGGGTCGTAGGCGCGGCAGGTGGGCACCGTGGACATCAGGATGTGGCTGTGGCCGTCCTGGTGCTGCAGACCTTCACCGTTGATGGTGGTACGCCCGGCGGTACCGCCGACCATGAAGCCGCGCGCCTGCAGGTCGCCGGCGGCCCAGACGAGGTCACCGATACGCTGGTAGCCGAACATCGAGTAGTAGATGTAGAACGGAATCAGCGGCAGGTGATGGTTGGCGTAGGCGGTCGCCGCAGCGATCCACGCCGACATCGAACCGGCTTCGGTGATGCCCTCCTCGAGGATCTGACCCTTCTTGTCCTCGCGGTAGTACATGATCTGGCCAGCATCCATCGGCTCGTACTTCTGGCCTTCGGCGGCGTAGATGCCGAGCTGGCGGAACATGCCTTCCATGCCGAACGTGCGCGCTTCATCAGGGATGATCGGCACCACACGCGAACCCAGCGGCTTGTGCTTGACCAGGCCGTTGAGCACACGCACGAAGGACATGGTGGTGGAGACTTCACGGTCGCCGGAGCCCTTGAGCTGGGTGGCGAACATCTTGTCGTCGAGCCCCGGAATCTCCAGCGCTTCGAAGTCCGACTTGCGCGCCGGCAGGAAGCCACCGAGCTTCTCGCGCTGGAGATGCAGGTACTTCATCTCCGGGCTGTCGTCGGCGGGCTTGTAGTAGGGAATGTCGCCGCTCTCGATCTGCTTGTCGGAGATCGGGATGCCGAAGCGGTCACGGAACGCCTTGAGCGCGTCGACGTCCATCGACTTGATCTGGTGCGCTTCCATGTCGGCTTCGCCGTGGCCGCCGCCCATGCCGTAACCCTTGACGGTGTGCGCCAGGATCACGGTGGGACGCCCGTTGGCGTTGTTGACCGCCTCGTGATAGGCCGCATAGACCTTCTGCGGGTCGTGGCCACCACGGTTGAGACGGAAGACCTCCTCGTCGGAGTAATCCTTGACCATCTCGGCAGTCTCGTCGTACTTGCCGAAGAAGTTGTCGCGGGTGTACTTGCCACCCTGGGCCTTGTAGTTCTGGTACTCGCCGTCGACCGCCTCGTCCATGCGCTTCTGCAGCATGCCCTTGGTGTCTTTTTCGAACAGCGGGTCCCACAGACCGCCCCAGACCACCTTGATGACGTTCCAGCCGGCACCGCGGAACACGCCTTCGAGCTCGTCGATCACGCGCGAGTTGCCGCGGACCGGGCCATCGAGGCGCTGCAGGTTGCAGTTGATGACGAAGATCAGATTGTCGAGCTTCTCGCGGCTGGCCAGATGCAGCGCGCCGAGGGATTCCGGCTCGTCGCACTCGCCGTCGCCGAGGAAGGCCCAGACCTTGCGGTCCTGCATGTTCTCGAGCTCACGCGAATTGAGATACTTCATCACGTGGGCCTGATAGATCGCCTGGATCGGACCCAGCCCCATGGAAACGGTGGGGAACTGCCAGTAGTCCGGCATCAGGTAGGGGTGCGGATAGGACGGCAGACCTTCGCCGTCGACTTCCTGGCGGAAGCTGTCCATCTGCGTCTCGTCGAGACGACCTTCCAGGAAGGAGCGCGCGTAGATACCCGGCGTCACGTGGCCCTGGATGTAGAGCAGATCGCCCTTGTGGTCGCCGTTGTCGGCGCGGAAGAAGTGATTGAAGCCGACCTCGTAGAGGGTCGCACTGGACTGATAACTGGCGATGTGGCCGCCCAGCCCCTTGTGCTTCTTGTTGGCCCGCAGCACCTGCACCATGGCGTTCCAGCGGATCGCCGAGCGGATCTTGCGCTCGATGAACATGTCGCCGGGGATCTTGGCCTCACGATGCACCGGAATGGTATTGCGGTGCGGCGTGGTGCCGGAGAACGGCGGTGAAGAGCCGTCACGACGCAGGCGGTCAGCCAGCCGACTCAGGATGTACCGAGCGCGCTCCTCGCCCTCATGCTCGACGACCGAGGCCAGGGAGTCCAGCCATTCCGTGGTTTCGACCGGATCGAGATCTTCTCGTGTCTCCAGACTCATAGACAACTCTCCGAATGGGAAAAGGTTTGCCATTCGCCCGGCCGTGGCGGGTAGCCGCAGCGGGGCTTGGGAATATGCGCTCTTCGGTGCAGGTGCAGCTCTTTTGGGGCCGCTTTCCGAGATTGTTCGGCTGTAACTGAATTACAGCGGGCGTGCGTGACGCGGAAAATCCGGCGAAGAAGATACCGCAAACGGGCACCGCTGCCAATTCACCGCCACCGTTTTCGGCCTCAAACGCTTGTATAAATCCTTTCTTTACAAGCACTTGTATTTTGGGTCGGTGCAGCGATCGGCACGCCGCCAGGCCGAAATAAAATTACCTTAGGGCAAACCAGCGCCGAATTGACCGCCTGCCGGAACGCGATTCCACACGCCACCCGCCGACGCTGCCGCCCTCATCAACATAGCAGCCGGTCGGGGTTTGTCAGGCCAGGGGGTGTCAGGCTAGCGGCCGTCAGGCAGTGGCTCGACCCAGGCAGCGGCGCAGATAGGCCCAGTCGAAGGCCGGCCCGGGGTCGCTCTTGCGCAGTGGCGCGATGTGCGCGTGGCCCACCAGCCGTGTTGGCGTGATCGCGGGATAGTGCTGCATCAAGGTCGCCAGCACTGCGGCCAGGGCGTGATACTGCGCCGCCCGATAGGGGCGCTCGTCGGTGCCCTCCAGCTCGATGCCGATGGCGAAGTCGTTGAGCCCCTCGCGCAGGCGGCCAGAGTCGTCGCGCCAGCGCGAACGCCCGGCGTGCCAGGCGCGGGCATCGAAGGGCACGAACTGCACCAGCTCGCCGTCGCGGCGGATCAGCAGATGCGCCGAGACCCGCAGCGCAGCGATGGTGGCAAAATACGGGTGCGCCGTAGGTGGCAGCGTATTGGTGAACAGCTGTTCGATCGCCGGCCCGCCGAACTCGCCCGGCGGCAGGCTGATGCCGTGCACCACCACCGCCGAGACCTCCCCCGCGGGGCGAGCGTTGGCGTTGGGCGACGGTACCCGCCGCGCCTGGGTCAGCCAGTGCTGCTCGAGCGTCAGCGTCATGAATCACCCTCCGGATCGCGCGCCACCTGCACCAGGCGCTCGTCGCGCGGGCTGATGCCGAAGTGGTGGCGATAGCTGGTGGAAAAGTGCGCCCCCGAGGAGAAGCCGTGGGCCAGGGCGATATCGCCCACCGCCTGATCGCTCTCGCGCAGCAGCCGGCGCGCGCGCTGCAGGCGCAGATTGAGGTAGTAGCGGCTAGGCACCGCCTGCAGATGCTTCTTGAACAGCCGCTCCAGCTGCCGCCGGGAGATGCCCAGGTGCGCCGACAGCTCGTGGGTGGTGAGCGGCTCCTCGATATTCGCCTCCATCAGCGCCACCGCCTCGAGCAGACTCTCCGGGGCGTTGCCCAGCCGCGAGCGCAGCGGCAACTGCTGGGGTTCGTCGGCCATGCGAATACGCTCGCACACGAAGTGCTCGGAGATGCGCTGGGCCAGCCCTGCCCCCTGCTGCTGCCCGATCAGGGTCATCAACATATCCATCGCCGCGGTGCCGCCGCCGCAGGTGAGGCGGTCACGGTCGATCTCGAACAGCTGATGCGAGACATGGATCGCGGGAAAGGCACGGCTGAAGGTATCGGCGCTGGCGTAGGGGATCGAAGCGCGATAACCGTCGAGCACCCCGGCGCGTGCCAGCCAGTGAGTGCCGCCAGCAATGCCGCCGAGCACTACCCCACGCTGGGCCAGCCGCTTGAGCCAGGCGATCAGGGTGTCGTTGACTTCCCGCGCCGAGTCGGCGGGCAGCGGCGGCGCGCACACGAACAACAGATCGAGATGGCGCGCATCGCTGCCCGCCACGCTCTGGGGCGTGAGCGCAAGCTCGGCCACGCTGGCCACCGGACGGCCATCGATGCCGAAGGTCGTAACCCCGTAGAGACGCCGCTCGGCCAGGCCGTTGGCGACGATCAATGGCTCGATGGCACAGGCCTGGGCCAGCAGTGAAAAGCCCGGCAGAAGAACGAATCCCACCTGCAGCGGGGCATCGTGGGCAGGCGTGGTCACGCTGTCGCTACTCTCGGCATCACGCCCGCGAGCCCCCGCCGCCCTGCCCGCTCAACGCACACGGATCACATCTGGACGACATCGAACTCGACCATCGGATCGACCTCGGCATCGTAATCCACGTCGTCGCGCTCGAAGCCGAACAGCTTGAGGAACTCGTGCTTGTAGCCGGCGTAGTCGGTGAGCTCGAACAGATTGTCGCTGGTCACCTGCGGCCACAGCGCCTTGCACGCATCCTGGATATCGTCGCGCAGCTCCCAGTCGTCCAGACGCAGACGCCCGGCTTCATCGAGCGCTGGCTCGCCGTCGGCATAGAGGCGCTCGCCGAACAGCCGATTGAGCTGTTCGATGGTGCCCTCGTGGACGCCCTGCGCCTTCATCACCTTGTAGACCATGGAGATGTAGAGCGGCATCACCGGAATCGCGGCGCTGGCCTGGGTCACCACCGACTTGAGCACCGCCACGTTGGCGCTGCCGCCCTGCTGACCGAGGCGCGCATCGATCTCGCCGGCGGCGCGATCGAGATCCTCCTTGGCCTTGCCCAGGGCACCGTGCCAGTAGATCGGCCAGGTGATATCGGTGCCGATATAGCTGAACGCCACCGACTTGGCCCCCGGGGCGAGCACACCGGCCTTGTCCAGAGCGTCGATCCACAGCTCCCAGTCCTGGCCACCCATGACATCGATGGTATCGGCGACCTCCTGCTCGGTGGCCGGCTCCACCGACGCCTCGATGATGGCGTCCTTGTTGGTGTCGATGGCGGTCGCGGTATAGGTCTCGCCGATCGGCTTGAGGCTGGAGCGCTTGAGCTCGCCGCCGTCCGGCATCTTGCGCACCGGCGAGGCGAGCGAGTAGATCACCAGATCGATCTGACCCATGTCTTCACGGATCAGCTCGATCGCTTTCTCGCGAACTTCGTGGGAGAAGGCGTCGCCATTGATCGCCTTGCTGTAGAGCCCTTCGGCCTTGGCGAACTTGTCGAAGGCGGCGGCGTTGTACCAGCCGGCGGTGCCCGGCTTCTTCTCGCTACCGGGCTTTTCGAAGAACACACCCAGGGTGTCGGCACCGTAGCCGAAGGCGGCGGTGATACGGGCCGCCAGGCCGTAACCGCTGGAGGCACCGATGACCAGCACGTTGCGTGGCCCGCCCTCGACGCCGTCGAGATGGGCGCGAGTCGCCTCGATCTGTTCGAGCACGTTGCGCTCGCAGCCGAGCGGGTGGGTCGTGGTGCAGATGAAACCGCGGACCTTGGGCTTGATGATCACGTCTAACCTCGTCTTTCCGTACCGAATCGGGACGCTCCGGGAGACGCCTCCCACAGCGATGTTGAGCGCATTCTAACAGGGTGACGAAAACTTGTGCGCAGACCACGCAGGCTTGGGGAGCGCTGAATGAATCGCCGAACGAGATGAAGGGCAAGGCGCACGTAACGCTGACTCGGAGCAACGCGTAGAGAACGCCCGTAGGGCGGGCCGTCAGGGCAAGTTGCCGAAGGCAACGCGTCATGCGAGACAGAACATGGGGTTAGGCGAGCCTTCGACCGGGCTGGCGCACCAGTACCGCGCAACCCAGTCATGCGCTGGGGAAGCCGAGTCCGTGCAGGCATTTATGCGCGGGTTCCCTTGTGTCGGCGTGCGCACTGTCCGAAGATGGCGCGCCATGTCCCCCGAGCCCCTGCGGCCAGAGAGTCAGCATGAGCGACGAACAGGAAATCGAAGCGCTGATCGCCCGCCGCGGCGCACTGTGGCTGGCGCTATCGGCGCTGTGGCTGGAGCGCGAACCGCGCGAGGCGGACTTTGCGCGCATGGTGCGCGAGATCGACGCCAGCGGGTTGACGCTGAAGGAGCTGGAGTGGGTCTACCGGCTGGAGATGTCGCCGGTGATGGTGCGCTACCAGGTCTCGATGGCCGGCGAGTGGCGCGCCTTCGACGAGAACCTGCTGCTGCTGCGCCTGGTCCGCCACAACCGCCGCCTGGGCGGCGTGCGCAAGGCCGTCGCCACCCTCTTCTCCGGGCTCACCACCATGATGAGCCGCCCGCGCTTCGACGAACTGGTCTATCGGTTGATGGTGGCGCGGGGCGAACGCCCGCCGCTCTAGGCTCTGCACGAACACGGCCTGCGCTCACCGACTTTTCGCACGAACCCTGGCGTCTGACGCGAGGCTCAGGCCGAGAACGGCGTATCCAGCGCCTTCTGGATATCGCGCCGCAGCGAGCGCGGCGAGGCCCGCGGGCCGAAGCGGCGAATGATCTGGCCATCGCGACCCACCAGAAACTTGGTGAAGTTCCACTTGATCGGCGTGCTGCCGAGAAACCCCGGCGCGTGCCGCCGGAGCTGCATGAACAATGGGTGGGCGTCGCGGCCGTTGACCTTGACCTTCTCCATCACCGGGAAGGTCACCGAGTAGCGCTGCTCACAGAAGGCACCGAAATGGCTGGCCGACTCCGGCGACTGGCGGCCGAACTGATTGCACGGAAAGGCGAGAATGATGAAGCCCTGATCGCGATATTCGCGGTAGATCTTCTCCAGCCCCTCGAGCTGGGGCGTGAAACCGCACTGGCTGGCGACATTGACCACCAGTAGCACCTGGCCGCGCAGGGCGCGCAGATTGAAGGGTTCGCCGGCATGGTTGCGGCAGTCTTGCGTGTACAGCGACATGGCGGGCCGCTCATCCTGGACCGGGAACACCGTCGCCGCACAGCGCGACGGGTTCGTTGAGTATCGAGGCGACAAGGTTGCCACGCCGGGCAGCGCTTCACCAGCCATCCTGGCGCAATGCCAGTTCCAGCGCCACGCGGGTATCCGGCGTGGCGTGCTCGAGCGCCAGCGCCGCTGACGGCGCCAACCAGCGTACCGCTGCCACCTCCTCCGGCTGCAGGCGCAGCGGGCCGGCGTAGCGTACCCCGTAGAGACTGCCGTAGATGCGTAGGGCGCCGTCGACGAAACGAAACTCGCCCAGCGCGACCAGCGGTACCCGCCGAATGCCCAGCTCCTCCTCCAGCTCGCGCCGCGCCGCCGGCAGCGCCGCCTCCCCCGCCCCGACCACGCCGCCGGCGGCAAGGTCGTACCAGCCCGGGTGCGTTTCCTTGATCAGCGTACGCGTCTGCACGCAAAGCTCGCCGGCCGGATTGCGCACCACGATGTAGGTGGCGCGATGCCAGCACGCCAGGCGCCGCAAGGTCACCCGAGAGGTGCTGCCACAGGGGCAGTTGCGGGCATCGACGAGCTGCACCTGCTCGTCGGCAATCACGGTGTCACTCATGGGACGCTCATGCTCTATCGGCTAGAAGGTGCGCGCCAGCTTAGCACCCTGTACTGGCGCCATCGTCTCCTGCATCACCTTCCCCACAGGTTTCCCCTCGCTCAGACCAATGCCTGCCGCATTGGTCGAAGGCTGCGCTCAACCTAGCCGCCGGGCGCTATGCTCAGGAGTCTCCTATCCAATCTCAGGCTTCGGAGGCCGCGCATGACCGATTACGCTCCGCGCACCGAGCTGGCCACCCACCGGGTCGAGAATCAGCCCGCCGCACTCGCCACCCGCGATCTCTGGGCTAGCGACACCGCCCTGCGCGACGCCGTCGCCCATGCCGCCCCAGCCTGGGTCGGCGAGCGCCTGGCGCGCCTGGGCCAGCGCCTGGGTCAGGCCGATATCGCCGAGTGGGCCGACCAGGCCAACCGCTGCCCGCCCACGCTGCGCGCCTTCGATCGTTACGGCCAGCGCCTCGACGAGGTCGCCTACCACCCCGCCTACCATGCGCTGATGACGCTGGCGATCGAGGGCGGCTGGCACGCCGTGGCCTGGGAGCGCGAACACGATGGCGGCCATCAGGCCCATGTCGCCGGACTCTATCTGCTGACCCAGGCCGAACCCGGCTTCTGCTGCCCGCTCACGATGACCCATGCGGCGATGCCGGTACTGCGCCATCTCAGCGCCGACACCAGTTGGCAGCAGCGCCTGCGCGGCTGCCACTACGACCCGCGCGCGCTGCCGGCGTGGCACAAGTCGACCAACACCTTCGGCATGGCAATGACCGAAAAACAGGGCGGCAGCGACGTACGCCGCAACACCACCCGGGCCGAACCGGTCGAGGCCCCGGGCAGCGGCGCCTGGTATCGGCTGAGCGGGCACAAGTGGTTCTGCAGTGCGCCGATGTCGGACGCCTTTCTCACCCTGGCGCAGACCGATGAGGGCCTTTCCTGCTTTCTCGCCCCACGCTTCACCCCGGATGGTGAGCGCAACGCGATCGAGCTCCAGCGGCTGAAAGAGAAGTGCGGCAACCACGCCAACGCCTCCGCCGAGATCGAGTACCGCGGCGCCTGGGCACAATTGGTGGGCGAACCGGGGCGCGGCGTCGCGGCGATTCTGGAGATGGTGCAGCAGACCCGGCTGGATGCCGCCACCGCGCCGGCCGGCATGATGCGCCAGGCGTTGAGCGCAGCCCACGCGCATGTCAGCGGGCGCGCGGCCTTCGGCGCCCGCCTGGTTGACCAGCCACTGATGCAGCGTGTGCTCGCCGATCTGGCACTGGAGGCAGAAGCCAGCCTGTGGCTGGCCATGCGCGGCGCCCGGGCCATGGACCGCGCCGCCACCGACGCCCATGAAGCGGCGCTGTCACGACTGCTGCCGGCGCTGGCCAAGTTCTGGCACAACAAGCGTGGCCCCGGCTTCATGGCGGAGGCGATGGAGTGCCTGGGCGGGATCGGCTACGTGGAGGAGTCGCCGCTGGCGCGCCTCTACCGTGAGGCGCCAGTCAATTCGATCTGGGAAGGCTCGGGCAACGTGATCTGTCTCGATGTACTGCGCATCCTCGCGCGTCACCCGGAGAGCATCGAGGCGCTGCGTCAGGAGCTGACACCGGCGCGCGGCGTGCATCCGGCGCTGGATGGCGCCCTGGCCGAACTCGACACCCTGCTCGCCGCCCCCGCCGAGACGCAGGCGGCACAGGCCCGCTGGCTGACCCAGCGCATGGCCCAGGCGCTGCAGGCCGCGCTGCTGCTGCGTCAAGCGCCGACCGCCGTGGCGGAGACCTTCTGTGCCACGCGCCTGGCCGCGGCCACGCCCCAGTATGGCGTGCTGCCGACCGCCGCCCCGGTGGCCGAGATCCTGGCGCGGCTGGGGTGAACGGCCGCCAACTCAGCCCAGTGCGACCCTCGCTGCCAACCCCAGCAGTACCACACCGGTAAGGCGGTTGATCCACACCGCACGACGCTGCAGCCACGGCAGCACCCGCGAATGCGAGAGCAGCAGCGCCACCAGCACATACCAGCCGCCGTCCACCAGGGTCGCCGTGACCACGATCAGCCAGCGCCCGGCGACACTCATGTCGGCACTCACGAACTGGCTCAGCAGCGCGACGAAGAACACGATCAGCTTGGGGTTGCCCAGCGCCACCAGCAGACCATCGCGCATGGCCATACGGCGGCCACTGGCGACCTTCGCCACCTGCAACCCCTCGCCACGCCCGGCACGCAGCGCCTGCACGCCTAGCCAGGCCAGATAGAGCGCGCCGCCCAGCGTCACGACTCGGAACAACCAGGGTTGATGCGCGATCACCGCAGCCAGGCCGAGCACGGTCAGCCCGGCATAGAGCCCCACCCCCAGCGCATGGGTGAGCGCCGCGACCACCCCGGGCGCACGCCCGCCGCTGACGGTGTGGCGCATCACCATGGCCAGACTCGGGCCCGGCGACATCGCCCCCAAGGCGCAGATCAGCAAAAGCGACAACCATAGTTCCGGGGACACGCTGAACTCCTTACAAGATGCGGCTTCAAGTGCGGGCGGCACGACCACCGCGTGGGCCGGCCAAACAGGGGCGAGTGCAGACGTTAACCCCCGCCGGCGCCCGGGGCCAGTGCGTCGGCGTCACACGCTCGCCACCATCACCACGAACACGACCCTGCCCCGTATCTCCCTGCCGGTGTCGCTATCTGTCGCCAGGACACTTTTCCCCGTCTACGCTGTCACAGGTCCAGACACCAGGGAGGTGGACCATGAGCCTATTCAAGCGTGATGACTCGCAGACGCGAGCCGAACGTATCCGCGAAGACATCCATGATATTGGCGATCAGAGCCGGGCGCTGGGACGCGACCTGCGCGACGAGACCGCGGACGCCATCGAAGAAGCCCGCCTGCGCAGCGAAGAGCAGTATGCCCGCACGGCAGCCGAAGCCCGCCGGCGCCAGCGTCGTCTGCGCCATTCGACCCACCGCTCTCTCGACGAGTGCGACCGCTACGTGCACGATCATCCGTGGCGGGCCATCGGCGCCGCGGCCGCCGCAGGCGCGGTGATCGGTCTGCTGCTCGGCCGTCGCTGACGCGAGTCGCGTGCGGGCGCGCAGTGAGAAACCGCACGCGACAACCATAGTTTCAATGATTAACCACGATCAAACTTTACAATCGAAGCTGTGGAATATTGAGAACGATAGTCGTTTAATCGTGGCACACCCGCTTTCAGGAGATCCGAGATGAGCGCTGATAAGTGGCAGACGATCGACGTGAAACATGTCGACAGATCCGCCAGATCCCTACATGCCTGTTCGCTGGACCCATCGATCCGCTGTCTGGCGGAGTTGCGCGCGTCTCAGATCAACGGCTGCCTGACTTGCACTCACTTCCGCCAGGAGCAGGCCGAGGCGCTGGGCATCGCCCCCAGCAAGCTCTCGGCGCTCGATGCCTGGTCCGAATCCGACGAATTCGACGAGCGTGAAAAGGCCGCGCTGGCCTGGTGCGAATCCTTCACCCGCTTCCGCCCGGCCGATCCGGCCATGCGCAAGCTGGCACTCACCGCGTTTTCCGCGCGTGAGCTGGCCGATCTGACCATGGCGATCGAAATGACCAGCGCGCTGAGCCGCGCCTCGCGCCGCGCCGCCATCTGATCGCGTCGTCAGCTCCCGCCAGCGCTCATCTTCTTCGAAACCCCGCTTCGGCGGGGCTTTCGTCGTTTCCCGTCAGGAAACACGCCAGCCAGGCAACCCCCGTCAAGAGAAGAGTCAGCGCTACTCCACCAGCTCGATCTCATCATGCAGATGGCCCACGATGCTCCCCTCGGCCTCCAGCGCCCCTGGATCGAGCAGATGTACCCAGCCACGCAGGCGACGCAGCACCCCCTCCTGACGAAAGGCGGTCAAGGTCCGGCTGACATGTACCGGTGACAGCCCCAGCGCATCGGCGAGCTGCTGCTGTGACAGCGGCACGCGGAAGCGATCCTCGATCGAGTCGTCGTTGCGCTTGGTGCGCGAATAGAGTTCGAACAACAGATAGGCGACCCGCTGACGCGCGCTGCGCCGCGACAGGTGCACCAGCCGCTCGCTCAACAGGGCCTGCTGGTAGGAGGCGACCGCAAAACACAGTGAAGTCAGACGGGAGGAGTCGCGGAAGATCTCGATCAGCCGCCGGTGCGGTGTCAGGCGGATCTCGCCATCTTCCAGCATCGCCACGCTCGACAGCCGCTGCTTGAAGGGAAACTCGCGCAGACCAATCACATCCCCCGGCATGAACACCTCGAGGATATGGCGGGTGCCATCCGCCATATCACGAAACGAATACGCCCAGCCCTGGCTCAGGGTGCCGAACTCTCGCGCGGCATCGCCCTCGCGCCAGAAAACCTGCCCCTTGGCCATCGCCAGCGCCGGACCTTCCAGACCATCGAGCCGACGGCACTCGCTGTCGGATAATCTGCCATAGTGTTTGAAATGCTGAGATAGACAGCCTTCCTGCTGACCCATGCTTCCGTGCCTTCTTGAAATTTTTCAGGCATGACAGCATGTTAGGGAAATTAGTTATATAACACCGGTTAGATCGGCGGGCGAAATGGCACCCAAGGGATCAGGCTCGCCAGCGACCTGCCGATAAACAATCGAAGCCCTCTTCATCGACGACAGGACGTTACCCCATGCAAGAGAGTGCAGATTTCGACTACGAGGCGCTGTGGCAAACCGCGTTCCAAGGCGCCCTGTCCAAGCATGGCGTCGACCATTCGGAGACGAACAATCAGGACCCGGCATACCAGGAAGCCCTGCGTGAAGCCTTCGGCTTTTTCCTGCTCACCTGTTACGCCGCCTCGATCCGCGAATCCCGCGCCACGCCCTGGTGTAGGCTGGAGGGGCTGGATGCCGCGCGACTGGTGGCCATGGAGACACTCAAACTCCATCCGCACAACGCCCGCTCGATGGTCGAGCAGGATCTGATCTGGGCGCTGCAGTCGGAGCTATACCGGTTCACGCTCCCGGAGGCCGCTCAGAATGCATGCCGCCAGGCCTTGAACGCCGCCGGCCTGGCCACCTGTCTGGGCGAGGCACCCAGCGCCTGAGCCATGAAGGACAGGCTCGGCACCGCCCGGCTGGCGCAGGCATGAAGAAATCCAGAGCACTGCCGATAAAACGATGAGATTGCTAACAAAAGTTAGCAACCTCTTTCATGGCTGTGACAAGGAAGAAGTCGTGCGCTTCACCAAACACGAACTGGAAAGGCTCCCCGAACGCAAGCGCAGCCGGCGTCAACCGGGAAGCCTGGCAAGCCTGGCAGCAGAGGCGGGTATGCCGCTGGGTACCCTCAAGAGCCGGGTCAAAACCCTGGTCGACCGGGGCTACGATCGCGACAAGGCGATCAAGCTGGCACTGGAGACGCCCATTGGCCCACAAGGGAGACCCCGCAACCCTTGACGTATCCGAGGCCGGGGTAGAGAGGGAAAGTGCGGTGAACGGAACAAGTCGGCGGGGAAGCGACAGCGGGGGCCTCCCGATCGCCTGATGTTCGTTTGTCCAACATAGCGCCGTGGCGCCGTTCTGATGAGAAAGCGGATGCGCTGCCAGCGCAAGGGCTCATTATACTTAGCAGCCAATCGGTTGTTACAATTTTCCCATGCTGCACCACCAGAAATCGGCGTAGACTGCCTTGGTGAATCGCGCTATCGACCGCCGCGATGGGTCGCAAGGCGTTCGGTTCATGACAGATACAGACGACCATGAACGGAAGTGCGCATACAAGTGCACTCGAGGCAGTTCATAACGCAATACCGCCCGCGGCCGCCCTCCTCAACCATGGAGACCAGCGCGCCGTGGGCTTTTCATTGCACGATGACTAGCAGAGGCGTGAAGCGCAATCCCCCCTCTGCTGACATAGCGCCTCCAGCCCCAAGCCGACCGAGCAAACGTTTCCGAACATCCTTCTGCAATATCGAATGGAAACAAAAATATTCAATATTGGCAGACCTAAATAGTGCAAAAACCACTCTTATAACGCATGCTTAAACAATGAAAGCCATTATGCGATCGGCCACGACCGATGCTGGCTGTACCCCGTTCATGGTCGCTTCTCTGAGCGATCTTTTCGCCCGATGCCAATGCATCGGGCTTTTTTTTGGTT
>NZ_PZJK01000028.1:0-1938 GCF_003206675.1 Salinicola sp. RZ23
GCCGACCTCACCCTTATCAGGGGTGCGCTCTAACCAACTGAGCTACAGACCCGGCTTACCACTGGGTCCGTGACCCAAACAGTCATTGCTCTTGGTCGATCAGGTAATTGATTGTGAGCGCTTATCTCGCGATCCGCTTGTCGTTTAAGGAGGTGATCCAGCCGCAGGTTCCCCTACGGCTACCTTGTTACGACTTCACCCCAGTCATGAACCACACCGTGGTGATCGCTCCCCCGAGGGTTAAGCTAACCACTTCTGGTGCAGTCCACTCCCATGGTGTGACGGGCGGTGTGTACAAGGCCCGGGAACGTATTCACCGTGACATTCTGATTCACGATTACTAGCGATTCCGACTTCACGGAGTCGAGTTGCAGACTCCGATCCGGACTGAGGCCGGCTTTCTGGGATTCGCTCCACCTCGCGGTCTCGCAACCCTTTGTACCGGCCATTGTAGCACGTGTGTAGCCCTACCCGTAAGGGCCATGATGACTTGACGTCGTCCCCACCTTCCTCCGGTTTGTCACCGGCAGTCTCCCTAGAGTTCCCGACCGAATCGCTGGCAAATAGGGACAAGGGTTGCGCTCGTTACGGGACTTAACCCAACATTTCACAACACGAGCTGACGACAGCCATGCAGCACCTGTCTCAGAGTTCCCGAAGGCACCAAGGTATCTCTACCAAGTTCTCTGGATGTCAAGGGTAGGTAAGGTTCTTCGCGTTGCATCGAATTAAACCACATGCTCCACCGCTTGTGCGGGCCCCCGTCAATTCATTTGAGTTTTAACCTTGCGGCCGTACTCCCCAGGCGGTCGACTTATCGCGTTAACTGCGCCACTAAGTCCTTAAAGGTCCCAACGGCTAGTCGACATCGTTTACGGCGTGGACTACCAGGGTATCTAATCCTGTTTGCTACCCACGCTTTCGCACCTCAGTGTCAGTGTCAGGCCAGAAGGCCGCCTTCGCCACTGGTATTCCTCCCGATCTCTACGCATTTCACCGCTACACCGGGAATTCTACCTTCCTCTCCTGCACTCTAGTCTGGCCGTTCCGGATGCCGTTCCCAGGTTGAGCCCGGGGCTTTCACAACCGGCGTGCCAAACCACCTACGCGCGCTTTACGCCCAGTAATTCCGATTAACGCTCGCACCCTCCGTATTACCGCGGCTGCTGGCACGGAGTTAGCCGGTGCTTCTTCTGCGAGTGATGTCCTTCTTGACGGGTATTGACCGCCAAGCCTTCTTCCTCGCTGAAAGTGCTTTACAACCCGAGGGCCTTCTTCACACACGCGGCATGGCTGGATCAGGCTTGCGCCCATTGTCCAATATTCCCCACTGCTGCCTCCCGTAGGAGTCTGGGCCGTGTCTCAGTCCCAGTGTGGCTGATCATCCTCTCAGACCAGCTACGGATCGTCGCCTTGGTGAGCCATTACCTCACCAACCAGCTAATCCGACATAGGCTCATCCGATAGCGCAAGGTCCGAAGATCCCCTGCTTTCTCCCGTAGGACGTATGCGGTATTAGCCTGGGTTTCCCCAGGTTATCCCCCACTACCGGGCAGATTCCTATGCATTACTCACCCGTCCGCCGCTCGCCACCAGGGAGCAAGCTCCCCGTGCTGCCGCTCGACTTGCATGTGTTAGGCCTGCCGCCAGCGTTCAATCTGAGCCATGATCAAACTCTTCAGTTAAAAGTCTGATAGTCCTTACCTCTTCCTCTGCCCTAAGGCGTCAGAAGTGAAGCGGACCAAACTTGGTTCAAGGTCAAACGAATCTTTGACGAGTCGCTTGCCTTGATATGCTGTGACTGGCGTCACGCAAGACAAGCGCCCACATCAATTACCTGATCGATTGTTAAAGAGCGTCCCTACTTGAAGCGCTTTGCTTCTGCCGTCGGCCCCAAGTGCTTGTCAGCGCTTGTTTTCTTGGCCGCCGTAAGGAGTG
>NZ_PZJK01000029.1:0-913 GCF_003206675.1 Salinicola sp. RZ23
GCGGATATCTCACGCCAGCCGTAGCATATCTCCTACAAACATTTCGTCAGTGATGCGTTATCCTGATCCTCTGATAATCGTCGACCGGCTCGGCCACCGCGATCAGGAAAACCGCATGCTCAACGATCTCCTCGATACTTTCGACATCGACCTGTCGCAGTCGCAGCGGCTGCTGACCCTCGACATCGCCGGCACCGCCCTCGTGCCCCATCGGCTGGTGGGCGAAGAGCGCCTCAGCGCGCCCTTCACCTATACCCTCGACTGCATCTCCCAGCAGGGCGATATCGAACTCAAGACGCTGATGGCGCAGCCGGCACGGCTCTCGATCCTGCAGGCCGATGGCAGCTACCGCCCGCTGCACGGGCTGGTCAGTGAAGCCGCGCTGCTGGGCGAAGATGGGGGCGTCACCTACTACCAGCTCACCCTGGTGCCGTGGCTCACGATGCTCGGCCTGGGCCGCGACAGCCGCATCTTCCAGGACCGTAGCGTCGTCGATGTGCTCACCGCGGTGTTCGACGACCATGAACTGGCCAAGGGGCGCTATCGCTTCGATCTGCGTCGTGATTACCCGGCGCGCAGCTACTGCGTGCAGTATCGCGAAAGCGATTTGAACTTCGTTAGCCGCCTCTTGGAAGAGGAAGGATTATGGTACTACTTCGAGCATTCGGGGCAGTCATCCGAGGCAGAAGAGGGCCAGAATAACGCCTCGTCTGAAGAATCCGGGTCGGGCTTCGACGGCCACCGGCTGGTCATCACCGACGATGTCGATACCACCCAAGCGGTCAGCCCACAGGCGATCCGCTTCCACCGCCAGGCGGCCACCGAGCGCGAGGATGCACTGACCCAGTGGGGCGGCGTGCGCACCCAGCAGCCCACCCGGGTCAGCGTGGGTACCTTCGACTACAAGCAGCCC
>NZ_PZJK01000003.1:0-130132 GCF_003206675.1 Salinicola sp. RZ23
CGACGAGGGCTTTTTCGCGGTTGCGGGGTGAGCGCTTGCGCTTACACCGCGTCCTTGCCGGTCTCACCGGTACGGATACGAATCACCTGCTCCAGCGGCGAGACGAAGATCTTGCCGTCGCCGATCTTGCCGGTATTGGCGACCTTGGTGATGGCATCGATCACCTGGTCGCTCATGCTGTCGTCCACGGCCACTTCCAGCTTGATCTTGGGCAGGAAGTCGACCACGTACTCGGCACCACGATAGAGCTCGGTGTGGCCCTTCTGACGCCCGAAGCCCTTGACCTCGGTGACGGTGACGCCCTGCACCCCGATCTCGGACAGGGACTCTCGCACATCGTCCAGCTTGAAGGGTTTGATGATGGCGGTGACCAGTTTCATGGGGGAATTCTCCTCGCGTGCGTGGCGCTCTGTCTGAACGGATCGTCTCGTCGCGGTGTGCGGACGAGGCCTGTGCGAATGGGTGTAGCTCCAGGCTTGGCCCAGCCCTGGCCTAGCGCCTCTGACGACTGCCCGGCGACTCTCTCTATCTTAAACATACACCGCGATGGGCGGGAATGAAAAAAGGCCCCCCGAAGGGGGCCAGGGGAGCACGCCAGCTCACTCGGTGAATCGGCTCACTTCTTGCCGACATTGAATTCAGGATAGGCTTCCATACCGCACTCGGCGATATCGACACCTTCGTACTCTTCCTCTGCGGAGACGCGCAGTCCCATCACCGCCTTGATGATGCCCCAGACCACCAGACTGGCGATGAAGGTCCAGGCGAAGATCGAGGCAATACCCAGCAGCTGTGCGCCGAAGGACGCATCGCTATTGGAGAACGGCACCGCGATCAGGCCCCAGATACCCACCACGCCGTGCACCGAAATGGCGCCCACCGGGTCGTCGATCTTGAGCTTGTCGAGGGTGACGATGGCGAAGACCACCAGCAGGCCACCGACGGCACCGATCAGCGTCGCACCCAGCGCGGTAGGGGCCAGCGGTTCGGCGGTGATCGCGACCAGACCGGCCAGGGCGCCGTTGAGGGCCATGGTCAGGTCGGCCTTGCGGAACCACAGCTTGGCCAGGATGATCGCGGCGATCACACCACCGGCAGCGGCGGCGTTGGTGTTGACGAAGACCTGAGCGACCGCGTTGGCTTCGTCGACGTTGGAGACCATCAGCTCGGAGCCGCCGTTGAAGCCGAACCAGCCCAGCCACAGGATGAAGGTACCCAGCGTGGCCAGCGGCAGGTTGGCGCCCGGGATGGCGTAGATGGCGCCGTTCTTGCCGTACTTGCCCTTGCGTGCACCCAGCAGCAGCACGCCTGCCAGCGCGGCGGTGGCGCCACACAGGTGAACCACACCGGAGCCGGCGAAATCCTGGAAGCCGGCGGCGTCGAGGAAGCCACCGCCCCATTTCCAGTAGCCCTGAACCGGGTAGATGAAGCCGGTCATGACCACTGCGAAGGCCATGAACGCCCATAGCTTCATGCGTTCGGCCACGGCGCCGGAAACGATCGACATGGCGGTCGCGACGAACACCACCTGGAAGAAGAAGTCGGAGCGGGCCGAGTAGTAGACGTCGCCGCCGCTGCTCATCACGTCACTGACGCTGTGCTCGGCACCGATCAGGAAGCCCAGGCTGGGGATGACGCCGCCGCTCTCGCTGGAGTACATGATGTGGTAGCCGACCAGCAGATACATGGTACAGGCGATGGCATAGAGGACGACGTTCTTGGTCAGGATCTCGGTGGTGTTCTTGGCGCGCACCAGGCCGGCCTCGAGCATGGCGAACCCCGCCGCCATCCACATCACCAGCGCCCCGGTCACCAGGAAATAGAAGGTGTCGAGCGCATAGGAAAGTTGTACGACTTGATCGTTCATTCTGTGTGTCTCCTCGTTCCGCGCCGTTTTATACGGCGTCGGCCCCGCGTTCCCCGGTGCGAATCCGGATGACGTCTTCGAGTGGCGTGACGAACAGCTTGCCGTCACCGATCTTGCCGCTGTTGGCGGCCTCTCGGATGGCGTCCAGTACCCCGTCGACACGATCGTCTTCGACGGCGACCTCGATCTTCACCTTGGGCAGGAAGTCGACGACGTATTCCGCGCCGCGATAGAGTTCGGTGTGGCCTTTCTGACGGCCGAAGCCCTTTACCTCGGTGACCGTGATGCCCTGGACGCCGTTATCGGCCAGCGCCTCACGTACGTCATCGAGCTTGAAGGGTTTGATGATGGCGGTGATGAGCTTCATCCCTTGTCTCCCGTAGTCGGCTTGCGCCTGAACGGACCACGCAGAAGCCATGCCAGTTGGTGATAACGTCTTTACAATCATTCACTTATTTCTTGTCTTGAAGGTTGTCAGGTCTGCCATGGCGAGCGTGCCTCGGTTGTCCGCACCAAATTGATGCGCGGTGCGTGGTCCGCTGCACTGAGAAAGAGCGGCGGCCGGGCCATGGCGTCGGCAGGCATCCGGCGCGCGCCGGTGGCGCAGTTTGCGTATGCTGAAGGGCAGTCACGAATCAGGAGATCACACCATGTCGACACACGACCGTTTCGAGCGTCTGGCCAAGCAGCTCGGCGACAAGCTGCAGGGCGCCTCCCAGGCCCCGGGCGACATCCAGCGCAACGTCCAGGGGGTGCTGCGCGGCGCCATGGAGCGCATGGATATCGTCTCGCGCGAGGACTTCGACATCATGATGGACGTGCTCACCCGCACCCGGGAGCGGGTCGAGGCGCTGGAAACGCAGGTGGCGGCGCTCGAGAACGCCCTGCACAGCGAGCGCGCCTCCCAACCCGACACGGCGGCGCTGGCTGAGGACGATACCGACGGCAGCCGCGATGGCGCCCAGCCCTGAGTGGGGTGATGGTCAGCCTTGAGCGGGGTGATGGACAGCCCTGGGCGGGTTGATCGACACCCCTGAGCGGCGTCTTGACTCACCCGCGCTAAAGGGCCGGGCGGTAAAGGCGATAACAGGATAATCGGCCCCTTATCCTGTCCGGGCCGGCGGTGACGAGCCGCCGGTCCGCCTGTGTCCCGGGCATCCGCCGGGACGCGCCGTCACGGAGGCGACATGAGCCTAGCCATCGTGCGCACGCGCGCCAGCCTCGGGCTGGAGGCGCCGCAAGTGCTGATCGAAGTGCACCTCAGCAACGGCCTGCCGGGGGTGACTCTGGTGGGGCTGCCGGAGACCGCCGTGCGCGAGAGCCGCGAGCGGGTGCGCAGCGCACTGCTCACCGCCGGCTTCGAGTTCCCCACCCGTCGTATCACCCTCAATCTGGCGCCCGCCGACCTGCCCAAGGATGGCGGCCGCTTCGACCTGCCGATCGCGCTGGGGATCTTGATGGCCTCAGGCCAGATACCGGTAGAAGCGGCGCAGCAGCTGGAGGTGATCGGCGAGCTGGCGCTGGATGGCACGCTGCGCCCGGTCACCGGTGTACTGCCGACGGCGCTGGCTGCGCGGGCCGCCGGGCGGGGGCTGATCGTGCCCTCGGCCAACGCCGACGAGGCGGCGTTGGCCGAGGGGTGCCAGGTGTTCGCGGCGGCGCATCTGCTGGCGGTGGTGGGGCATCTGCTGGGCCGCGAGCGGCTCGCGGCGCACCAACTTGGGACACCGCCGCGCGCCGAGATGGTTCAGCCTGACATGGCCGATGTCAAAGGCCAGCACCAGGCGCGCCGGGCGCTGGAAGTGGCTGCGGCCGGTGGTCACAACCTGCTGCTGGCGGGTCCGCCGGGCACCGGCAAGACCATGCTGGCGAGCCGGCTGGCCGGCATCCTGCCGCCGCTGAGCGGTGACGAGGCGCTGGAGGTGGCGGCGGTGCGCTCGGTGTGCGGGCTCTCGATCATGGATCGCTGGGGCCAGCGCCCGTTTCGTAACCCGCATCACACCTCGAGCAGCGTGGCGCTGGTGGGCGGGGGCTCCAAGCCGCGCCCCGGCGAGATCTCGCTGGCGCATCACGGCGTGCTGTTCCTGGATGAGCTGCCCGAGTTCGACCGCCACGTGCTGGAGGTGCTGCGCGAACCGCTGGAGTCGGCCCAGATCCTGATCTCGCGGGCCAATCACCAGCGCCGTTTTCCGGCCCGATTCCAGCTGGTGGCGGCGATGAACCCGTGCCCCTGTGGCCACCTTGGCGATCCGCGCCAGCGCTGCCACTGCAGCCCGGCGCAGATCCAGCGCTATCAGTCGCGGCTCTCCGGGCCGCTGCTCGACCGTATCGATCTGCAGGTGGAGGTGCCGGCGCTACCGGCTACCCAGTTGACCGACCAGACGCCGGGCGAGTCCTCGGCCAGCGTGCGTCAGCGGGTGCTGGCGGCGCGCGAGCGTCAACGCGCCCGGGGCTGGCTCAACGCCCAGCTGCCCGGGCCCGAGCTGGAAGCTGCCTGTGCCCTCAGCGTGGCCGAGCGCGAGTGGTTCGCCGGCGTGCTGGACCGGCTCAAGCTCTCGGCCCGCGCCTACCACCGGGTGCTGCGTGTCGCCCTGACCCTGACCGATCTGGGCGAAGAGTCGCGGGTCGGGCGACCCCAACTGATGGAAGCGATCGGCTACCGTCAGTTGGACCGGCTGCTCAACGCTGGCGATCCGCTGCGGGGGGGATAGGTAGGTCTCGTCAGGCATGAGGCGTCACGCTCTGGTCTATGGGTTGTCATGAGCCGGGGGTAAGTTTCCGTCCAGCATCGGCTTGCTATCAGTTTTCATGGCTCAAGGCTGACTCAGGCGATGCCCGATACCTTCTCAACCAGGAACCGATCATCCATGGCAGCAGAGATTCAGCACATCGTCTTCGACATCGGCAAGGTGTTGATCCATTACGATCCGCACCTGCCCTATGCCCGGCTCATTCCGGACGAGGCCGAACGGCAGTGGTTCTTCGACCATGTCTGCACCCACGCCTGGAACATAGAGCAGGACCGCGGCCGCCGTTGGGAGGATGCCGAAGCTTTGCTGATTGCCGAGCATCCCGACCGGGCCGAGGAGATTCGCCATTTCCGTCGCTACTGGCACGAGATGGTGCCCCATGCCTATGACGACAGCGTCGCGCTGATGCTGGGGCTCATCGAGGCGGGTCACGATGTGACGCTGCTGACCAATTTCGCCGCAGACACCTTCGTCGAGGCGCGCGGCCGGTTTCCGTTCCTCGATCGGCCCCGCGGCGTCACCGTGTCCGGCGAAGTCGGCCTGATCAAACCCGATATCGCTATCTACGAAACCCACGCGACATCGTTCGGCCTCGATCCGCAAAAGAGCCTTTTCATCGACGATGCGCTGGTGAACGTCGAGGGCGCGCGCGCCGCCGGCTGGCATGCCGTCCATTTCACCGGCGCAGAGACGCTGAAGCGCGACCTCGCCGGCTACGGGATCAGGGCCTGACCTGCGTTGCCGATCGGGGGCCGCCGGTCGGTGCGCATCTGGACGCCATCGTTCGCGGCGCAGCGTCGGGTTGTGCACCCATCCTGAGCTGTCTTGTCTGGCGCCTGTGGCGAGCACATACGTGCCTTGGGTGTCGCCAAGCGGTCATTGCCCACCGGTAGACTAAATCCCCCCTACGATGGAGAGAGTAAGACGATGACCTTTGGCGTCTGGCTGACCTTTCTGCTGGCGGCTTGTCTGGTGAGCCTGTCTCCCGGCGCCGGTGCCATCAACACCATGAACAGCGGCATGACCCGAGGTATTCGCGCCACCCTGCCCACCATTCTGGGGCTGCAGCTGGGTTATGCGATCCAGATCCTGGTGGTGGCGGTCGGTCTCGGAGCGGTGTTGGCCTCTTCGACCACCGCTTTCCTGGTGATCAAGTGGATCGGGGTCGCCTACCTGGTGTGGCTGGGTATCCAGAAGTGGCGCACGAGCGGCGCGATCTCGACCCAGCGCGGCGCGCACCGAACCCCGCACCGGCAGTTCTGGCAGTCCGCGCTGGTCAATCTGACCAACCCCAAGGCGACGGTGTTTCTGGTCGCGCTGTTCCCGCAGTTTCTCAGCGCGGGCGAGCCAGGATCCCACGCCACCCAGCTACTGGTGATGGGGGCCACGCTGCTGGGGGTCGATATCCTTGTCATGGGCGGCTATGCGGCGCTGGCCAGCCAGTTCAAGGCCTTCATCACCTCGGCCACACGCATGCGCCTCATCAACCGTGTCTTTGGTTCGTTCTTCATCCTGGCGGCTGGGGTGCTGGCACTCTATCGTCGTACCTGAGCCGGAATCGAGAGGTTCAGCGCAGTGCCTCGGCGATGCCATCGAGCCGCCCCGGCACCAGGGCGTCTTCCAGCGCGCTGATCCGCAGCAGATGACCCAGGGCCGGATGCGCCGGGCGATGGATCAGGGTGCCCTCGTCGAGCAGACGGCGGTGCACGGCCGCGGCGCGCTCGGCGCTGTCGAGGCGCACGGCCACGAAGTTGGTGGCGCTGGGCAGCACCTCGGCGCCCTGCGCTGCGAGCCAGCCGGCAAGGGCCTCGCGCCGCTGGATGACCGCGGCGACATGGGCGCGGGTCTCCTGCGGGTTTGCCAGCAGGGTCTCGGCCGCCGCCTGCGCCAGCGACGAAACCGCGTAGTGAATCCTCACTTTCATCAAGACGGCCAGGATCTCCGGCGGGGCGATGGCGTAGCCGACGCGCAGCCCGGCCAGCCCGTGGGCCTTGGAGAAGGTGCGCAGGCGTATCACCCCCGGCCACACCGCACTCGCCGCCGGTGCCCAGGCGTCGTCGCGGAAGTCGTGATAGGCCTCGTCGAGCACCAGGGTGCAGTCGTCGGGCAGGGCGTCACGCAGGGCCAGGATGTCGGCGTCTTGGTGGAGATGGCCGCTGGGATTGTCAGGGTTGGCCAGATAGACCACCCGCGCGCCTTCGCGCACCGCCGCTGCGGCCAGGGCGTCGAGATCCGGCGCCAGGCGACCGGTGGCGCTGGCGTAGTCGACCTCGATCTCGCGGCAGCCGTGGCCGCGCACGAAGTAGCTCCAGGTGGGATAGGTGCCGGCGCTGGTGATCACCGGGCTGCCGGTGTCGCATGGTCCGGAATCACAGGGTCCAGAGTCACAGGGGCCAGAGTCACAGGGTCCAGAGTCACAGGGTCCAGAGTCACATAGTGCGCGCAGCGTCAGCGCCATCAGGCTGTCGGCACCGGCGTCCACCAGCAGGGCGTCGCGGGGCAGGTCGAGGGCCTGGCCCAGGCAGGTGCGCAGTGACCACGCCTCGGCGTCGCCGTAGGTACGCGCCAGGGCCGCGAGCTCGGGGCCGAAGCGGGCACTGAGCGCCTGGTGCGGCATGTCGAGCCCTTCATTGGAGCCGATCCGGTGCGGCAGCGCATGGCCGAGCCTGCGCTCCAGCGCGGGTAGCCCGGGGAAGGGGTTGTGCGGTCCATCCTGGGTGTCGAGGTGGCGGGCAAAGCGTGACATGGGCTCTCGGTCTGGCTGGAAATGAAATTGGAGATGGTTCAGGGCGCGCCGCGGGAGCCGGGCAGGGCGTCGAGATCGAGCGCGCCGCTGGCCTGCCACTGCCAGTGCTCGGACGGCGTGGCGACATGCGTCAGGTCGAAGCGTAGCCGGTAGGGTTGCAGGGTGCGGTCGCTCAGGGCCAGCGGCGGTGAGTCGGCGCTCAAGCTGGCCTGCAGCAGCCACTGGTCCGGGGTGGCGCCGTCGAGCTGTGCCGGCACCCAGTCGAGCACGTGGGGGGAGTCCTGCTGGCTCAGCAGGGCGCGCCCGAGGGCCTCGTTGAGTGCCGCGGCCGAGATCGGCAGGCGCGCGGCGACCTCCGCCGGACCCAGCAGCACGGTGATCGTCGGCGTACGCGCGGCGGGCCAGGGCGGTTTCTCCAGCAGCCCCGTGGCGGCGCTCGCCGCCAGGCCGCGCAGTGCCTGGCGCGGCGTCTCGGGGGCGCTCGAGAGGCCGCTGCAGGCGCTCAGCAGTGTCATCAGGCCAAGCCCGACGAGGGCTCTGGGCGCCCAGCGGCTCACGGTGTCGCTTCCGGGGGCTGTCCCGGCGGTGATGCCTGCGCCGCGTCTGGCGTGCCGGGATCGGCGAGAAAGCGGTCGAGCTGGCCGAACAGGGTGTCGCGGATGGCGGCGGACTCGTTGACCAGGTGGTGGCGCGCTTCGGGGTGGCGGATGATCTCGGCGCGGGGAAACTTGCGCTTGAGCGCCTTGAGATTCCAGCGCCAGTCGACCGTCATGTCCTGCTCGCCCTGCAGGATCAGCACCGGCAGCTCGGCCGGCGGGCGCTTGAGCAGGGTCGGCATCCAGCGGCGCATGGCACTGACCCAGGTCAAGGCCAGGCGGTCGTCCTGCAGCGGATCGTGCAGGCGCAGAAAGTCGGCGAAGGCGATATTGTTGGTATTGGGGCGGTACTTGCGCGGGATGGTATCGACGAACGGGCTGGCCAGGCTGTGCAGCCAGCGCGACTGATTCCAGCCCCAGGGTCGCACCAGCGGTGCCAGCAGCACCAGCGACTGCCACGGCGCCTCGCTACCGCGGGCCAGGGTGTCGGTGGCGACGATCGA
Source organism: Salinicola sp. RZ23 (assembly GCF_003206675.1). Lineage (NCBI taxonomy): Bacteria > Pseudomonadati > Pseudomonadota > Gammaproteobacteria > Oceanospirillales > Halomonadaceae > Salinicola > Salinicola sp. RZ23. The sequence goes on from NZ_PZJK01000003.1 coordinate 8,463, forward strand.
GGCGCCGGTGCTCTGGCCGATCGCCAGCCACGGCCCCGGCGCCAGTTCGTGCGCCTGTATGGCTGCCTCGACGGCGTTGAAACAGAGCACGTAGTCGGTGAAGTCGTCGATGGTCGAGCGCGCGCCGCTGGAGAGACCGTGGCCGGGCAGGTCCCACAGCACCACCTGCCACTGCTGGGCCAGCAGGCGCGCGAGCAGATGGCCGTAGAGCCCCAGATGGTCGAAGTAGCCGTGGACCACGAACAGGGTGCCGCGCGGCGCCGGGGGGGCCCATACCTGGCACCACAGCTCGTAGGTCTTGCCCGCGTCACCCGAGGCGCTCAGAAAGCCGGCGTGGAGCTGGGTGCCGGGATGGACGTCGAGCAGCGGCGTCAGATGATAGTGGTCCAGGTAGGCGGCGAGTGGCGAGGTGCCGGGCGACGCGATACGGTGGATAGGACCGAGGGCCTTCAATGGCGAAAAGTCGAGCATGCGCGAGTCTCCTGAGGCCTCTCATGCTAACCGCCAGTGGCCTGCGAAACCATGACAGAGGTTACCGCGCACCGGCGTTGTCGCGCCGGTCTCGATGAGATGGACCAAGGTCGAACGAGACATCGTCGGCAGTGCGCTCTATCATGTGGGAATGATTTATGTGGAAATGATTTCCATAAACTGATTTCCGGGGCGCCGCCCGCGCGGCGCCCGTCTCTTCTGACGCCGGGCCGCGGCCCGCACTGGAGGCTAGTATGACGCAGCGTGTTTCCCACCACCGTCTGCAGGTGGCGACCGAGCTCGAACGCTTTCTCAATCAGGAAGCGCTGCCCGGTACCGGTGTCGATCCCGACACCTTCTGGCGCGGCTTCGATGCGCTGATCCACGAACTGGCGCCGCGCAACCGCGAGTTGCTCGCCGAGCGCGACCGGCTGCAGGCGGAGCTCGACCGCTGGCATGCCGAGCACCCGGGCGAGGTTCGCGACATGGCCGCCTACCGCCAGTTTCTCTCCGATATCGGCTACCTGGTCAAGGCGCCGGCCAGCGTGACGGCGAGCACCGCCAACGTCGATGCCGAGATCGCGCGCCAGGCCGGCCCGCAGCTGGTGGTGCCGGTGAGCAACGCGCGCTATGCGCTCAACGCCGCCAATGCGCGCTGGGGCAGCCTGTATGACGCGCTCTATGGCACCGACGTCATCGCCGAGAGCGACGGCGCCGAGAAGGGCAGCGGCTACAATCCCAAACGCGGCGAGAAGGTGATCGCCTATGCACGTAACGTGCTCGACATGGCGGCACCGTTGGCCACCGGCTCGCACCGCGATGCCACACGCTACCTGATCCGCGACGGCCGGCTGACGGTGGCGCTGGAGGGCGGGCGCGAGACCGGGCTTCAGCACCCCAGCCAGTTCGTCGGCTATCGCGGCGACGCCGCTGCGCCCGAGGCGGTGCTGCTCTCGAATCACGGCCTGCACCTGGAGATCCAGATCGATGCGAGCCACGCCATCGGCAAGACCGATCCGGCCGGGGTCAAGGATCTGCTGGTCGAGGCTGCGGTGACCACGATCATGGATTGCGAGGACTCGGTCGCTGCGGTCGACGCCGAGGACAAGACCCTGGTCTACCGCAACTGGCTGGGGCTGATGAAGGGCGATCTCGAGGAGCGCTTCGACAAGGGCGGCAAGACGGTCACCCGCCAGCTCGCCGCCGACCGCGAGTATACCCAGCCCGACGGCGGCAGCCTGACCCTGCCGGGGCGTTCACTGATGTTCGTGCGTAACGTCGGCCACCTGATGACCACGCCGGCGATCCTCGACGGCGACGGCAACGAGATTCCTGAAGGCATGCTCGATGCGGTGGTCACTGCGCTGGTCGCCATGCACGATCTGGCGCGCGACGGCGGCAACTCGCGCACCGGCTCGGTTTATATCGTCAAGCCGAAGATGCACGGCCCCCAGGAGGTCGCCTTCGCCGACGAGCTGTTCGCCCGCGTCGAGACGCTGCTCGGGCTGGCCGAGCACACCCTCAAGATGGGCATCATGGACGAGGAGCGGCGCACCTCGGTCAACCTCAAGGCGTGTATCGACGCCGCCCGCGAGCGGGTTGCCTTCATCAATACCGGCTTCCTCGACCGCACCGGCGACGAGATGCACACGGCGATGAACGCCGGGCCGATGTTGCGCAAGGGTGACATGAAGGGCAGCCGCTGGATCGCCGCCTACGAGCGCAGCAACGTGCAGATCGGGCTGGCCTGCGGCCTGCGTGGACGTGCCCAGATCGGCAAGGGCATGTGGGCGATGCCGGACCTGATGGCGGCGATGCTGGAGCAGAAGAGCGGGCACCCCAAGGCCGGTGCCAATACCGCCTGGGTGCCGTCGCCCACCGCTGCGGTGCTGCATGCGCTGCACTACCACCAGATCGATGTCGCCGCGATCCAGCGCGAGCTCGAGGAGCAGGGCGAGAGCGATCTGCTCGACGATCTGCTGACGGTGCCGGTGGACCCCCAGGCGGCCTGGAGCGCCGAGGAGATCCAGCAGGAGCTCGACAACAACTGCCAGGGCATCCTCGGCTACGTGGTGCGCTGGGTCGAGCATGGCGTGGGCTGCTCCAAGGTGCCGGACATCCATGACGTGGGGCTGATGGAGGATCGCGCCACCCTGCGTATCTCCAGCCAGCACATCGCCAACTGGCTGCACCACGGCATCGTCGACGAGGCCCAGGTGCGCGCGACGCTGGAGCGCATGGCCAAGGTGGTCGACGAGCAGAACGCGCATGATCCGGACTACACCCCGATGACCTCGCACCTGGCCGACTCCAGTGCCTTCCAGGCGGCCTCCGAGCTGATCTTCAAGGGGCGCGAGCAGCCCTCCGGCTACACCGAGCCGCTGCTGCATCACTGGCGCGCGGTGGACAAGGCCAAGGGCTGAGAACGCATTGCCAAACGCCTGTATGGGCGTCGGGGGCACGGCGAAGCGAGGGTCCTTTGCCAGGGATGGCAAAGGTAGCGCCCAGGGATGGGTTCACAGCGCCCTCGCAATGCCTTGCTACCGAGTCAGCCCATCCCAGCCACCGGTGTGAAAGAAACACTAGGTAAAGCCGGCAACCGCCCGATCTCGACGCCAGCGACCCCGGTCGCTGGCGTCGGTGTTATTGGGGGCAGCGAGTGCGCGGCGGCGAGTGTGGGGCGGCGCTACGGTCGCGATGATCGTCGGTATGATCTTAGGGACAGGCCAGAGCGCCTGGCTGTGCCTGGTGCGCGGCTTGCGCTATCTTGGGCGCAACGTTCTCGAGCGTCCTGTGCCTGGGCATGAGGTCCGGCGTGCCGAGAACCGCTGCCCGGGGGAGAGTTCGATGACCGTGATGACCGCCGCCGAGATCGAGGATTACCTCGACGACGTCTTTCCACATCGCCAGGGGACCATCGAAGCGGTCGACCATATGCGCGCCACCATGAGCCTGGCGATCGAGGACGAACATCTGCGTCCCGGCGCCAGCGTATCGGGGCCGTCGATGATGGGGCTGGCCGATGTCTGCCTCTATGTGGCGATCCTGGCCGAGATCGGCCCCGAGGCGATGGCCGTGACCAGCAGCCTCAACTGCCACTTCCTGCGCCGCGCCCGCGGCGACCGCGACCTGATCGCCAATGCGCGCATCCTCAAGCTGGGCCGCCGCCTGGCGGTGGGGGAGGTGCAGCTCTTCTCCACCGGCGACAACGACCCGGTGGCGCTGGTCACCGCGACCTATGTGCTGCCCGACCGCGACGACTGAGACCCGGCCCCGGGCCGAGTCTCAGGCCGGCGCCTGCTGGCGCCAGGCGGCGATTGCCAGCATCACCCAGCCCGCCATCAGCAAGAGTCCGCCGAACGGGGTGACGACGCCCAGTGCGGTGATCCCGCTCAGGGTGAGCAGGTAGAGCGAGCCGCTGAACAGCACCATCCCCGCGAACCACAGCACGACCGCCGCGAGCTGACCGCGCAGCGGCCGCTGCGCGCGCCACGCCAGCAGCGCCATGATCGCCAGGGTGTGCCAGGCCTGGTAACGCACTGCGGTATGGAAGACCTCGAGATAGCGTGGTGAGAGGCGATCGGCCAGGGCGTGGGCACCGAAGGCGCCGGCGACCACCACCAGCAGGCCGCTGATGGCCACGCCGACCCAGGCGCCGCGCCCGGGACTACACTTTTGGGGCATGTTGCGATTTCCTTGCGCTGACTATGCTGTAAGGCACTCCCGAGGTATCAGGCCAGGTGCCGGCAGCTGGCGGCGTATGCCTGCGACGCCAGGGCGGGAGATTTTCTGCGGAGTTCGTGCGCGTTGCAGGCGGCTTCGATGAGCGGCCCTGCCCGCCACGCGGCGCGGGCCGCGATTTGACGCTTGTCAGTCTAGCGCGTAAAAAGCCGCTTCGGCAGCCGTCTCGGACGGCTCGGCGTCACCGCTTTCCACCAAGGATCTCCGAAATGGAATTCATCGACACGCTCCGTGACGCGATTTACGCGATCATGAATCCGATCAGCAATTTCGTCTGGACCTATATCCTGCTCTACCTGCTGCTGGGGGCGGGCATTCTGTTTACCGTGCTGACCCGGGGCATGCAGTTCCGCCTGTTCGCGCACATGGCCAAGGTCACCTTCACCAGCCGCGGTTCCGGCTCCGGCGTCAGCGGCTTTCAGGCCTTCGCCACCTCGCTGGCCGCCAGGGTCGGCACCGGCAATCTGGCCGGCGTGGCGATCGCCCTGTGGGTCGGCGGCCCCGGCGCGATCTTCTGGATGTGGATGACCGCCCTGGTGGGCTTCGCCACCTCGTTCGTCGAGTCGACCCTGGCTCAGGTCTACAAGCAGCGCAATGCCGATGGCGTCTACCGCGGTGGGCCGGCCTACTATATCGAGCGGGCGCTGGGGCAGCGCTGGATGAGCGTGCTGTTCGCGATCTTCCTGCTCATCGCCTATGGCCTGGCGTTCAACGGCGCCCAGTCCAACACCATCGCCCAGGGCATGGCGCAGGCGTTCTCGATCCCCAACTGGGTCACCGGCCTGGTGCTGGTGGCGTTCACCGCGCTGGTCATCTACGGCGGGCTCAAGTCGGTGGCGCGCACCGCCGAGAAGATCGTGCCGATCATGGCCATCGGCTACTTCCTGGTGGCGCTGTGGGTGCTGCTCTCCAACCTCTCCGAAGTGCCGGCGATGCTGGCGCTGATCGTCAAGAGCGCCTTCGGCTATGGTCCGGCGGTGGGCGGTGCCGTGGGCTATACCATCAAGATCGCGATGGAGAACGGCATCAAGCGTGGCCTGTTCTCCAACGAGGCGGGCATGGGTTCGGCGCCCAACGCCGCCGCCCAGGCCGACGTCAAGCACCCGGCAGCGCAGGGGCTGGTGCAGTCGTTCGGGGTGTTCATCGATACCCTGGTGATCTGCAGCTGCACCGCGGTGGTGATTCTGCTCTCCGGGGTCTACGAGCAGCTGATGACCACCTCGCCGGGCAAGGATATCGTCGGTATCCAACTGACCCAGGATGCCATGGTCGATCACCTCGGCAGCTTCGGCGAGATCTTCATCGCCATCGCCATCCTGCTGTTCGCCTTCACCTCGATCATCGCCAACTTCTCCTACTCGCAGATCAACATCGAGTATCTGTTCAAGCGCCATGCCAAGAGCGCGGTATCGGTGCTGCGTATCGCCGTGCTGGCGATGGTGATGATCGGCTCGATCGCCAAGCTGCAGTTCGTGTGGGACTTCGCCGATCTCGCCATGGGCCTGATGGCGACCACCAACCTGATCGCCATCCTGCTGCTGTGCCCCATCGCCCTGCGCGTGCTGCGTGACTACGAGACACAGCGGCGCCAGGGCGTGCGCGAGCCGACTTTCGATCCCAAGGGGGTGCTCAAGCGTCCCGAGCAGGTCGAGGCCGACGTCTGGCCGCGCCGCGACGACTGAGACGCGCCATGCACGCTTGCCAGCCGGCCCCAGGGCCGGCTTTTTGTTGGCGCGCGTAGCGTCCGCGGCGGGGCTGACGAAGCGGTGGCGCGGGCGTGCCGTGTCCGGCGCAAGACGCTACAATACGCCCCCACGACTGGAGACCTCTGGAGCGTCGTCATGCAGATCCAGCTCAACGGTGAACCCCACCAGCTCGATCACGACCCCACGCTCGCGCGCCTGGTCGAGGCGCTGGGCCTGGGCGGGCGCCGTGTCGCCATCGAGCTCAACGAAGAGATCGTGCCACGCAGCCAGCATGCGCAGACCGCGCTTGCCGAGGGCGACCGCGTGGAGATCGTGCATGCCATCGGTGGCGGCTGAGCGCCGTCACGTCTATCAGGAGTCACGCATGTCGCAGCTGATCGAGGACACCCCGCTGACGGTCGCCGGCCGTCGCTTCCACTCCCGCCTGCTGGTTGGCACGGGCAAGTATCGCGATTTCGACGAGACCGCGGCCGCGGTCGCGGCCAGCGGGGCCGACGTGGTCACCTTCGCCGTGCGGCGCACCAATCTGGGCCAGGACGCGGCAGCGCCCAATCTGCTCGACGTGATCTCGCCCGAGCGCTACACCCTGCTGCCCAATACCGCTGGCTGCTACACCGCCAAGGATGCGGTGCGCACCTGCCGTCTGGCGCGGGAGCTGCTCGATGGCCACAACCTGGTCAAGCTCGAGGTGCTCGGCGACGAGCACACCCTCTACCCCAACGTGGTCGAAACCCTGGCCGCGGCCGAGACGCTGGTCAACGACGGCTTCGATGTCATGGTCTATACCAGCGACGACCCGATCGTGGCCAAGGAGCTCGAGCGTCGCGGCTGCTGTGCGGTGATGCCCCTGGGTTCGCTGATCGGCTCCGGCAACGGCCTGCTCAACCCGGCCACGCTGCGGCTGATTCTCGAGCAGGCCGAGGTGCCGGTGCTGGTGGATGCCGGTATCGGTACCGCTTCTGACGCCGCCCTGGCGATGGAGATGGGCTGCGCCGGGGTGCTGATGAACTCGGCCATTGCCCATGCCCGGCAGCCGGTGATGATGGCCGGCGCCATGCGCAAGGCGATCGAAGCGGGGCGCGAGGCGTTCCTCGCCGAGCGCATGCCGCGCCGCGACAGCGCCAGCCCCTCGTCGCCGTTCGCGGGGCGTATCAACCCCTGACCTGCTTATGTCCGCCGCCCACGCGGCGGGCCTCTTTCACCGACCAAGACGATAGCCACGCCGCATGACCGACAAGCCGACGGACCCCACCGACATCGCCACCGACACCCCGCATCAGCGCGGCATCAAGAGCTATGTGCTGCGCGCCGGGCGCATGACCGCTGCCCAGGAGCGGGGCCTCAAGGAGGTCTGGCCGCGCTGGGGGCTGACCCTGGATGCCGGGCTGCAGGACCCGGTGGTGCTGTTCGGGCGCGACGCGCCGCGGGTGGTCGAGATCGGCTTCGGGATGGGGCAGTCGCTGGTCGAGCAGGCCGAGACTCACCCGGAGACCGATTTCATCGGTATCGAAGTGCACGCCCCCGGCGTCGGCAAGCTGCTCGACGAAGCCGACAAGCGTGGGCTCACCAACCTGCGGGTCTATCGCGAAGACGCCCTGGCGGTGCTGGCTCAATGTCTGCCGGCGGAGAGCATCGATACCCTGCAGCTGTTCTTCCCCGACCCCTGGCCGAAGAAGAAGCACCACAAGCGACGGATCGTGCAGCTGCCGTTCGTCGAGCTGGTGCGTACCCGGCTCAAGCCTGACGGCACCCTGCACATGGCCACCGACTGGGAAGCCTATGCCGAGCACATGGCTGAGGTGATGGCGGCGGCGCCGGGCTATACCAACACCGCCCCCGCGGAGAGTGCGCCATACGTGGCGCGACCCGCCTTCCGTCCGCTGACCAAGTTCGAGAGCCGCGGCGAGCGTCTGGGACATGGGGTCTGGGACCTGATCTTTCGCCGCGACTGAGCCGCTAGGCTCTGTAGGAAAACTACCTGCGCTCGGCAATACGGCGTTAACAATCGGCTGGAGCGCCAGCCCGGTCCGTTTTCGCCGATGTTTGCCTTGGCTACGCGCCCCGGTCTGGCCGTCGCTCGCTGACTTTTCTTACCAATCCTAGCTCAGGCGCACTCGCCGCCTCCGGGGCGGCGCGGATAGTGCGCCGCGCCGCGGGTGTGGCGGCCGCTGCGCTGGGCGAGCAGGGCCAGTGCCACCCCGGCCAGCGCCAGCGCCATGCCGCCGAGCTGCAGCGGCGCCACGTGTTCGCCGAACATCCCCGCACTCCACGCCAGGGTCACCGGTGGCGTCAGGTAGATGGCGCTGGAGACCGCATTGACGCCGAGACGCCGCAGGCAGACGGTAAAGAAGCCGTAGCCGCCGAAGCTCGACAGCAGCACCAGCCAGCCCAGCGTCTGCCAGGTCAGCAGCGCGCTGCCGGGTAGCGCCAGGCCCCCCGTGCTTGCTGCGGCCACACCGAAGATCAGCGCCGCCGCGCTCAGTTGCGCGGTCAGCGAAGCCGCCAGCCCCAGCCCCGACGGGCGCCGGGCGGCGAGTACGCTGCCCAGGGTCACGCTGATCACCGCCAGCAGCGGCAGGGCATAGGCCCCACCACCGGCGCTGCCTGACCCCTGCCAGTCCCCCGCGACGCACAGCACCACGCCGCTGCCGGCCACGCCCAGGCCTAGCCAGGCCGCCGCCGGCAGCTGCTCGCGCAGCCATAGCGTGGCGATCGCCGCCGCCAGCAGCGGCTGCTGGGCGGTGATCAGCGCAGTGACGCTGGCGCTGACGCCCTCGCCGATGGCGAGCATCACGCACAGCAGATAGCCCCCCATGGTGAGAGCACCGACCGCCATCTCGCGCAGCCAGGCTGACAGCGCCAGCGGGCGCCGATCGAGAAGACGCCACCACAGCGCGGCCAGTGCGGCGGCGATGACGAAGCGCCAGGCGAACAGGTCCAGCGCGTTCAAAGGGGCGCGGCTGGCCAGTTCGCTGCCAATGAAACCTGAGCTCCAGCAGAGAACGAAGCCGGTCATCAGGGCTGCGTTCAGCGTCGCGGTGCGCATGCCAACTCCTCCTCTCGTCCCGGGGCGATGCGGCTTGAGTCTGGACGCTATGCAGGCTTCAATGAATCGAATAAAAATCGACAAGGGTTCAATATGTTTGAAGTCGGATCGACGCTCGACCTGGAGCTGTTGCGCACCTTCCAGGTGGTCGCCCAGAGCGGCTCACTGGCGGCCACCGCCGAGGTGCGCCATCGCACACTGAGTGCCATCAGCATGCAGATGAAGCGGCTGGAGACTGAGCTCGACGTGCGTCTGCTGGAGCGTGGGCCGCGCGGCGTGACCCTGACCGCCAGCGGCGAGCTGCTGCTGCGCGAGGCGCAGGCGTTGCTGCGGGCACACGACACCCTGGTCAGCCGCTTCAGTCGCGAGCGTCTGAGCGGGCGCGTGCGCCTGGGTATTCCCGAGGACTATGCACGCGAGCTGCTCGACGACACTCTGCCGCAGTTCATGGCACGCCACCCGGGCATCCTGCTCGATGTCACCACCGACACCAGCGGTCGGCTGGCACGGGGGCTGCGGGCGCGGCGTCTGGATCTGGCGGTGGTGCTCGACCACGCCGCCGGGCTGGAGGGTGGCGAGACTCTGTGGCACCCCACGCCGGTCTGGGCGGGGCCGGCCCAGGGCGCGCTGCACCAGGAGGCGATCGTGCCGCTGGCGGTGCATCCGGCGGAGTGCCCTTATCGCCAGCTGGCGGCCGATGCCCTCGATGCGGCGCAGCGGCCGTGGCGGGCGATCTTCACCAGCACCAGCATTCACGCGGTGGAGAAGGCGATCGAGACCGGCATGGCGATCGGGGTGCTCGATCGCGAGCGGGTGACCGGCGCCATGCGCGCGCTGGATGAGAACGACGGTCTGCCTGCACTGCGGCGCTGCGTGGCACGCCTGCACTTCTCCCGCACCATCGCTGCCGCCTCCCAGCCCGCGGTGGAGGCGCTGGCGGAGCTGCTGCGTCAGCGCCTGAGCGGGCGCGGGCCGTGGCAGTGGGATGCCCTGAGCGCGCGCAGCCCCGGCTAGGCACTGCCTGACCGCGTCGACTTGTCAGACTGAGCCTGGCGTTGCCACCCCGCAGGAGGCGTATCCGTCGCAGCGACGGCCCGAAGGGTGGGCGCCAGGGATGACGGCCATAAAAAAGGCCGCCCTGGGCAGGGCGGCACTAAGGACCGTGACTAGCTTGATGAGGAGATAACCATGGCAGGAACCTGACATTCCTGACGTTGGTCAGTGGCGTTTGGCGACGCCACAACTCAAAGGTAATCATTCTCATTTGTGATTGCAAGCGAAACGAGAATCTTTTTTATTTGGGTGCTCAGCCGACCCCGAGCAGTGGCAGCAGCAGCGGCAGTGAGAGCATCGCCAGCAGCGTCTGACCGGTGATCGTCGCCGCCATCAGCTCGGCGTCGCCGCCCAGTTGGCGCGCCAGGATATAGGCGGATGTTGCCGTCGGCAGGGCGGCGAACAGCAGCACCACGTCGCGCTCGATGCCGGAGAGACCCGCCAGCGCGGCCAGTGCAGCCACTACCAGCGGCGTGAGGATCAGCTTTAGCGCACTCGAGGTCCAGAACGCCCGCCCGCCGCGCCACAGCGCCTGCGGGCGCAGCGCCACGCCCACGGCGACCAGCCCCAGCGGCAGCGCGGCGCGTCCGAGCAGTTCCACGGCGGCCGCGCTCCAGCCGGGCAGGCCGAGGCCGCTGAGATTGAGCGCGACCCCCAGCAGGCAGGCCAGGATCAGCGGATTGCGTGCCAGTGCCAGGGCGCTGCGGCCCAGGCTGGCGCGACCGAGGGTGCCGCTGGCGATGAACGCCAGCACGCAGAGCAGATTGGCGGTAGGCACCATCAGTGCCACTGCGACTGCGGCCACGGTGGTGCCGGCGCTGCCGTGCAGGGCTGCAGCCCCGGCCACCCCGACATAGGTGTTGAAGCGCACCACGCCCTGGAAGGTGGAGGTGAAGGCGGCGGCCTCCAGCGCCAGGTACCGGCGCGACAGCCACACCACCAGCGCCAGCGCCAGCATCCCGCCGAGCAGTGCCACAGCCAGGCGCAGTACCGGCACCTGGGCGACATCGGCATCGGCCAGCGTCGCCACCAGCATGGCGGGGAACAGCAGGTAATAGATCAGGCGTTCCAGCTGGGGCCAGAAATTGCCGCCGGGAAAACGTGCCCAACCCAGGCCCGCACCGAGTAGAATCAGAAGGAAAAGCGGGCCGAGTGCCCCTGCGATATCGCTCATCTAGCGTCCTGAGTGTGGTTGTCGTCACGCTGCCTCGAACAGCTATGATAGCGATCCCCTCTTTTTGCCGGGAGCCCCGTCACGTCCATGGCTGTTTATGACGAAGACACTGCGCGGCCACGCATGCTCACGCTGCTGATCGGTGTCACCCTGGCGACCATCGTCGTCGCCCTGTGGTATCTGCTCGACTACTATCTGCGCGAGTCCGATAGCGAGGTCACCTGGTACCCGCCAAAGCATGGTTGCGTGCTGCTCGACGGCGGTTGCCAGGCCGGGCTGGGGCTCGACTCCGGATTGAGCTATTCGCTGCGCGAGGCGTCCGGGCACGACGGTCTGCGCTTCGAGGTCGATGTCTACGGGCTGGCGGCGAAGCAGGTCTACGTGGAGTTCATCGGACGCCACATGAACATCCGCTCCCAGCGCTTCACTCTGACGCGACTGCCGGGTAAGGGCGAGCGTTTCGTCGGCTTCGGCGATCTGGGGTTGTGCAGCGCCTACGTGGAGGCATGGCGCGCTCAGGTAGTGGTGGTCAGCGACCATGGCCTCAAGGGCAGTTGGTTCGACTTCGACAGCGCCGGGCTGGCCGATGCGCTGTCGCGGCGCGAGGCCACGCGCCGCGCCGGTGAAAAGGACTGCTTGTGGACGCAGACGCCGGCCTAGACCATGTCTGAAAAGTCCTGCGCTTGCCCATCCGGCGTTAAAAATCGGCTCCAGATGCTCATTTACACTGCGTAAATTGGAACGCCAGCCCGGTCCGCTCTTTCGCCGATTTTTGCCTTGTCCGGCCTTCGCTCGTCGACTTTTCCAGACGCCGGCCTGAGGGCCGGCGTCCGAAGAGGCAGGGCGGGATTGAGAGAGCGGCTTACTGGCTGTCGCTGCTCGCCTTGGCATCGCTGCCCTTGGCCGCCTTGTCGCCCTTGGCGTCACCCTCGTCCGGGTTGATGCCGAGCAGCTCGACCTTGAACTGCAGCGCCTGGTTGGGACCGATCGGGCCACCGGTGCCGGCCGCGCCGTAGGCCAGGTCGGAGGGCACGGTGATCAGCCAGGTGTCGCCGACGTGCATCATCTTGAGCGCTTCCTGCCAGCCCGGGATGACCTGGCCGACCTTGAACGAGATCGGCTCGCCGCGCTTGTAGGAGCTGTCGAACACGGTGCCGTCGGGGAGCTTGCCTTCGTAGTTGACCTTGACCGTGTCGTCGTCGCTGGGCGAGGCGCCGTCACCGGACTTCAGCACCTGGTACTGCAGGCCCGAATCGGTGGTCTTCACGCCCTTCTTCTTGGCGTTCTCGGCGAGGAAGGCTTCGCTCTTCTTACGGTTGGCGTCGGCGACCTTCTTCTGCTCGGCCTTCTGCTCGGCGATCTTCTGCTGCTGGTACTGGGTCAGCGCTTTGCTGATCTCATCGTCACTCATCTGCAGCTTTTGATCGCCGTAGACGTCACGAATCGCTGCCGCGAAGGCGTCGACATCCAGATTCTTGACGTCCTGCGACAGACCCTGGCCCAGGGTGGCGCCGATGCTGTAGCTCAGCTTGGCCTGGTCGCTATCGAGGTCGACCTTGTCCTGGGCGAAAGCCGCCAGCGGTAGAGTCATCATGCTGCCGATCGCGACGGCGGTTACCAAACGTTTCATGCAGTCTCCTTGGGGAGTCGGGGTTGAAGCCGATGCTGGCTCAGAGTGAAAACGCCTCAGGCATCGGTATAGCGCTGCTGTTGGGACTCTAACAGCTGGGGTTTGGTTCCGCATCCGGCGTCGCAGCCAGCCACAGCGTCAGCAGTGGCTGTAACGTCGCGTAAGCCGGTGGTGCCGTGTCAGCGTCTGCCATCGGCGCCTGTGCCCGCGTCGGCGTGGCCCAGGTGGCGCATAGCGCCAGCGCCGCGGCCACCCGGTCGTGCGGCGCCGTCAGCTCGCTCGCGGCGCTGCTCCGGCGGCTCGGCAGTTCGGCCAGACGGGCCAGGGTTTCGCGCTCTGCCAGCAGCTCCGCCTGCTGCAGGCGCTGGCGCAGCTCGCTCAGACGTGGGCGGGTCTCCAGCGTCGGCTTGAGTTCACGCCGACGCCGGCGCAGCGGCCGGGTCATCGTCTCTTGCCAGTGGCGTACCCCGGCCAGCCCCGGGGCCGCCTCGGGCGCGGGCTCGCGGCGCTGCTCGGCGAGCCAGGCGAGCCACAGCAGCTCGCACACGTCGTAGCCGTGGTCGTCCTGCAGGCTCAGGCAGCGTGCCTGGGCGCCGGGGCGGGCATAGCGTGCCAGGGCGAAATCCCACAGGGCGTCCGCGGCGTCGGCGGTGGTCATCGGCACTCCGTGTCGGCGGCGTTGGCTGATAGAATGAGCGCCCATTCGATGCGCTCTGGAGCCCGGCATGATTGCATTCCGCCAACTCGCCCTGCAACGCGGCACGCGCCGGCTGATCGAGGGTGCCGACCTGATGCTGCACGAGGGCCACAAGGTGGGCATCGTCGGCGCTAACGGGGCCGGCAAGTCGAGCCTGTTCGCGCTGATCCGCGGTGAGCTCGGCGCCGACGCCGGCAGCGTCGAGATTGCCGGCGGCAAGCGCATTGCGCACATGGCGCAGGAGGTGTCGGCGATCGAGCGCGCCCTGGTCGAGTTCGTGCTCGACGGTGACGTCGCCCTGCGCCAGGCGGAGCAGGCGCTGGCAGCGGCCCAGGCCGCGGGCGAGCATGATCGCGAGGCGGCGCTGCACGGCCAGATCGAGGCGCTCGACGGCTATACCGCGCGGGCCCGGGCCGAGCAGCTGCTGGCCGGGCTGGGCTTCGCCCAGAGCGACCTCTACCGTCCGCTGGCAGACTTCTCCGGCGGCTGGCGCATGCGCGTGGGGCTGGCCCGGACCCTGTTCACGCCGTCGGAGATCCTGCTGCTCGACGAGCCCACCAACCACCTCGATCTCGATGCGCTGCTGTGGCTGGAGCAGTGGCTCACCCGCTACCCCGGCACCCTGATGCTGATCTCCCACGACCGCGACTTCCTGGATGCGGTGTGCGACCACATCCTGCATATCGACCAGGCGCGGTTGACTCTCTACCGCGGCAACTACAGCGCCTTCGAGCGCGCCCGCGCCGAACGCCAGGCCCAGCAGCAGGCCGAGTTCGAGAAGCAGCAGGCGCGGCGTGCCGAGATCGAGCGCTTCGTCGAGCGCTTCCGGGCCAAGGCGACCAAGGCGCGTCAGGCCCAGAGCCGGCTCAAGATGCTCGAGCGCATGGAGACCATCGCCGCGGCGCGTGCCGACTCGCCGTTCCGTTTCGAGCTGCCCTGCGCCGACAAGATCTCCAGCCCGCTGCTGTCACTGGATCGCGCCGATCTCGGCTACCCGGAGTCACGCATTCTCGAGGGGGTCAATGTCTCGATTCTGCCCGGGGAGCGGATCGGGCTGCTCGGCCCCAACGGCGCCGGCAAGTCGACCCTGATCAAGACCCTGATCGGCGAGCTTTCGCCCCAGGCGGGTGCGCGGGTGCCAGGGGAGAACCTGGTGGTGGGCTATTTCGCCCAGCACCAGCTGGAGCATCTCGACCTCGGCGCCACGCCCTTCACCCATGTGCAGCGTCTCTCGCCCACCGCCAGTGACCAGTCGATCCGCGACTTCCTGGGCGGCTTCGGCTTCCGTGGCGATGACGTCTTCGGTGATGTGTCGCGCTTCTCCGGGGGCGAGAAGGCGCGGCTGGCGCTGTCGCTGGTGGCATGGGAGAAGCCCAACCTGCTGCTGCTCGATGAGCCCACCAACCACCTCGACCTGGATATGCGCGAGGCGCTGGCCGAGGCCCTGGCGGCCTATGAGGGCGCGGTGGTGATCGTTTCCCACGACCGCCATCTGCTGCGTGCCAGCGTCGATCTGTTCTGGCGCGTGGTCGACGGTCGGGTGACCCCGTTCGATGGCGATCTCGATGACTACCACCAGTGGCTCAAGGTGCGCGAGAGCGAGCAGCGCCAGGCCGCCCGCGACGAGCGTCGCCCCAGCGACAGCGGCGACCGCAAGGCGGCGCGGCGTGCCGCCGCCGAACTGCGCGAGCAGACCAAGCCGCTGCGCAAGCGCCGGGACGCCGCGGAAAAAGCGCTCGAGCGCGCCCAGGGCGAACTCTCCGCCCTGGAGACGCAGCTCGCCGATCCCACGCTCTACGACGCCGCGCGCAAGGAGGAACTGACCCGACTGGTGCGCGAGCAGGGTGAATTGCAGGGGCGGGTCGAGGCGCTCGAAGCCGAGTGGCTGGCGGCGGAGGAGGCGCTGGAGACGCTCGAGGCCGAGCTGCAGACGGCCTCCTGAGGCGGCCCGCAGGCGGGCCTGTCGTGGGCTGGCGTTGACACCGCTGCGGCGGGGCTACACTGGAAGTCGCACTCGACAGCCAGGTGAAGACCCATGCCCTACGACAGCCGTGACGACATTCCGGAGAGCGCGCGCAAGGTACTGCCGCCCCATGCTCGCACCATCTACAAGGAGGCGTTCAACAGCGCCTGGGCGCAGTACAAGAACCCCGAGGATCGCCGCGGCGACAGCTCCCGCGAGGAGGTCGCCCATGCTGTGGCGTGGAAGGCCGTCGAAGCCAAGTACGCCAAGGGCGACGACGGCAAGTGGCATCCTAAGGAGTGACGCTGCCCCGCCGAGTGCAATGGATTGCCGTCCGGCTTAGAGGGTGTTTACAAATTCGACGAGCGAAGACGAGACAAGGCGAAATCGGCCGAAAAGAGGACCGGGCTGGCGTTCCAGTTTACGTGGTGTAAATGAGTACTTTACTCGCTCCGCTCGCCCTTCGGGCCGTCCTTCGGACGTTCTGAACTTCGTTCAGTGAGGTCGATGTCAACGCCGTATCGTCAAGTGCAGGCATTTTGTTAACACCCTCTTACTCGGCGTAGATCATCTTCCTGGTCATCCCCCCATCGACACTGATGTGCTGCCCGGTGATGAACCCCGCCTTGTCGCTGGCCAGAAAGGCCACGGTGGCCGCGACGTCCTGCGGCTCGCCCACACGCCCCACCGGATGCTGCGCGCGGTCGATGTCGCGGTGCTCGGGGTGAGTGCGCTTGGCCGCCTTCTGCCACGGGCCGGTCTCGATCCAGCCGGGGCAGATCGCATTGACCCGAATCTCCGGCCCCAGGCTGACCGCCAGCGCGTGGGTCATTGCCAGCAGCCCGCCCTTGGCCGCGGCATAGGATTCGCAGTGGGGCTCTGACTGCAGCGCGCGGGTCGAGGCGATGTTGACGATCGCACCGTGACGCTGACGCAGCCCGGGGATGGCGGCGCGGGTACACAGGAAGGCGCCGGTCAGGTGACTCTCCTGCCAGCGGCGCCAGTCGGCCAGCGCCAGCGTCTCCAGCGGTCCGCACTCGGGATCGGCGAGACCGGCATTGTTGACCAGCAGGTCGAAGCCGTCGGCCTTGCCGTGCTCCTGTTGCCAGCCGTTGATATGGGTGAACGCCTCCTGCAACTGCAGCTCGTCGCTGACATCGACCGCCATCGCCAGCAGCGGTGCGCTGGCGTGCGCTTCGTCGAGTTCGGCGACCGCCTCGGGGTCGCGATCCAGGGCGGCGACGCGCCAGCCCTCCGTCAGCAGCAGCTCGACCGTGGCGCGGCCGATGCCCTGGGCGCCGCCGGTGATGATGGCGAGCGGTGTGGTCATGTGTTGGCTTCCTCTGCGTGGCGGCCGTGGCCGCGTTCCCTGTTGCTATATGTTGCTATTGTGCGGTGTGGCACCGTCGAAGTGCCGTCGTTGTCTTCGCGGCTGTGCCGGGCCAGGGATGGCCCGGTATGAGTGGGGCCACGACAGTGCTCAGGTCTCCAGCAGAAAGGTGACCGGCCCATCGTTGAGCAGCGAGACCTGCATGTCGGCGCCGAACTCGCCGCTGGCGACCTGCGGCCAGGCGGCACGTGCCTGATCCAGCAGGTAGTCGAACAGCTCGCGCCCCAGCGCCGGCGGCGCGGCGCTGGAGAAGCTCGGCCGCAGCCCCTTGTCGGTGGCCGCCACCAGGGTGAACTGCGACACCAGCAAGAGCCCACCCTCGGCCTGCTGCAGGTTACGGTTCATGCGCCCCTCGGCGTCGCTGAAGACGCGATAGTGGAGCAGCTTGTGCAGCAGGCGATCGGCGCGGGCGTGGTCGTCATCGGCGGCGACGCCGACCAGCGCCAGCAGCCCGTGGTCGATCGCGCCGACGCGCTCGCCGTCGACCTCCACGCTGGCGTGGGTGACGCGTTGAATCAGGGCTCGCATGGTATGGCGGGGGCTCCATCAGGGGACACTGAACGATATCGAAGCTTAGCACCGCTTGGCATCGACGGCAGCGCGTGTACCTCAGTCTCGAATTGGTAGAAACGCGGCTCGGCAAGGAGTTGCGTGGCAGACACCCGGGTTTACGCGTTAACCTTGGATACGCGCCCCCGCAGCCCTGGTGTCGCGCCTCGTTCTCCGGTGACGTATTCGCAGGGGGCGCAGGTGGTGGGCTCCGAGGTGCGGCGGCGCGGGCAATGACTTCCCTCCACAACAAGGACAACGTCATGAACTCGACTTCTGCCAAGCGCGACGAGCAGCGTTCTCGAGGCGGGTTTATCGGGGCTCTGCTGGCGTTCGATCGGCTGTTGGGTCTGCTCGAGCGCGTGGTGATCGGTGGCTGCATTCTGGCCATGGCACTGCTGATGAGCGCCCACGTGGTCGGCAATCTTCTGTTCAGCCAGGGTATCGCCGGCACCTACGAGATCACCGAGATGCTGATCGTGGTGATCACCTTCGTCGGGGTGAGCTACGCCGCCCGCCACGCCCGCCACATCAGCATGTCCGCGATCTACGACCAGCTCGGCGGTCGCGCGCGCAAGGTGCTGCTGATCGTGATCTCGCTGGGCACGGCGCTGTTGATGTTCTATTTCTGCTTCAAGTCCCTCGAGTACGTGGTGGCGCTGCAAGAGCGTGGTCGCACCAGCGCGGCGCTGCACATTCCCTTCTGGATGATCTATACCGCACTGCCGATCGGCTTCGTGCTGGCGGGTATTCAGTATGTACTCACCGCGGTGCGCAACATGATCAGCCCCGGCGTGTGGCGCTCGCTGACCGAGCGCGAGGGCTACGATGACAGCGTATTGGAAGACGCGGCCGCCGAGCGTACCGCCGACACCCAGCCGTGAGACGGGCAGCGCAGGGCACGGGAACGGGCATGCCGCGAGGCATCAGGCCGCCCCCGCGCCGGCCGCGACGATGACGATGCCAATGCCGACCACGCCAATAATGACAATCGAAGAAGGATGCCTCTCATGCTGATGGGATTAGGCTTGATCATGCTGGTGCTGCTACTGCTGGGCTTCCCCATGATGGTGCCGCTGGCAGCCGGCACGCTCTACATGATGTTCACCGGCATGACGTTCTTCGGCCCCGACCAGGCGGTCAGCTGGATGATCAGCGGCGTCGGCAGCTGGGTGCTGGCGGCGGTGCCGATGTTCATCTTTGCCGCGGATATCCTGACCAAGGGGCACACCGCCAATCGTCTGCTCGACGTGGTCGATGCCTTCACCCGGCATCTGCGCGGCGGCCTGCCGATCACCACCGCGGCTTCCTGCGCCCTGTTCGGCGCAGTCTCCGGCTCGACCCAGGCGACGGTGGTGGCGATGGGCGGGCCGATGCGCCCGCGGCTGTTGAAGAAGGGCTACTCGGACGACTTCACCCTGGCCCTGATCATCAATGCCAGCGACATCGCGCTGCTGATCCCACCGAGTATCGGCTTCATCATCTATGGCGTGGCGATGCAGACCTCGATCGGCGATCTGTTCCTCGCCGGTATCCTGCCGGGGCTGCTGATCCTGGCTCTGTTCGCGCTCTACTGCTGGATCGACTCGCGGATCAAGGGGATCGAGCCCGAGCCCAAGGCGAGCTGGGGCGAACGCGCCCAGGCGCTGAAGCGGGTGATCCTGCCCATGGGCTTCCCGCTGCTGGTGGTGGGCGGCATCTACGGCGGCTTCTTCAGTGCGGTAGAAGCGTCGGCGGTGGCGGTGGCCTATGCGCTGCTGCTGGAGGTGGTGATCTATCGTCAGGTGTCGATTCGCGATCTCGGCAGCATTGCGCTCTCCACCGGCCTGATCACCGCGGTGGTGTTCATCCTGGTGGCGATCGGTGCCGCCTTCTCCCAGGCGCTGGCGACCGCCGGGGTGCCGAACCAGATTCTCGGGCCGCTGATCGCCTCGATCGGCGACAACCAGTTTCTGGCGCTGCTGTTGATCGCCGCGGCGTTCTTCGTCGGCTGCATGTTCGTCGACCCGATCGTGGTGATTCTGATCCTGGTGCCGATCTTCAAGCCGCTGGTGCAGTCCGCCGGGCTCGATCCGATTCATGTCGGCGTGATCGTCACCCTGCAGGCGGCGATCGGCTCGGCGACGCCGCCCTTCGGCTGCGATATCTTCACCGCCATCGCGGTGTTCCGGCGTCCCTACATCGATGTGATCCGCGGCACGCCGCCGTTCATCGTCATTCTGCTGCTGGCGACGCTGATCCTGATCGCCTTCCCCGAGATTTCGCTGCTGCTGCCGTCGCTTGGCGGTGACTAAGGGGTCAGGGGGAAGTCGCCGTGTCCGGCAGGCGCCGGGCACGGCGCACCCCTGAGGGGCTCTCTCGATCGACCGGCCCCAGGCGGCCCGACCCGGCAGCAAGGGCGCCCGGGCGGGGAGACAGGGCGAGCCTGAGGCCGGCGCGGGGGCTGCGGAGATACAGGGGGAGTCAGCAGGATGAGATGGTAAGCTGAGGCCGCAGGAAAAGCGCCCCGCCAGCATGATGCTGGCGGGGCGCTTTCGGTTTCGGCTTGCAGAGTAGCGAGGGCCGGGCGCTCAGGCGAGCGCCCGGCGACGGGTCGATCAGTTGCTCTGGCTGTCGCCGTCCGACTTGTCGCCGCGCGCTTTTTCCTGCTCGAGCAGAATGTCCAGCGCCTTGCCACCACGCTCGCCGACCAGATTGACGAAGTCGTCGCGGATCGGCTTGGCGAGCTTGCGGAACTCGTCGCGCTGCGCCTGATCGAGACGAATGATCTTGATGTCACTCTTGTCTTCGATGGTCTTTAGACGATCCTGGTTGAGCTGCTTCTGGATCTCGTCACCTTTCTTGACCATCTCGTGGATGGTGGTGTCGAGCAGCTTGCGCTGATCGTCGGAGAGGCCGTCGTACCAATCTTCGTTGGCGATCAGGTTGGCGATGAACTGCGACTGCTCGGCGAAGATCATGTAATCCTGAACTTCGTAGAAGCCCATGTTCTCGTGTGCCCAGACCGGCTGGATGTTGCCCTCGGCCTGACCCTGCTGCAGGGCGCTGTAGAGCTCGCCGTAGGCGATGGTGATGGGCGAGGCACCGTAGGCCTGATAGGTCGCGCGCAGCAGGCTGTTGTCCATCACTCGGATCTGCAGCCCCTTCATGTCCGCCGGGGTGTGGATGGCCTTGTTGGCGGTCCACACCTGATAGCCCTCGGGCAGTGCCGCCAACGGTACCAGCCCGCGTGTGCGGAAGGACTGCTGCCAGGCATCGCTCTTCATGAAGGCGTCGGAGTTGAGGATCTCGGCCGTCTCCAACTGGTCGTTGGGCATGACGTAGTTGAGGCTCATCAACTGGCTCTCGGGCACCGTGCCGCCGAGGAAGCCCGAGCCGAAGGAGAGCGGGATGGAGCCGTTCTGGATGGCGTCGTAGAGCGTCGAGTAGCTCGACCCCCAGACGCCGTAGGGCAGGATCTGTACGGTGATATCACCGTCGCTCTTCTTTTCGATGAGCTGCTTGAAAGCCTGCGCGTATTCGTACTGCACGCTGCCTTCCGTCTCTTCGAGGCCGAACCGCCAGGTGTCGGCGAGGGCTACCGAAGCGCTGCCCATCATGCTCAGGGCAAGAATACCGGTGGCGATCTGTCGCGTTTGCATACGGATACCTCAAGTAGGTCGTTGTATTTAATCGTTCTTTCAATCCCATTTCAGAAGATAACAGGAAGCCCGGAGTGTCAAATTGCGTGACGCCAAGGTGGCTTCCCGTGATCGCGCCGTTTCACTGTATCACGTTAGCCGTTATCTGCCGGTCGTGCCCGGTGACCCCCTCGGGGCGTGCCACGGCGTCCGAATCCGGCGTTACCACCAGGCGTGAAAAGACGTTACCACCAGGCGTGGAAATGGTGCGGCGGCCCCTTGCCTTGACCCACGTCGAGACGCTCGCCCGCCGCCAGGGCCGCGTACAGCCACTGCTTTGCGGCCTCGATGGCGCTCTCCACCCGGGTCTCCGGGCAGGCCGTCGCGAGCTCACCTGTCGTGCTCGCCCGGGCCAGCTCGGCGGCGATCGCCGAGGAGAGGGCGCAGCCAGCGCCATGCAGGTTGCGCGTCTCCAGCCGCGGGGCGTCGAGCCAGCGGCTGCCGTGGGGTGTCCATAGCAGGTCGGGGCAGCGCGCCTGGGCCAGGTGGCCACCCTTGAGCAGGCCATAGGGGGCGCCGAGCGCGGCCAGCTCGTCGAGCAGCGCCTCCATGTCCGCGGCCGAGCGCGGTGTGTCGCGGCCGAGCAGGGCGGCGGCTTCCGGTAGGTTGGGGGTGATCACGTCGGCCAGCGGTACCAGGATGTCGCGTACCGCGGCCAGCCCGGCGTCGTCGACCAGGCGGTCGCCGCTCTTGGCCACCATCACCGGATCGAGCACGATCCAGCGCGGGCGTCGTGCGGCGAGCCCGGCGGCCAGGGTTTCGGCCACCTCGCGGCTGGTGACCATGCCGATCTTGACCGCGTCGATGGCGACGTCGTCGAGCAGGTTGTCGAGCTGGGTGCGGATCATCGTCGCGGAGACCGGCTCCACCCGCGCGACGCCACAGGTGTTCTGGGCGATGACCGCAGTGATCACGCTGGTGGCGTAGGCACCGAGGGCGGAAAAGGTCTTGATGTCAGCCTGCAGACCGGCACCGCCGGAGGGGTCGGAGCCGGCGATGGTGAGGACATTGGGAGGGCGGGAAAAAAGCATGTCGGGTCGTTGCAACAGTGGCTAAAAGGTCTAGCCTAAGGTAAAGCAAATCGCGGCATGGCCGATAGATCGCTTGTTCCCGGAGTCTGTCGTCCAGAGCATGCGCCGACGCAAGGGCGTGCCCACCAGCGTCACCAGCCGTACCGTGATGGCCGCCGTCGAGGCGTGCTCGAGTCGTTTGCGAGGTCTTTTGACAGTTTTGCAATTGGACGAATTAGCAAGCTGACGCCACCGTGGAATGGGCGTAAAGTAGTAAAATTACGAACACGCACGTGCTTGCCCGCGCGCCGTTCGGTCAGTCATATCACCCCGCCATTGCCGGCGTGTGCCGCATGGCCTTCGTGTGAGGGAGCACATGTCCGACCAAGTCACCGCCTGGATCGCTGAATATTGGGCCACGGGGCTTTTCGTGGTCGCGGTCATCGCACTGTGTGGCTTCATGATCGGTGCCGCCAGCCTGCTCGGTGGCAAGAGTCACGGACGCAGCAAATCCCTCCCGTTCGAATCCGGCATCGTCGGTACCGGCAGTGCGCGCCAGCGCTTCTCGGTCAAGTTCTACCTCGTCGCCATGCTCTTCGTGATTTTCGATATCGAGGCCGTCTACCTGTTCGGCTGGGCCGTCTCCGTGCGTGAGGTGGGCTGGACGGGATTCGCCGCGGCGGCGGTATTCATCCTCATTCTACTGGCAGGCCTGGTCTACGACGCCCGCGTCGGCGCCCTCGACTGGGCGCCGCGCAAGCGTGGGCGCGAAGACGCGCCGCGTGCCCGCGAGCTGTCTGCCGTGCCCGGTGCCGAGCGCCATGCGCGCTGAACCGGGCGAGAACGACCGCGTGAACGGTCGTCGATCAACGATTATTCGGCATGCCGGCGTCCTGACCGGCCGACATGCCCATGACCGCTACTTTATCTGGCTTGTCGAGGCTGACCATGCAATACACCCTGACCCGAGCGGAGGGAGGCGACACCGCGTCTGATCGCTATCCTCTCGATCAACGCCAACGCGTCGACGACCCCATGCGTGAACAGGTTCATCGCAACGTGTTCATGGGCAAGCTCGAAGACGTCCTCAACTCGGCGGTGAACTGGGGCCGCAAGAACTCGCTGTGGCCCTACAACTTCGGCCTCTCCTGCTGCTACGTGGAGATGACCACGGCATTCACCGCGCCCCACGACGTCGCCCGTTTCGGCGCCGAGGTCATTCGTGCCTCCCCGCGCCAGGCCGACTTCATGGTCATCGCCGGTACCTGCTTCATCAAGATGGCGCCCGTCATCCAGCAGCTCTACGACCAGATGCTCGAGCCCAAGTGGGTCATCTCGATGGGCTCCTGCGCCAACTCCGGCGGCATGTACGACATCTATTCGGTGGTTCAGGGTGTGGACAAGTTCCTGCCCATCGATGTCTATGTGCCCGGCTGCCCGCCCCGCCCGGAGGCCTTCCTGCAAGGGCTGCAGCTGCTCCAGGACTCGATCCAGGAAGAGCGGCGCCCGCTCTCCTGGGTGGTTGGCGACCAGGGCGTCTACCGCGCGGAGATGCCCTCCCAGCGCGAGAAGCATCGCGACCGGCGGATTGCGGTCAAGGAGCTGCGGACCCCGGACGGCATCTAGGCGACGCCTGGCGTGCATCACTGACGCTGATTTTCGTGGCCATCGCTGAGATGACCGTTGGTTGATCTATCTACCGGGACCGCCTGCCATGACCGCAGCCGATGACACCATGAATTCCCGTGCCACCGCGCCCGCCGCCGACGTGGTGGCGGAGCTTTGCCGGCACTTCGGCGACGCCGTGTTCACGCCGCAGGAGACGCTCACCGGCATGCCGGTGGTCTGGGTCGCCCGCGAGCGCCTGCGCGAGGTGCTCGAGCGCCTGCGCCGGCTCGAGGGTCCGTTCTCGATGCTCTTCGACCTGAGCGCGGTCGACGAGCGTCTGCGCACTCACCGCCGCGGCCTGCCGCCGGCGGACTTCACCGTCTTCTACCAGCTGCTCTCGGTGGAGCGTAACGCCGACATCATGCTCAAGGTGGCGCTCTCCGAGCGCGATCTGACGCTGCCCTCGATCAGCGATATCTTCCTCAACGCCAACTGGTACGAGCGCGAGGTCTTCGACCTTTTCGGTATCCACTTCAGCGGCCACCCGCATCTGACCCGGATCATGATGCCGCCGACCTGGAGCGGCCATCCGCTGCGCAAGGACTACTCTGCCCGCGCCACCGAGTTCGACCCCTATACCCTGACCGTCAAGGGCCAGGAGGTGGAGCAGGAGGCGCTGCGCTTCGACCCCGAGGCGTGGGGCATGCGGCGCCAGGGCGAAGAGACCGAGTTCATGTTCCTGAACCTCGGGCCCAACCACCCCTCGGCCCACGGTGCCTTCCGCATCGTGCTGCAGCTCGACGGCGAGGAGGTGGTCGACTGCGTGCCGGACATCGGCTATCACCACCGCGGTGCCGAGAAGATGGCCGAGCGCCAGTCGTGGCACAGCTTCATCCCCTATACCGACCGTATCGACTACACCGGCGGGGTGATGAACAACCTGCCCTACGTGCTGGCGGTGGAGAAGCTGGCCGGCATCACCGTCACCGATCGCGCCAAGACCATCCGCGTGATGATGGCGGAGATGTTCCGCATCAACAGCCACCTGCTGTTCCTGGGGACCTATCTGCAGGATCTGGGGGCGATGACCCCGGTCTTCTTCACCTTCACCGACCGCCAGAAGGCCTACGAGGTGATCGAGGCGATCACCGGGTTCCGCATGCACCCGGCGTGGTATCGCATCGGCGGTACCGCCCACGACCTGCCCCAGGGCTGGGACAAACTGGTGCAGGGCTTCGTCGACTGGATGCCCAAGCGTCTGGCCGAGTACGAGAAGGCGATGATGGACAACGCCATCGTGCGCGACCGCACCCGCTTCGTCGCTGCCTTCAATACCCGCGAGGCGCTCGACTGGGGCGTTACCGGCCCCAATCTGCGGGCCACCGGTCTCGACTTCGACCTGCGCAAGAAGCGTCCCTACTCCGGCTACGAGAACTTCGACTTCGAGGTGCCCACGGCGGCCAATGGCGATGCCTTCGACCGCGGCATGATGCGGATCGAGGAGATGCGCCAGAGCGTGCGCATCCTCAAGCAGTGCATCGATCACATGCCCGCCGGCGACTACAAGGCGGACCATCCGCTGACCACGCCGCCGCCGCGGGAAAAGATGCTGCAGCACATCGAGACCCTGATCACCCACTTTCTGCAGGTCTCGTGGGGCCCGGTGCTGCCGGCCAACGAATCCTTCCAGATGATCGAGGCGACCAAGGGCATCAACAGCTACTACCTGACCAGCGACGGCAGCACCATGAGCTACCGCACCCGGATTCGCACGCCGAGCTTCCCCCATCTGCAGCAGATTCCGGCGGTGATGCGCGGTGGTTTCGTGCCGGACCTGATCGCGCATCTGGGCAGTATCGACTTCGTCATGGCCGACGTGGATCGGTGAGGCCGCTGGAGAGACCGTTATGACGCAAAATACAGCCACCATCGCCAGCGACGCCTTCGCCCTCGACCCCGCCGACCGTGCGGCGATCCTCGAGGAGCGGGCGCACTACCCCTATCCGCAGGCGGCCAGCATCGGGGCGCTCAAGATCGTCCAGCAGCGCCACGGCTACGTGCCCGACGGCGCGATCCCGGCGATCGCCGAGACCCTGGGCATCGGGGTCGCCGACGTCGAGGGCGTGGCCACTTTCTACAGCCTGATCTTCCGTCAGCCGGTGGGGCGCCACGTGATCCTGGTCTGCGACAGCAGCTCGTGCTTTCTCACCGACTACGAGCAGCTGCGCGACGCGCTGATCGACCACCTTGGCATCCAGATGGGCCAGACCACGGCGGACGGGCGTTTCACCCTGCTGCCGGTGTGCTGCCTGGGGGCCTGCGACCGCGGGCCGACGCTGCTGATCGGCGAGGACCTGCACGGCCCGGTCACCCCCGAGGCGCTGCCGGCCCTGCTGGAGGCCTACGCATGAGCCCGATGCCCAAGACGCGGGAGAATCCGAGATGAGCCGCATTCTGCAGCCGGCCAGCGAACGCCGTGCCGAGACCCATCCGCTGACCTGGCGTCTGCACGACGACGCCAGCCCAGTGCTGTTGGCCGAGTATCGCGATACCGGCGGCTACGCCGCGGTGGCCAAGGCGCTGGAACAGCACACCTACGAGAGCCTCACTGCCGAGGTGAAGAGTGCCAACCTGCGAGGGCGCGGCGGCGCCGGCTTCTCCGCCGGCATGAAGTGGAGCCTGACCGCCAAGGGCGACGACGTGCCGCGCGGCTATATCGTCTGCAACGCCGACGAAATGGAGCCGGGCACCTTCAAGGATCGCCTGCTGATGGAGCAGCAGCCGCACCTGCTGATCGAAGGCATGATCCTGGCCGGCTACGCCAACCGCTCGAAGCAGGGCTATATCTTCCTGCGCGGCGAGTATCACCGCGCTGCCGCCTCGATCCTGCGCGCGCTCGACGACGCGCGGGCCGATGGCTGGCTGGGCGCAGACGTTCGCGGCAGCGGTTGGGACTTCGATATCGCCCTGCACACCGGTGCCGGGCGCTATATCTGCGGCGAAGAGACCGCGCTGATCAACTCGCTGGAGGGCAAGCGCGCCAACCCGCGGGCCAAGCCGCCCTTCCCGGGGCAGTCCGGCGCCTGGGGGCTGCCCACCGTGGTCAACAACGTCGAGACCCTGTGCAACGTGCCGGGCATCGTCAACCACGGCGCCGACTGGTTCCAGGCGCTCTCCGGCGAGCGCAGCAGTGACGGCGGTACCAAGCTCTACGGCGCTTCGGGCAAGGTCCAGCACCCGGGGCTGTGGGAGCTGCCGATGGGTACCACCGGGCGTGAGCTGTTCGAGCTCGCCGGTGGCATGCGCGATGGACTCACGCTCAAGAGCTGGCTCCCCGGTGGTGGCAGTACCGGCTTTCTGCTGCCGGAGCACCTCGATCTGGCGCTCGACTTCGACACCATCGGCAAGACCGGCAGCCGCCTCGGCACCGGGTTGATCACCGTGGTTGCCGACGACCAGAGCATGGTCTCGTTGACCCGCAACCTGGAGGAGTTCTTCGCCCGCGAGTCCTGCGGCTGGTGCACCCCGTGCCGCGACGGCCTGCCGTGGAGCGTCAAGCTGCTGCGCGCGCTGGAGGCGGGTGCGGGCGAGCCCGGCGATATCGAGCTGCTCGAGCAGATGGCGCGGGACCTGGGCCCCGGCAAGACCTTCTGCGCTCATGCGCCAGGCGCGGCGATGCCGCTTTCCTCGGCGATCCACTATTTCCGTGACGAGTTCGAGCGCGGCATCACCCGGCCCCGGGGCGAAGCGCACGCGGACCCGATTCCGGTCGGCAGCATCTAGGAGGCGCGTGACGCTATGGCCATCATTCATGTCGACGGCAACGACTACGAGGTCGAAGACAGCGACAACCTGCTCCACGCCTGTCTCTCGCTGGGCCTGGACATCCCCTATTTCTGCTGGCATCCGGCGATGGGCAGCGTGGGGGCCTGCCGCCAGTGTGCGGTGAAACAGTACAAGGACGCCGACGACACCCGCGGCATGCTGGTGATGTCGTGCATGGCGCCGGTGAAGGATGACGCCTATATCTCGATCGACGACGAGGAGGCCAAGGCCTTCCGCGAGACGGTGATCGAGTGGCTGATGGTCAACCACCCGCACGACTGCCCGGTGTGCGAGGAGGGCGGCCACTGCCACCTGCAGGACATGACGGTGATGACCGGCCACGACCGGCGCCGCTACCGCTTTCGCAAGCGCACCCACCGTAACCAGTACCTGGGGCCCTTCGTCGCCCACGAGATGAACCGCTGCATCACCTGCTACCGCTGCGTGCGCTTCTACAAGGACTACGCCGGCGGCGAGGATCTCGGCGCCTTCGGTGCCCACGACAACGTCTATTTCGGGCGCTATGAAGAGGGCACCCTGGAGAGCGAGTTCTCCGGCAACCTCACCGAGGTGTGCCCGACCGGGGTGTTCACCGACCAGACCCACTCCGATCACTACACCCGCAAGTGGGATCTGCAGTTCGCCCCCAGCATCTGTCATCAGTGCGCCAGCGGCTGCAACATCAGCCCCGGCGAGCGCTACGGTGATATCCGGCGCATCGAGAATCGCTACAACGGTGACGTCAACCGCTACTTCCTGTGCGACCGCGGTCGCTTCGGTTACGGCTACGTCAACCGCAAGGATCGTCCGACCCGGCCCGAGCTGTTCCAGCGCAGCCAGCGCGGCGTTGCCGCCCAGGGCGTGACCCTGATGGAGGTCGACGAAGCGCTCGACCGTGCCGCCGACGCGCTGCGCGGCGCCACCCGTCTGATCGGTATCGGCTCGCCCCGGGCCAGTCTCGAGAGCAACCACCGCCTGCGCGAGCTGGTCGGTGCGGATCGCTTCTCCACCGGTATCGAGGCCGGTGAGCTCGAGCGGCTGCGGCGCATGGAAGCGCTCAACCGCGACAGCGGCGTGGCCACGCCGAGCCTGCGCGAGATCGAAGCGTGCGATGCGGTGCTGGTGCTGGGCGAGGACCTGCTGCAGAGCGCCGCGCGACTCGCGCTGTCGGTGCGCCAGGCGGTGCGCGGCAAGGGCGTCGAGCTGGGCGCCGAGCGCGGCATCCCCGAGTGGAACGCCGAGGCGGTCAAGACCATTGCCCAGGACGCGGCCCATCCGCTGTTCCTGGCCACCCCGGAAGCGACCAAGCTCGATGCCATCGCCACCCGCACCCGGCGTGCGGCACCCGACGACATCGCGCGGCTGGGCTTCGCCGTGGCCCACGACCTCGACCCCACCGCACCGGCGGTGGAGGGACTCGATGACGATACCCAGGCCCTGGTCGGTGAGATCGCCGATGCGCTGCTGGCCGCCGAGCGGCCGCTGGTGATCGCCGGTGAGGCGCTCGCCTCGCTGGCGGTGATCGAGGCCGCGGGCAACGTGGCCCGGGCCCTGGCGCGGCGGCAGAAAGCCGGCGCCGGGCTCACCCTGGTACGCCGCGAGGCCAACAGTGTCGGCCTCGGCATGCTCGGCGGCGAGTCCCTGGACTGGGCCCTGGCCCAGCTCGAGCAGGGCGATGCCGACGGCGTGGTGATCCTGGAGAACGATCTCTATGCGCGGCTGCCGGCGGCGAAGATCGGCGCCGCACTGGATCGGGCCAGCGCGGTGGTGGTGATCGACCACCAGCGCACCCCGACCTGGGAGCAGGCCGACATCGGCCTGCCGGCGGGTACCTTTGCCGAGAGCGATGGCACCCTGGTCAGCCTGGAAGGCCGCGCCCAGCGCTTCTACCAGGTCTTCGACCCGAGCTATTTGCGTCCCGATACGCGCATCCGCGAGAGCTGGCGCTGGCTGCACGCGCTGCAGGCGACCCTCGAGCGCCAGCCGGTGACCACGATACTGCTCGACGATCTGACCGAGGCGGTTGCCGGCGATATGGCCGCCTTCGCTCCGCTGCACCACGCCATGCCCGAGGCCCAGTTCCGTATCCACGGTCTCAAGCTGGCGCGTGAACCGCACCGCTACAGCGGGCGCACCTCCATGCGCGCCAACCTGGATGTCAACGAGCCGCGGGCGCCGGTGGATCTGGATACCCCCTTCGCGTTCTCGATGGAGGGCTACGCCGGCTACCGCGAGCCGCGCCGCGAGGTGCCTTTCGCCTGGGCCCCGGGCTGGAACTCGCCGCAGGCGTGGAACAAGTTCCAGGACGAGGTCGGTGGCCACCTGCGCGCCGGCGACCCGGGCGTGCGACTGTTCCGGGATGCGGCTGCGACCCGCGATGAGGCGAGCTACTGTGACCGGATCCCCGCGGCCTTCGCCCCGCGCGACGGCGAGTGGCAGATGATCGCACTGCCGCAGCTGTTCGGCGGCGACGAGACCTCGCGCCGCGCCGAGCCGATCCAGGCGCGCATGGCGCCGCCGGCGGTGACGCTGAACGACGACGACGCCGCGGCGCTGGGCATTGCCGCCGGCGACCCGGTGGCGGTGAGCCTCGACGACACCCGGGTCACGCTGCCGGCACAGCTCGGACGTGACCTGCCACGGGGCCTGGTGGCACTGCCCCAGGGCACGCTCGAGCCGCTGGTGGGGGCGTTGCCCGCCGCGCTTGGCTGGGGGCGTATCGCCCTCGACACCTCGGCCGCTGATGGGGAGGCGCGCGCATGAGCTGGTGGACACCTCAGGTCGAGGCGAGCCTGATCGCGGTCATCCAGGCGGTGGTGATCCTGCTCGCGGTGGTGATCTCCGGGGCGCTGCTGAGCATGATCGAGCGGCGTCTGCTGGCGCTGTGGCAGGATCGCTACGGCCCCAACCGGGTCGGCCCCTTCGGGCTTCTGCAGATCGCCGCCGACATGCTCAAGATCTTCTTCAAGGAGGATTGGATCCCGCCGTTCGCCGATCGCACTTTCTTCGTGCTGGCGCCGGCCATCGCCATGGCGTCGCTGCTGCTGTCGTTCATGGTGATCCCGATCACCCCGAGCTGGGGCGTGGCGGATCTCAACATCGGTATCCTGTTCTTCTTCGCCATGGCCGGCATCAACGTCTATGCGGTGCTCTTCGCCGGTTGGGCCAGCGGCAACAAGTACGCCCTGCTGGGGGCGCTGCGCGCCTCGGCGCAGACGCTCTCCTACGAGGTCTTCATGGGCCTGGCGCTGATGGGCATCGTCGCCATGACCGGCTCGTTCAACATGCGCGACATCGTCAACGCTCAGGAGAGCCTGTGGTTCATCGTGCCGCAGTTCTTCGGTTTCTGTACCTTCGTCATCGCCGGCATCGCGGTCACCCACCGCCATCCGTTCGATCAGCCGGAGGCGGAGCAGGAGCTGGCCGACGGCTACCACATCGAGTATTCGGGGATGAAGTGGGGCATGTTCTTCGTCGGCGAGTACATCGGCATCGTGCTGATCTCGGCGCTGCTGGTGACGCTGTTCTTCGGCGGCTGGCACGGGCCGCTGCTGCCGCCGATCGTCTGGTTCCTGCTCAAGACGGTGTTCTTCGTCGTGCTGTTCGTGCTGCTGCGCGCGGCGCTGCCGCGGCCGCGCTACGACAAGGTGATGAGCTTCGGCTGGAAGGTCTGCCTGCCGCTGACGCTGATCAATCTGCTGGTTACCGGGGCGATGATTCTGCTCATCGACCCGAGCACATAAGGGAGGGAGCTCATGCTGAGTCAGATCAAGAAGATCGTCACCGGTACCGGGACGCAGCTGCGCACCCTGTGGATGGTGTTCAGCCACGCCTGGCGCAAGCGCGAGACGCTCTCGTACCCCGAGGAGCAGGTCTATCTGCCGCCGCGCTACCGCGGGCGTATCGTGCTCACCCGCGACCCCGACGGTGAGGAGCGCTGTGTTGCCTGCAACCTGTGTGCGGTGGCCTGCCCGGTGGCGTGCATTTCGCTGCAGAAGGGCGAACGCGACGACGGCCGCTGGTACCCGGAGTTCTTCCGCATCAACTTCTCGCGCTGCATCTTCTGCGGCATGTGCGAGGAGGCGTGTCCGACCTCGGCGATCCAGCTGACGCCGGACTTCGAGATGAGCGAGTTCAGACGTCAGGAGCTGGTCTACGAGAAGCAGGATCTGCTGATCGACGGACCGGGCAAGGATCACAACACCAACTTCTACCGGGTCGCCGGGCTGTCCATCGCAGGCAAGGACAAGGGGCAGGCGCAGAACGAGGCCGAGCCGATCGATGTGAAGTCGCTGCTGCCGTGAGAACTCAGGGTATGTACGAAAAGTCGGCGAGCGCAGACCGTTTCGTACAAAGCCTAGCCAGGCTCTGCTGCGGGTCGGCCTGCAGGCGTGGCGAGCCGCGATAGTGCCGCCGAGCGGGACGCTGCGGAACAGGCGAGAATCGGGTAGCCAGTGGGTCGGCCAGTGGGCCGGGTAGCCAGTTTGTCGGGAGAGAGTCATGCAACTCGCGTTTTACTTGAGCGGTCTGGTCGCGATTCTAGCGACCCTGCGCGTGGTCACCGGGACCCATCCGGTACACGCGCTGCTCTATCTGATCGTGTCGCTGATCAGCGTGGCGATGGTGTTCTTCGCCCTCGGCGCCCCCTTCGCCGGGGCGCTCGAGATCATCGTCTATGCCGGCGCGATCATGGTGCTGTTCGTGTTCGTGGTGATGATGCTCAACCTGGGCGAGTCGGCGGTGGAGCAGGAGCGCGCCTGGCTCGCGCCCAGACTGTGGGTGGGGCCGGCGGTGCTCGCCGGGGTGCTGCTGGTGGTGATGGTGGTGACCCTGGCACGTGGCGCCTATGACGGCACCATCAGCGGTGAGACGCTGACTGCCAAGATGGTCGGCATCACGCTGTTCGGCCCCTATCTGGTGGTGGTCGAGCTGGCGGCGATGCTGCTGCTGGCGGCGCTGGTGGCCGCCTCGCACCTGGGCCGCAGCGAGGCCCACGACGAGGCGGATCTGGCGCGCGAGCGCCAGCGTGAGCGGGCCGAGAAGATGGCGGCGGCCAACACGGCTTCCCACAACGCGGCGGCCAGCGCGCGGCCGGGCGCCGCGGCAGGCGACGAGACGGTGGATCGACAGGGGAGAGGGGCATGAGCGGCATACCCATGGAGCATGGCCTGCTACTGGCGGCGATTCTGTTCGTGCTGGGGCTGGCCGGATTGATGACGCGGCGTAACATGCTGTTCGTGCTGATGAGCCTGGAGATCATGATGAACGCCGCGGGCCTGGCGTTCATCGTCGGCGGTACCCACTGGCACCAGGCCGACGGCCAGGTGATGTTCCTGATGGTGATTACCCTGGCGGCGGCGGAAGCGAGCGTAGGGCTGGCGCTGCTGATGCAGCTCTACCGGCGCTTCAAGACTCTCGATATCGATGCGGCGAGCAGGTTGCGCGGATGAACCACTTCACAGACATATTGCTGACGGGCACCTTTCTCTTCCCGCTGCTGGGGGGCGTGATCCTGGCGCTCTCCTTCGGAAGCCTGAGCGAGCGCGCCAGCGCCACGGTCGGGGTGGTCTCGATCGGGCTCGCCGCGCTCTGCACCCTGGGGGTCGGTCTCGATTTCTACGACCACGGCGAGGCGGCGCACACGCTGACCCTATGGCACTGGATCTCGGTGGGCAATTTCCAGCCCACCGTGGGGCTGATGCTCGACGGCCTGTCGCTGACCATGCTCGGGGTGATCACCGGGGTCGGCTTCCTCATCCATCTGTTCGCCGCCTGGTACATGCGCGGCGAAGAGGGGGTGACGCGTTTCTTCTGCCACATGAACCTGTTCGTGTTCAGCATGATCCTGCTGGTGCTGGGCGACAACCTGCTGCTGCTCTACTTCGGCTGGGAGGGCGTGGGGCTGTGCAGCTATCTGCTGATCGGCTACTACTACCGCACTCCGGCCAACGGCTGGGCGGCGTTCAAGGCGTTCGTGATCACCCGTACCGGTGATGTCTTCCTCGCCATCGGCATGTTCCTGCTGTTCGTCCAGCTCGGTTCGCTCAACCTGCAGACGCTGCTGGCGCGGGCGCCGGAGCTGTGGGTCCAGGGCGACCCGATGGCGCAGCTGACGGCGCTGATGCTGCTCGGTGGCGCGGTGGGCAAGTCGGCCCAGCTACCGCTGCAGACCTGGCTCGCCGACGCCATGGCCGGCCCCACGCCGGTATCGGCGCTGATCCACGCGGCGACCATGGTCACCGCCGGGGTCTATCTGATCGCGCGCACCCACGGGCTGTTCGAGCTGGCCCCGGACGTGATGCTGCTGGTCGGCGTGATCGGGGCGCTGACACTGACGCTTGCCGGCTTCGCCGCCCTGGCGCAGACCGACATCAAACGCGTGCTCGCCTACTCGACCATGAGCCAGATCGGCTACATGTTCCTGGCGTTGGGCGTGGGCGCCTACAGCGCGGCGATCTTCCACCTGATGATTCACGCCTTCTTCAAGGCGCTGCTGTTCCTCTCCGCCGGCTCGGTGATCATCTGTACCCACCACGAGCAGGACATGCGCCGGCTCGGCGGGCTGTGGCGCAAGTTGCCGCTCACCTACGCCGGTTTCGTGGTGGGCGGGGCGGCGCTGGCGGCGCTGCCGCTGGTCTCCGCCGGCTTCTACAGCAAGGATGCGATCCTGGTCTCGGCGCTGGGCGCCGGACACTCGGTGCTGATGGCGGCGGGGGTGTTCGGTGCGCTGCTCACCTCGATCTACACCGTGCGCCTGATCCTCGGCACCTTCCACGGTCAGCCGAAGAGCGATCACGCCCGCGAGGCGCGCGCTGACAAGGGGCTGGTCCACGGTGTGCCGCTGGTGGTGCTGATCGTGCTGTCCACCGCGATCGGTGCCCAGATCACTCAGCCGCTGGGCAATGTGCTGCCGGCCGGTCCCAACACCGAGGGGGCCGGCGAACACATCCTCGAGCTGGTGGCCATGGCGGTGTCGGTCGGCGGCGTGCTGCTGGCGCTGTGGCTGTTCCGCCGCCGGCGCGATCTGATCCGGCGTGCGGTGGCCGATCGACGCGGCAACTGGCTGTGGCACTTCTGGCACGACGCCTGGGGATTCGATGCGCTCTACGACTGGCTGTTCGTGCGCCCTTATCGCGGCCTGGTACGGATCAACCGCGGCGACTGGATCAACTCGCTGTGCAATCTGCTGCCGTGGCTGGCGCGCCTCTCCCACGACGGACTGCGCCTGACCCAGACCGGACGGCTGCGCCACTACGCGGTATCGATGGTGCTCGGCGCCACGCTGCTGCTCGTCTATCTGCTGGTGGGGTGAGGCGATGCGCGTGCAGCAAGCAAGAGAGACGGGACGTTTGGCGGTGAACGCTCGAACGACGCTTTTCACATCATCGCGGGTGGCTGATTCATGATTCTGGTCTGGCTGATTCTGATCCCTTTCATCGGCGGGCTGCTGTGCTGGCAGGCCGAACGTTTCGGCGACCGGGCACCGCGCTGGATCGCCCTCGCTACCATGCTCCTGGAGCTGGTGATGGTGCTCGGGATCTGGGCGGGCAGCGACTTCTCGTTGCCCGCCCAGGGCGCTACCCACGCCTGGGTGCTGGAGTGGCAGGCGGACTGGATTCCACGCTTCGGTATCAAGCTGCACCTGGCGCTGGATGGGCTGTCGCTGCTGATGATCGCGCTGACCGGGCTGCTCGGGGCGATGGCGGTGGTCTGCTCGTGGAACGAGATCGTGCGCCGGGTCGGCTTCTTCCACCTCAACCTGCTGTGGATCCTCGGCGGGGTGGTCGGGGTCTTCCTCTCCATCGATCTGTTCCTGTTCTTCCTGTTCTGGGAAATGATGCTGGTGCCGATGTACTTCCTGATCGCGCTGTGGGGCCACAGCGGCTCCAAGGGGAGTTCGCGCATCGGCGCGGCGACCAAGTTCTTCATCTACACCCAGGCCAGCGGCCTGATGATGCTGATCGCGATCCTCGGGCTGGTGTTCGTCCACCATTCGGCGACCGGGGTCTACACCTTCGCCTACGGCGACCTGTTGAATACGCCGATGGACCCGCAGGTGGCGTGGTGGCTGATGCTCGGTTTCTTCGTTGCCTTCGCGGTCAAGCTGCCGGTGGTGCCGCTGCACGGCTGGCTGCCCGACGCCCACGCCCAGGCGCCGACCGCGGGCAGCGTCGACCTCGCCGGTATCCTGCTCAAGACGGCGGCCTACGGCATGCTGCGCTTCGCGCTGCCGCTGTTCCCCGAGGCGTCCCAGGCGTTCGCGCCGGTGGCGATGACGCTGGGGCTGATCGGGATCTTCTACGGTGCCATCCTGGCCTGCGGCCAGCAGGACCTGAAGCGCCTGATCGCCTACACCAGCATCTCCCACATGGGCTTCGTGCTGATCGGGATCTACGCCGGTACCGAGCTGGCACTGCAGGGCGTGGTTGCGCTGATGGTGGCCCACGCCTTCTCCGCCGCCGGTCTGTTCATTCTCTCCGGCCAGCTCTACGAGCGCCTGCACACCCGCGACATGCGGCAGATGGGGGGGCTCTGGGGGCGTATCCGCGGGCTGCCGGGCTTCGCCCTGGTGTTCGTGGCGGCCTCGCTGGGGCTGCCGGGCACCGCCAACTTCGTCGGCGAGTTCATGGTCATGTTCGGCAGCTTCGGCGTCGCTCCCTGGACCGTGGCGATCGCCAGCGTGGGGCTGGTCCTGGCCGCGGTCTACTCGCTGTTCATCATGCAGCGGGTCTACTATGGGCCACCCAAGGAGGAGAGCTCGCTGGGCGGGCTGGATCGACGTGAGCTGGCGCTGCTGTTCGGGATCGTGGCGCTGGTGATCTTCTTCGGGGTCTATCCGCAGCCCATGCTGGAGACCTCGGCCGGGGCGATGCAGGTGGTACAGCAGAGCTTTCAGCAAGCCGGTGCGATGATGGGAGGTGCACAATGATGGCGGCGCTGATGGCGATTTCTCCGCTGATTCTGGTCTGTCTCACCGTCATCGTGGTGATGCTCTCGATCGCCTGGCGGCGACACCATGCGCTAAGCGCCGTCATCACTGCGGTCGGCCTCAACGCCGCGCTGCTGGCGCTGCTGTTCGGCTGGTCCCAGGGCACGGTGGCGGTCACCGATCTGCTGGTGGTCGACGACCTGGCGCGCTTCGGCGGTGTGCTGGTGCTGATGTCGACGCTCGCCTGCGTGACCCTGGCGCACCACTATCTGGAGGGCTATGACGGGCCGCGGGACGAGTTCTACCTGCTGCTGACGAGTGCCGCCGCCGGGGGCCTGGTGCTGGTCTCGGCGCGCCACATGGCGACGCTGTTCTTCGGTATCGAGCTGTTGTCGATGCCGCTGTTCGGGATGCTCGCCTACACCCTGCGTGACCGCGGCGCGCTGGAGAGCGGCATCAAGTACATGGTGCTGTCGGCGGCGGCCACCGCCTTTTTGCTCTTCGGCATGGCGCTGCTCTATGCCATGACCGGTACCCTCGACTTCGACGCCCTGGGCCAGGCGCTGGCGACCCAGGGCAGCGATCCCTGGCTGCTGGCCGGTGCCGGGCTGCTGCTGGTGGGGCTGGCGTTCAAGCTGTCGATCGTACCGTTCCACCTGTGGACGCCGGACGTCTATCAGGGCGGGCCGGGGCCGGCGACCACCTTCCTCGCCACCGCGAGCAAGGTGGCGGTGTTCCTGGTCCTGCTGCGCCTGTTCCAGTCGGCGCTGGCGCTGCACGAGAACTGGTGGCACGACCTGCTCGGGGTCATCGCCGTGGTGACCATGCTGGTGGGCAACCTGCTGGCGCTGACCCAGAACGACCTCAAGCGGCTGCTCGGCTACTCCTCGATCGCCCACTTCGGCTATCTGCTGGTGGCGCTGGTGGTCAACGACGGCCTGGCGGTGGAGACAGTGGGGATCTACCTGGTGACCTATGTGATCACCACCCTGGGCGCCTTCGGCGTGGTCACCCTGGTCTCCAGCCCCTACACCCCCACCGGGGGGCCTGCCGACGCCAGCTCGCTGCACCACTACCGTGGCCTGTTCTGGCGCCGCCCCTACCTGACCGCGGTGATGACCGTGTCGATGCTGTCGCTGGCGGGGATTCCCTTCACCGCCGGTTTCATCGGCAAGTTCTACATCATTGCCGTGGGGGTGGAGGCGCATCGCTGGTGGCTGGTCGGCAGT
This sequence comes from Salinicola sp. RZ23, assembly GCF_003206675.1. Taxonomy (NCBI): domain Bacteria; kingdom Pseudomonadati; phylum Pseudomonadota; class Gammaproteobacteria; order Oceanospirillales; family Halomonadaceae; genus Salinicola; species Salinicola sp. RZ23. The sequence goes on from NZ_PZJK01000003.1 coordinate 46,164, forward strand.
GTGGTGCTGGGCAGCGCCATCGGGCTCTACTACTACCTGCGGGTGATGGTGACGCTGTTCCTGCACGAGCCGGGCATGCAGAGCCGCGACGCCACCCACGACTGGGCCGAACGCGCGGGGGGCATGGTGGTGCTCGGGGTGGCCACGCTGGTGATTCTGCTGGGACTCTACCCCACGCCGATGATCGACTGGGTCCACTGGGTCGCCGGCAACAGCGCCTATTGACGCCGCGAGCCGCCGTTTGCCCGCTCACCCAAGCGCCTCTTCGGAGGCGCTTTTGCGTGGTGCGTGGTGGGAGGTGGCTTGGGCGATGAGGGGCGTGCGCCTCATGGGCCTCGCGGTGGGCGTGTCCGCAAGCGGGGTGAGGCGTCGAGAGGGTGATGTCTCTAGAGGGCCACGTATCGAGAGGGTCACACATCGACAGGGCCTGGCGTCGAGCGACCGGAGCCGTCGAGCAGGAGGACTCGGCCCAACGCGGTGTGAGTCAGCCGGTCACGCGTGATCGGGCTGCTCTGGTGCGTGCTCAGGCGGGGTCGTCGTGGCGCCGATCCTGGCGCCCCAGGCCGATGCTGACGCGGCAGGCGGCGGGCAGATGGACATCGACGGCGACCGGCAGATGATCCGAGAACATCGCGTCGAGCACCCGCGAGCCTTCCGGCTTGAGCGAGGCCGACAGCAGGATATGGTCGAGCGCGCGCCGCGGCTGCCAGGCGGGGTAGCTCGGCAGCGGCTTGAGCGGTTCGAGCTCGAGGGCTTGGCAGAAGCGGGTGTGGCTCTGCAACTGATCGGGGGTGCAGTTGAGATCGCCCATCACCACCACGTGGCGCAGCGGGCGGATGATCTCGCCGAGATAGTCGAGCTGACGCGCCTGCCCGCGCTGGCTCAGGGCGAGATGAGCGACGAACACATGCAGCGCGTCAGGGCCACTGCCGTAGCGCGCATGGATGGCACCGCGGCCGCGCATTCCGGGCAGGCGGTGCTCGTCGATCTGGTTGGGCGAGAGTCGCGAGAGCAGCCCGTTGCTGTGCTGGGCGACCCGGCCCAGATTGCGGTTGAGCTGCTGGAAGTGGTACTCGAAGGCCGAGCGCCGGGCCAGATACTCGACCTGATTGACGTGGCTGGAGCGGAAGCTGCCGCCGTCGACCTCCTGCAGGCCGACGATGTCGAAGCCGGCCAGCGCGCCGGCGACCCGGTCCAGGCGCGAGCTGCGCTTGGGATGCGGCAGCAGGTGCTGCCAGCTGCGGGTCAGATAGTGGTGGTAGGCCGAGGTGTGAATGCCGACCTGCAGATTGCAGGTCAGCAGTTTCAGCGTCGGCGCGATCTCGCTGGCGGGCGTCGAGGCGGCTACGGACATGGTGTCACTTGGCCTCCTGGCGCTCCTCGCGCACCTTCTCGATCAGCGCGCTGGCGATTTTCGGCATGTTCTCGAGCGAGCCGGCGGAGTCCGGGGTCACCACATAGTGGTTGTCGACGATCAGGTCGGGCACGCCCATCAACTGATACGAGCGCATCTTGGCCGCCGCCTGCTGGATCTGGCTCTTCACGCCGAAGGAGTCGAGCGCCTTGAGCGCCTGCTCCTTGGTCACCCCGTAGTGGGTGAAGAACTCGGCGATGTCATCCTCGTCGGTCAGGCGCTTGCCCTGCTTGTGGATCGCGTCCATGAAGTCCTGGCGCATCTCGTGCTCGATGCCCAGCGACTTGGCGGCGTAGAAGGCCTTGGCATGCTGTTCCCACACTCTGCCCAGCGGCGCCGCCATACGGTCGAACTCGACATCGTCGGGGAGGCTGGCGACCCACTCGTTGAGCGGCTTCTCGAGCGCGTAGCAGTGCGGGCAGCCGTACCAGAACACCTCGGTGACTTCGATCTTGTTCGCCGGTGCCTCGGACTTCATCGGTTGCTCGATGACCTGATAATCCTTGCCTTCGACGATGCCGGCGGCCATCACGGCGCCGGAGAAGGTGAGACCTGCCATTAGCGCCACAAGCGACTTGATCATGCGTGTACTGCTCCTGATGGATCGAAAACGGACGTCTCGACGCGGGATCGATTCGGCGGCGAGCCATGGGGTTTTGAGCGCCCGGGATGCCGGAGGTTCCCTGGGCGTCGCGGCCGACGTCTCCTCATGTCACTGAGGGTAGCCTGCCAGAATGACACGTGAAAGTAGAGGGGCATACCCGGGGAGACACCTGGCGTGCCTGCCGCTGGCGCAGCACTCGCCCGCCCAGCAGGGCGTGATACACTGCGCACGACCGATCACGCCCGCCCGTAGAGCCCTTGCCATGACCTCGACGCCCCCGCGCCGCAACTACCAGACGGCCCGCTTTCTGATCAGCGCCCCCAAGCTGGCCCTGTGCCCGCCGGACGATGGTATCGAGATCGCCTTCGCCGGGCGCTCCAACGCCGGCAAATCGAGTGCGATCAATGCGCTCACCCAGCAGAATGCGCTGGCGCGTACCTCCAAGACCCCGGGGCGGACCCAGTTGATCAACTTCTTCGGTCTGGAGAATGGCGACACCCTGCGTCTGGTGGACCTGCCCGGCTACGGCTACGCCAAGGTGCCCGAGGCGATGAAGAAGGAGTGGCAGTCGCACCTCGCCGACTATCTGCGAAGGCGCAGCGGCCTCGCCGGCCTGATTCTGCTGATGGACGTGCGCCACCCGCTGAGCGACTTCGACATCCAGCTGCTGGAGCTGGCCGATGCCCGCGAACTGCCGGTGCATATCCTGCTGACCAAGGCCGACAAGCTGAAGCAGGGGCCGGCGAAGGCCTCGCTGCAGCAGGTCAAGCGCCAGCTCGCCGAGTGGGAGGATCTGGTCAGCGTGCAGCTGTTCTCCGCGCTCAAGCGCCAGGGGCTCGACCAGACCTACGCGGTGATGGATCGCTGGCTGGCTGCACGCTGAGCCCTCGGCGCCCGCGGCACGAGCCTCTCCCCGCGATCCGCTGCGCACTACTCGCCTCGATCGAGCCGGTCGACCACCGCCGGCAGCTCTCTGACATGGGTGATCCGCGTCACCCGCGGCGGTAGTTCGCGCTCTCCCTCCTGCTTGGCATCGATCCACACCGCGTGCATGCCCAGGCGCTGCGCCGCGAGCACGTCCTCCTGCCAGTGATCGCCCACGTGCAGCGCCCGGTGCGGCTGGGTGCCGAGACGCGCCATGGCGGTAAGAAACGGGCGGGTGTCGGGTTTGGGGGCATGCATTTCGCCGGCCAGGATGATCACGTCGAAATAGTCGCCCAGCGCCAGGCGGCGCACGTCGACGTTGCCGTTGGTGATCACTCCCAGGCGGTAGCGCCGCGCCCAGGCCTCGAGCATCGGCACCACTTCCGGGAAGGGCGTCACCGCGTGGCGCAGCTGCATGAAGCGCTCGAAGCCGGCGGCGGCCCAGCGCTGCGCCTCCGCCTCGGGCAGGCCGTGCTCGCGCAGCAGCTCGAGCATGGCGCGCTCGCGAATCCAGCTATGGTCGCCGCGGCTGAGCGGGAAGCGCTGCATCAGTTGCTGGCGCACCTGCTGGTAGGCCTCCAGCGGAAAGGTCTCGGCCAGGCGCCGGCCTTCCGCCTCCGGCCGGCCGTCGATCTGCTCGAGCAGCCAGGTGTAGTGGGTCGGTTCGGCATGGGCCATGACGGGCCCGTTGTGCCACAGGGTGTCGTCGAGATCGAAGGTGATGGCGTCGAGCGGCATGGCGATCAGGGTTCGTCGTGGGCAGCACCCGGCTTGCGCCGGGCCCGCGGGTGGGCTTGATCGTAGACCTCGGCGAGCTGCTGCCAGTCGAGGCGGGTATAGATCTGGGTCGTCGAAAGATTGGCATGGCCGAGCAGCTCCTGCACCGCGCGCAGGTCCTGGCTCGACTCGAGCAGATGGCTGGCGAAGGAGTGGCGCAGGCGGTGCGGGTGCAGGTGTTCGGGCAGACCGCGGCGCTTGGCGCACTCGGCCAGGCGGCTCTGGATTGCGCGGTGGCCGATCCGGCCGCCGTGCTGAGCCACGAACAGCGCACGTTCGCCGTCGCCGGCGAGCGTGCTGCGCACCCCCAGCCAGTCGCGAATGGCCGCCGCCGCGCGCCGTCCCAGCGGCACCTGGCGCGGCTTGCCGCCCTTGCCCAGCACGCGGACATGGCGGGCGTCGAGGGCCTCCAGGTCGAGCCCTGCCAGCTCCGCCAGGCGCAGCCCGCAGGAGTAGAACAGCTCGAGCATGGCCTGATCGCGGATGGCCAGCGGTTCGCCGTCGTGGGGCGTGTCGAGGAAACGACCGAGCAGGTCGACATCGACCGGGCTGGGCAGATGGCGCGGCTGGCGCGGTGCCTGGGTCAGCTTGACCGGATTGTGGTCGAGCTCGCCCTGGCTGACCAGGAAGTCGGCGAAGCGCGACAGCGCCGCACGGCGCCGGGCCAGAGTGCGCGGCGCCAGGCCGCGGGTGCGCTCATGCGCCAGGTAACGCCGTATCAGGGCGACGTCGAGTGCCTGCCAAGTGGCAATGCCCTGGGTGTCGAGCCAGGCCGCGAGCTGAGCCACGTCGCGCCGATAGGCATCGAGCGTGGCCGGACTGGCGCGCCGGGCCAGGCGCGCCAGGAAGGCGTCAAGCGTCGCCTGCATGGGGGCGCTCGGCGCGCTTGAGCAGGCGGCTGACCACCTCGCCGAGATACTCGGTGAAGAGGGTGTCGAGGGTGGCCCGGAAGTGCTCGCTGTCGTGGCTGGCCAGGATCAGAAAGCCCAGCGTCTCGCCCTGGGTGAGCCGGGTGATGGCGCAGGAGCCGGCACCCTCGGGTGCCTTGCAGTGGGGCAGCAGATGCGCCCAGTCGGCCTGCGACAGCGTGGTGCAGCGGCTGCTCTGCTCGTTGAGCAGAAGTTCCAGGCGCTGGCGCGCCTCGGCGTCGAGACGAAAACGCGGCGGCTGCCACTGGCGCGTGTCTCGGGGCGTGGCGTGGCACGCTGGCGGAGCGTCCAGCCACAGCCCGATGGCCTGGGTGCGAAAGCGTTCGGCGAGCTGGGTCGACAGCGCCTCGGCCAGGGCGTCGGCGTCCTCGGCTTCGATCAGCCCCAGCACCAGTTCGCGGGTGCGCCGATACTGCGCCTCGTTGTAGCGCGCCGACTCGAGCAGGTTCTCCAGCCGCCACTCGGCGCTCTCGGCACGCTGGCGCAGATCGACCACCAGGCGTTCGAGCAGCGAGACGGCGCCGGGGATATGCGGGTGCGGCACCTTGAGTTGCTGCAGCAGCCCCTCGCGACCGACAAAGAAGTCGGTGTGCTGGGCCAGCCACTCGGCGACCCGATCGGGGTCGAGCGTCTGACGCGGCTCGGGGACCTGGACACGTGACATGCGGCTGTTCTCCTGTCGTCCCGGGTGAAGTCGTGGCAGGGCGCCCTGTGGGAGCGCCCGGTCTCACCGGTGGTTGTCCGATCGTTGTTATAGGGCCGGCAAGGTGGCCGGCGCACGGCGGCGGCCGGGTTCAGCTCAGCGGCACGCGCCCCTCGAAGACCCGCTCGGCCGGGCCGGTCATGATCATCGGGGTGTCGCCCCCGGCCCACTCCAGGGTCAGCCGCCCGCCGCGCAGGGTCACCTCGACCGGACTCGCGAGCACGCCGCGGCGGATACCGCAGGCCACCGCCGCGCAGGCACCGGTACCGCAGGCCAGGGTCTCGCCGGCGCCGCGCTCGTAGACGCGCAGGCGGATGGCGTGGGGCGATTCGATCTGCATGAAGCCGACATTGACCTGACGCGGGAAGCTCGGGTGGCGCTGCAGCGCCGGGCCGAGGGTCTCGACCGGGGCGCTGTCGACGTCTTCGACCTCGATCACCGCGTGCGGGTTGCCCATCGAGGCGACGCTCAGTGCCAGCGGCTGGCCGTCGACCTCGAGCGGGTGCAGCGGGACATCTTCCTCGGCGCTGAACGGCAGCGCCGCCGGGGCGAAGCGCGGCGCGCCCATATCCACCCGCACCCGGCCATCGGGGTCGACCTTGAGCGTCAGCGGGCCACCCAGGGTCTCGACGCGCAGCTCGCGCTTGTGAGTCAGGCGCTGATCGATCACGAAGCGCGCGAAGCAGCGCGCACCGTTGCCGCAGTTCTCCACTTCACCGCCATCGGCGTTGAAGATGCGATAGCGAAAATCCATGTCGGGTTGCCGCGGTGGCTCCACCAGCAGCAGCTGGTCGAAGCCGATCCCGAAGTGCCGGTCGGCGAGGCGGCGGATCTGCTCGTCGCGCAGGTAGGCGCGCTGACTGATCAGATCGACCACCATGAAGTCGTTGCCGAGGCCGTGCATCTTGGTGAAATTCAACAGCATCAAGACGTCTCCGGCAGCCGCGACTCGAGGGCCCACAGCGACGCGAGCGACTCCCGCTGGCGCACCAGATGGCAGGTCTCGCCATCCACCAGCACCTCCGGCGGGCGGCCGCGGCTGTTGTAGTTCGAGGCCATGACGAAACCATAGGCGCCAGCGGCGTGCACCACCAGCAGATCGCCCTCGGCCACGGCGAGTTCGCGCGCCTTGCCCAGGAAGTCGCCGCTTTCGCATACCGGGCCGACCACGTCGTAGCAGGCGCTAGGGCGCGGGGCGCGGGTATCGACCGCCTCGATGCGCTGCCACGCCTGATAGAGCGAGGGACGGATCATGTCGTTCATGCCGGCGTCGACGATGGCGAAGTTCTTGCTTTCGCCCGGCTTGAGGTACTCGATCCGGGTCAGCAGCACGCCGGCGTTGGCGGCGATCGAGCGGCCCGGTTCGAAGATCAGGGTCAGCTCGCGTCCGGCCAGCCGCTCGCGCACGGCGGCTACCAGCGCCTGGGCCGGCGGCGGCGTCTCGTCCTGATAGACCACGCCGAGGCCGCCACCCAGATCGAGATGCTCGAGGGTGATGCCGCGCTCGGCGAGGCGATCGACCAGTGCGAGCAGGCGGTCGAGGGCATCCAGGAAGGGCGCCAGCTCGGTGAGCTGGGAGCCGATATGGCAGTCCAGCCCCACCACCCTGAGATGGTCGCGCCCGGCCGCCCAGGTATAGAGATCGAGCACCTCGTCGGCGGCGACGCCGAACTTGTTGTCCTTGAGACCGGTGGAGATATAGGGGTGAGTGCCGGCGTCGACGTCCGGATTGACCCGGATCGAGACGTTGGCCACCTGGCCGCGTTCGGCGGCGACACGTTCGAGGCGCTCGAGTTCGGGGCGCGACTCGACGTTGAAGCACTTGATGCCGACCTCCAGCGCCCGTGCCATCTCGTCGGCCTGCTTGGCGACCCCGGAGAAGACCACCTTGGCCGGGTCGCCGCCGGCGGCCAGTACCCGCTCCAGTTCACCCTGGGAGACGATGTCGAATCCGGCGCCGAGGCGCGCCAGCAGGTCGATCACCGCCAGGTTGGAGTTGGTCTTCAGCGCGTAGCAGACCAGATGTGGCATATCGCCCAGGGCATCGCTGTAGGCGCGGAACTGCTGCGTCAGCGCGGCGCGCGAGTAGACGTAGCAGGGCGTGCCGTAGTCGGCGGCGATCTGCGCCAGGGGGACCGATTCGGCGTGCAGCACGCCGTCATGCCGGGGGAAGGCTTCGAACGTCACGGCTGTGCCTCCGCCTGGGGTGTCTGGGACGGATGCTGAGGCTGGGCCTGCGCGGTGTCACCCTGCCGTGCGGGCTCGCCCTGCTGGGCGTCGTCGTGGGTGCCCTGGGGATCGTAGGTCTTGGCCGCCTGGTTGTCCTCGGGCAGATAGAGCGGGCCTTTCTGGCCGCAGCCGGCCACCGCCAGCCCGGTCAGGGCGAGCAGGGCGACGAGAAGCAGATTACGCGACATGCTGGGCCTCCTGAAGCGCGTCGAGGGCCGTGCGGGCGCGGCTGGCCGCGGCGCGCACCTGATCCGGAGCGGTACCGCCGATATGGTTGCGCGCCGCCACCGAGCCTTCCAGGGTCAGCACCTCGAAGACGTCTGCGCCGATGGTGGTGGAGAAGCGCTGGAGCTCGTCGAGGGACATCTCGGAGAGATCCTTGCCCGACTCGATGCCGTAGGCCACCGCCTTGCCGACGATCTCGTGGGCATCGCGGAAGGCCACCCCGGCGCGTACCAGGTAGTCGGCCAGGTCGGTGGCGGTGGAGAAGCCGCGGCGCGCCGCTTCGAGCATGTTGGCGCGCTTGGCGCGCAGCGCCGGCGCCATGTCGGCGAAGGCGCGCAGGCAGCCCTTGACCGTGTCGAGGGTGTCGAACAGCGGCTCCTTGTCCTCCTGATTGTCCTTGTTGTAGGCCAGCGGCTGCGACTTCATCAGCGTCAGCAGGCTCATCAGGTGGCCATAGACGCGGCCGGTCTTGCCGCGCACCAGCTCGGGCACGTCCGGGTTCTTCTTCTGCGGCATGATCGAGGAGCCGGTGCAGAAGCGGTCGGGCAGATCGACGAAGTCGAACTGGGCGCTGGCCCACAGCACCATCTCTTCGCTCATGCGCGACAGGTGCATCAGCAGGATGCTGGCGAAGGCGGTGAACTCGATCGCGAAGTCGCGATCGCTGACCGCGTCCAGCGAGTTCTCCGCCGGGCGCTCGAAGCCGAGCAGCTCGGCGGTGACGTGGCGGTCGATCGGGTAGGTGGTGCCGGCCAGGGCCGCGGCACCCAGCGGCAGCACGTTGACCCGCTTGCGGCAGTCGTAGAGACGCTCGTGGTCGCGGGCGAGCATCTCCTGCCACGCCAGCAGGTGGTGGCCGAAGGTCACCGGCTGCGCGGTCTGCAGGTGGGTGAAGCCGGGCATGATGGTGTCGGCTTCGGCTTCGGCGAGTTCGATCAGGCCGCGTCGCAGGCGCGCCAGCTCCGCCGCCACGGCGTCGATCTCGTCGCGCAGGTAGAGGCGGATGTCGGTGGCGATCTGGTCGTTGCGCGAGCGTCCGGTGTGCAGCTTCTTGCCGGTAATGCCGATCTTGTCGGTGAGCCGCGCTTCCACGTTCATGTGGATATCTTCCAGGTCGACCGACCACTCGATCTCGCCGCGCTCGATCTCGGCTTCGATCTCGCCCAGGCCCTGAATGATGCGATCACGCTCCGCCTCGGTCAGCACGCCGACCCGTGCCAGCATGGTGGCATGGGCCACGGAGCCGCGGATGTCGTGATGGTAGAGCCGCTTGTCGAAGGAGATCGAAGCGGTGAAGGCGGCGACGAATGCGTCGGTGGGCTCGCTGAAACGTCCGCCCCAGGATTGGTTGGTTGCCTGCGTCATCGAATACGAACTCTGCCTAGGTTGACCGGGTATGGGTGCCGGGTGGCCGGGTGTGATCGCGGGTCGCGCATGGCGCGCGCGGGCCGGCGAAACGCTGTCTGGAGTGTACCAGAGTCGTGGCCGCGTGGGACGGGGGCGAGCGCCGCCGGGGCCAGGTCGAGGGGGCGTGATTTTTCCTGGCAGGGTGACTGCTTTATCATGCCTACAAGGTTCGTGCCGACGAACGTACACCCCGCGGCGGGTGGTCTTTGCCCCCGCGCCCCAGACTTCGGAGACCCGCGTGCTCGACGCTAACAGATTGAGAATCGCCACCCGCAAGAGTGCGCTGGCGCTATGGCAGGCCGAACACGTCAAGGCGCTGCTGGCGCAGCAGCACCCGCATCTGGAGATCGAACTGGTGCCGCTCTCCACGCGCGGCGACAAGATCCTCGACACGCCGCTGGCCAAGATCGGCGGCAAGGCGCTGTTCGTCAAGGAGCTGGAGGAGGCGATGCTCGATGGCCGCGCCGATCTCGCCGTGCACTCGATGAAGGATGTGCCGATGCACTTCCCCGACGGCCTGGGGCTGTCGGTGATTCTCGAGAGCGGGGCGCCGACCGACGCCTTCGTCTCCAACACCTACGCTAGTGTCGATGCCCTGCCCCAGGGGGCCCGGGTCGGCACCTCCAGCCTGCGCCGCGGGCTGCAGGTGGCCGCGCGGCGCCCGGATCTGGAGGTGCTGCCGCTGCGTGGCAATGTCCAGACCCGCCTGGGCAAGCTCGATGCCGGTGATTTCGAGGCGATCATTCTGGCCACCGCCGGGCTTCAGCGTCTGCAGCTGGGTGAGCGGATCACCGCCGAACTGTCGCCGGAGGAGAGCCTGCCCGCCTGCGGCCAGGGCGCACTGGGCATCGAATGCCGCCATGACGATGCCGATCTGGTGGCGCTGCTGGCGACCCTGGATCACGGCCCCACGGCGACCCGGGTGCGCGCCGAGCGCGCCATGAACACGCGTCTCGATGGTGGTTGCCAGGTGCCGATCGGCGGCTATGCGGTACTCGAGAACGATGGCGACACCCTGTGGCTGCGTGGGCTCGTCGGGCATCCGGATGGCTCCCAGGTGCTGCGCGCCGAGGGGCGCGGCTCGGCGATGGAGCCGGAGGCGCTGGGTATCCGCATTGCCGAGTCGCTGCTGGAGCAGGGCGCTGGCGATATTCTGGCCGAGGTCTACGGGAGCGCCTGATGGCTGCCCGGGTCCTGATCACGCGCCCCGGCGAGCGTGGCGCGGTGCTGGCCCAGGCCCTGCGCGCGGCCGGCTGCGAGCCGGTGGCGCTCGAGGTGCTGGCGTTCGAGCCACTGCCGCTGGCCCATGCCGCGCGCGCGCTGGTGCTCGATCTCGACGCTTTTCAGGGCATCATCGTGGTGAGTCCGCAGGCGGCCGTATCTCTGGCCGAGGCGATTGCGTCATACTGGCCGCAGCTACCCCAGCGGCTACGCTTCTATGCAGTGGGGCAGGCTACGGCGGCAACCCTGCATCAGGAGCTTGGGGTGCCCTGCGTGCTGCCCCCGGCGGGGGCCGGCGAGCATAGCGAGGGGTTGCTCGATACGCCGTCGCTGCGGGCGGTGGCGGGCAAGCGACTGCTGCTGGCCCGCGGTGAGGGCGGTCGCGAGGTGCTGGCCGAGCAGTTGACGGCGCGCGGCGCGATGCTCGACACGCTGACGCTCTACCGCCGCTGCTACCGCCCGCCGGCGCCCCCGGCGGCGACCTGGCTGGCCCAGGGCGACTATGCGGCGCTGGTGGTGACCAGCGGGGAAATATTGCAACATCTGGCCACCGGGTGTGGCCCGATAGCGTTGAACCAACCGCTAATCGTCTCGAGTGGACGGTTGGCTACACTGGCGAGACAGCTGGGATTCGGCTCGCTTCACGTGGCGTCCGGGCCTACGCCGGAGGCGCTGGCTGAGGCGGTGACTGCGCTGCGCGCGAGCTGATCTCGCGTGTTCGGTGGGGCCGGCCTTCCGGCCCGCCGCCCAGAGCCGGTTCGATCCTGCTCCGATGGCACCGTCGCCAACCCGACGCGCCGTCCGGGCGCCACCTTCGATCAGGGTGATCACGAGTAAAGGCAGCGTAGATGAGCAAGCAACGAAACGATCAACAACCGCAGTCGGCCACCGCTTCCGGCAATCAGGCCGACGGCGACGCTCGGAAAGCCGAGCAGGACAAGACCGCTTCGTCGACTGCCGCGTCGACACCCGAGACCACCAGCGCTGCCGATACCGCCGAGCGTACCGATCCGGTCAAGCCGGACGTGACCCGGCCGGATGCCAACGGCGAACCCAGCACCTCCCGCACCAGTGGCAAGGCCGCCAGCGCCGCCAAGAACGAGACGGCTCCTTCCGGCGATGGCCAGGCCGACACGACCAGTAACGCGGGTGCCAAGACTGCCGGCGCCAAGAGTGATGGCCCCAAGACCGCTGGCGCCGGTAGCCAAGGCAGTGGTGGCAAGCGCGACGCCGCCAAGAGCCAGGACAAGGCGAGCGCCAGGTCGGCCAAGTCCAGCGGGCCGCTGTCGCGTGACGGCGGCGGTGCACCGCCATCGGGTGCCAAGCCCGTCGGCAGTGGCGGTAGCAGCGGTGGCGGGAAGGGCGGCAAGCTCGGCCTGCTGGCGCTGATCCTGGTCATCGTGCTGGCGGTCGCGGTGGCGGCCATCGGCTACCGCGGCTGGCAACTGCTGCAGCAACAGCAGCAGAAGCTGGATCAGGTCCAGTCCAACCGCGGCGCCATCGACGATCTGCGCTCGCGCGTCGGCGACCTCGACCAGAACCGCCAGCAGTCGCTGAAGATGATGCGCGGCGAGTTCGATCAGTATCGCCAGAGCCTCGACAAGACGCTGGACAAGGTGCTCGCGGAGCTGGCCAAGCAGCAGCAGGCCGACCCGCGCGAGTGGCTCCACGCCGAAGCCGAATATCTGCTGCGGCTGGCCAATCAGCGGCTGCAGCTGGAGCGCGACGTGCCCGGCGCCAAGGCGCTGCTCAACGCCGCCGATGCGCGCCTGCGCGATGCCGACAACCCGGCGCTGGTACCGATCCGCCGCGCGATCCAGTCGGAGCTGGCGGCGCTCGACTCGGTGCCGGTGATCGACCGCACCGGCATCTACCTGGCGCTGATGGCGCAGCAGGAGCAGCTGGCACGCCTGCCGCTGAAGCAGGACATCGAGCAGATCGCCGCCGGCAAGGGCGACGCCCAGCCCAGCGGTGGCTGGCGCGATCAGCTCGCCACCCTGGGGCGTGAGCTCAAGGATCTGGTCACCGTACGGCGCCACGACCAGCCGCTGGAGGCGCTGATCACCCCGGAGCAGGAGTCCTACCTGCGCCAGAACGTGCGCATGCTGCTGGAACAGGCGCAGCTGGCGCTGCTCAAGGCCGAGCCCAAGCTCTACCAGGCCAGCCTGGGCAAGGCGATCGAACTGATCAAGGGCTACTACGACACCGACAATCAGGGTGTCGAGAATGCCCTCGACAAGCTCTCTTCGCTGCGTGACGAGAACGTGCGTCCGGAGCTGCCGGACATCAGCCAGTCGTCGCAGCTGCTCAAGCAGTTCATCGAGAAGCGCTTCGGCAACGGCACGGGTAGCGGTAACGCGAACGGCGGCGGTCAGGCGACGCAGAACGGATCGGCACAGGGAGAGGGCGCATGAGAAAGCTGATCCTGCTGATCGTCTTCGGTCTGGCGGTCGGCGCGCTGTTCGGGCAGCTGATGCAGTCGCTGCCGGGGTACTGGTTCGTCCGCGTCGGTGACACCTCGATCCAGACCTCATTCTGGTTCGGTTGCGTGCTGCTGCTGATCGCCTTCCTGGTGCTGCACTTCGGCCTGCGCGCGCTGATGCGCCTGCGCCGGCCGATGAGCCGGCTCAAGGTGTGGAACAGCCGCACTCGCCACCGCACCGCCATGAAGCGCACCGTGCGTGGCCTGGTGGCGCTGGCCGAGGGGCGCTGGAAGCGTGCCGAAAAGGCCTTGACCAAGGCCGCCGATGACTCCGGCACGCCGCTGGTCAACTATCTCTCGGCGGCCCTGGCGGCGCACTATCAGGGCCGCTACGAGCAGGCCGACGTGCTGCTCAAGCGCGCCCACCACAGCACCGAGGGCGCCGACACCGCGGTCGGCCTGGTGCAGGCGCAACTGATGCTCGACCGGCAGCAGTTCGAGGAGGCGCTGGCTACTCTGACCCGTCTCGAGCAGCAGCTACCGGAGCATCCGCAGGTGCTCAAGCTGCTCAAGCAGGCCTATCTCAGCGTCAACGACTGGGACGGCCTGCGCCGGCTGCTGCCGCGGCTCGACAAGCATCACCTGATCACCGACGACGAGCGCCGCGAACTCGAGCAGCGCGCCAATCGCGAGCTGCTGATCCACGCCGCCCAGCAGGAGGGCAATCTGCAGCGGGTGCGCTCGCTGTGGGCGGACATGCCCGATGCACTGCGCAGCGACGTCGAGCTGGTCCTGCTCTACAGCGATGCGCTGATCAAGGGCGGCGAGGAGGGCGACGCCGAGCGCCTGCTGCGCAACGCCCTGAAAGAGCACTGGGACACGCGTCTGGTACTGCGCTACGGCCTGCTCAATGTCGATGCCGCGCGCCAGCTGGCATACGCCGAGAAGTGGCTGCAGGAGCGGCCCAACGACCCCGATCTGCTGCTCACCCTGGGCCGGCTGTCGCTGCGCAACGCCTACTGGGGCAAGGCGCAGGAGTACTTCGAGGCGAGCCAGCGCCAGCGCCCGAGCGGGGTGGTGTGTGCGGAGCTGGCGCGGCTGTATGCCAACCTCGGTGACCACAGCAAGAGCCAGCTCTACTATCGGCAGAGCGTCACGCTGCTGGACAAGTCGCTGCCGGCGCTGCCGCAGCCCAGCGACGTGACGCGCTGATCCCGGTCACCGATTGCTCTCCTGGGCGCCCGTGGGCGCCCTTTTTTATCGCCGCGAGGCGCCCACCAGAGGAGTTGGCATGCACTACGGCATCGATGTCGGCGGTACCAAGATCGAACTCGGGGTCTTCGACTCCCAGTGGCAGCGGCTTGCCACCTGGCGCGAGGCGACTCCCGCGGCGGATGGTCCGGCACTGCTGGCGCGGCTGGCGGCGATGGTCGCCGTGGCCGATGCGCAGGGCGGCGCGCGTGGCACCCTGGGGCTCGGCCTGCCCGGTGTGATCGACGCCGGTGGGCGGCTCGTCGCCGCCAATCTGCCCGGCCTGCGTGAGCTACCGCTGGCGGCGTCACTCAGCGAGCACTTCGACCGCCCGGTGGCGTTCGACAACGACAGCCGCTGCTTCATTCTTTCGGAGGTCGGCCCCGGTGGTGCCGCTGCGGGCGAGCGCCACGCCTTCGGCGCGATCCTGGGTACCGGTGCCGGTGGTGGGGCGATCGTCGAGGGGCGGCTGCTCGGCGGGCACGGCGGCCTGGCCGGCGAATGGGGGCATCTCCCGCTCTCGGCGGCGGCGAGCGAGCGTTATCATCTACCGCGTCTGGCCTGTGGCTGTGGTCTGCACGGTTGTCTCGAGCGTTATATCTCCGGCCCGGGGCTGGTGACGCTGTTCCGTCACTTCGGCGGCGAGGCGGAGCGTGCCGAGACCTGGTATGCCGCCTGGCAAGCGGGCGACCCCGCGGCGGAGCTGGCCCACCGCTGCCATGTCGATCTGATCGGCGAGGCGTTGGCCAACGTCACCAAGCTGCTGGCCCCGGCGGCGATCGTGATCGGTGGCGGGCTCTCCACCCTGCCGGAAGTGGTCGCCGAGCTGCCGGCGGCGCTCGGGCGTCATCTCTTTCCTGGTGTGGCCATGCCGCGGGTGGTGGCCTCGCGCCTGGGCGCTGCCAGCGGCGTGCGCGGTGCCGCCATGCTGGGTGCCGGCGCCTCCGCCTAGACCCTGTCTGACCGGGAGGGCGCGCGTCGACCTGGCAGGCTGCGCCTGGCGGTCACCTCGAGATCGCCGGCGCTTCCCCCTCAGGTCTGGCCCGTTGGTGTAACGCCTTGCACAAAAAAGGCCGCCCCGAAGGGCGGCCTCTTTGTTTCACGTTGTCGCGTTCAGCGCGGATCGTCACCGGCATCGTCATCGACGTCGTCGTGGGTCGGTTTGTTGTGCGTGGCATCTTGCGACTCGGTGTCGGGCCGCTTCGCGCTCGAGGTCTCCTGGGCGGTGCCGGGAATGTCGCGTTTTTCATCGCGCAGCACGCGCACGTGGGCCGGCGGCGCCGAGCCATCCCGATCTTCACCGAAGTAGAGCGTGGTGTGCGGGAACGGGATCTCGATGCCCGCCTTGTCGAAGTAGAGCTTGACCAGGCGGTTGTAGGCGCGGCCCACGCCCCACTGGTCGCCCGGGGTGGTCTTGATCACCACGCGGATATTGACCGAGCTGTCGGCCAGGGCGATCACGCCGGCCACGGTCATCGGCGCCAGCAGCTTGTGGCCGTGCTCTTCGCTCGCCTTGAGCTCCTCGAACGCCGCCTGCAGCTGCTCGATGGCGTAATCGATGTTCTCGCGGTAGGCGATGCCGTACTCGCCGACATGGTTGCCGTATTCACGCATGAAGTTGGACACCGTGCCCACCGACGAGAACGGCACGATATGGTAGGTACCGGAGAGGTCGCGGATTGCCACCGAGCGGATGCTGACGCGCTCGGCGGTGCCGGTGACGCCGCCCACGGAGACCACGTCGCCGGTGTTCATGGCGTTCTCGAGCTGGATGAAGACCCCGGTGATGACGTCCTGGACCAGCTTCTGGGCACCGAAACCGATGGCCAGACCCAGTACCCCGGCGCCGGCGATCAGCGGGCCGATGTTGATGCCGATCTGCGACAGCACGATCATCACCGTCATGATGATCAGGGTGATCGCCAGAGCGTTGCGGAACAGGCTCATCAGGGTCTGGGCGCGGGCGGTCGGGGCGCCGCCGCCGGTTTCCGGATTGAGATAGTTCTCGATCAGGCTCGCCAGGCCGATCCACACGATGGCAGCCATGGCCAGGATCAGCAGCACCTGGATCACCGCGGCGACGGTGTGCGCGCCGGCTTCGCTGGCGTACCAGGCGGCCAGGTCGAAGGCGCCCCAGGCATCCAGGGTGTAAAGCGCCACCGCGATCAGGATGATGATCCGGATCACCTTGAGGAAGCTCGGCACATAGGCGTTGAGCCGGCCCTCGAGCATCGGCAGGCGTCGGCGCAGCTCATCGGAGAGCGTGATGCGCCGCCCGATCAACTGGGTCAGCAGACCCGAGACCAGCATGCCGATACCGATGTAGAGGATCGTCTTCAGAGTGGCGATCAGCACGAACGGCAGGGCGGTTTCCGGATGCAGCAGGGTCACCCCGAACACCATCAACGCATAGAGAATGGCAAGGATGTGCCACACCCCGGCCAGCATCCGCAGGGCGACGCGGGAGGCGGCCATGCCCGCCTGCTCCGCCTTGCCCAGGATCAGGTCACGCACCGCGAGGCGCTTCTTGAGGATCACGGTCATCGCCGCGAGCAGGGCGATCAGCATGATCAGCACGCTGATGACCTTGCCGAAGGCCGGCGACAGGTTGAGGTTCAGAATCGGCACCACGACCAGCATGCCGTAGCCGACGAAGCCGGCCAGGCTGGCCAGGAAGCCGTTGCAGTAGCGTGCCTGGGCGGCGCTGATGGGCACCAGGCGCAGGCCTTCGTGGCTGGAGGCGAACAGTATGCGCAGCGCGCACTTGAACAGTTCGATCATCAGGAAGGCGTTGAGGAACAGCGAGAAGCGCGTGCTCAAGGTGCCGCTCTCGCCGACCAGGAAGGTGGCGACGAGGTTGCCGGCGACATAGGCGAGCGCCACCACCACCACGTCGACCACGGCGGCCAGGATCACGCCGACGATCACCCGCAGCAGATGCCCGCGCCCTTCACCCTGCAGCGACCAGCGGCTGAAGCGGTTGAACAGCGGCCCGGCGAGGCCACGCAGCACGAAGAAGGCGCCCACGGTGGCGACGATCACCATGCCCAGCTCCAGCGCGGCATCGAGGAAGTCGCTCAGGCTGAAGGCGGGGCCGCTGCTGGCGGCAGCGTCGCCGCTGGCGAAGAAGCCGCTGATCAGCGCCGCCACGGCGGTGAACTGACCGCCGATGTCATCGGCGAAAGCGCTGGTGATATGCGCCATGCGGCGCGGAAAGGAGGCGATTTCGGCGCTCTCGGTGCTTTTGGCGCTGTCGCCGGAGGCCTGGCTGGCGCTCGCTTCAGCGGGCGCGCTGCCCTGGGACTCACTGGCGCCGGCCTGGGGCTGCTCGGCGGCGAGCTTGCGCAGCTGATCGATCAACGCCTGACGCGACTGCGGATTCTCCAACAGGTCGGCCATCGTCGAGTAGGCCGGCCCTTCCTGGGCCTGCTGCTCGGTGGGCGCGCTCGACGACTCACCCGAGCCGGCGCTCTGTTGTGCCATCAGCGGGGCTGCAAAAAACAGCAGTATCAAGAGTAGCCAGCGGCTCGGCCAGCGATCGGGGCGAGGGGTGGGCACGCTTCAACCTCCTTGTCTGAAGGGCAGGGTCATAAGGGCTGTGTCTCAAGGGCCATGTCGTCAGGCCAGAGCGGTGAACGGATGTTCGCGCAGCGCGCGACGACGGCTGGCATCCAGCTTAAACATCCTTAGGGTAACATTTTATCGTCACACGGAAATTCAGTCGTCGCCGGACCTCTTTGAGGCTAGTCCATCCGTGCCCGCTGGCCACTGGTGGCGATGGGACTGGACAAGACGCGATTCTTTGCCACGCTCAGTCGAGCCGTCGGCTCGGATGCCGTCGCGCTGTCTCCTCCAACCTCAAGTCCGGTGCCAGCTTTCGCTGGTGCCCCGTCAGGGATCGATCATGCTCAATGTGACCCTCGAAATGCGCTGCAACGTCTGCGGTGGCGAGCGCTTTCTGCTGCCGACGCTCGACGAGACGGCACAGGATGTACGCTGCGCCGGCTGCTCTGCCTTCAAATGCAAGAACCAGGATCTGGAGCGCGCCATGGCCGCAGCCGGGCCGCGCCGGAGCGGGCGTCATCCCGCGCTGTAGACGCCCATGGCACGCTGGTCGGGCACAAAAAAAGCACCTCTCTCGAGGTGCTTTTTTCTGGTGTTGGTGGAGGCGGGGGGAATTGAACCCCCGTCCGCCGGCACTCACCCATCGGCTCTACATGCTTAGTTCCGTCTTTTGATTTAGCGCAGTGACCTCCGACGGGCAGGATGACACCTTGCGATCTCTCTAAGGTTTAACGCATGTCAGGAGAGCGCTGACATACGCGGTCCCATCAGCTTTAGCTCGTATCCTCTCCGCGATGAATGGGCACATCGCTTCGAGGCCAGACAACAGCTAGCAGTTCTTAGGCTGCCAGTGCGCCTTGAGCGTAGTTTTCGTCGTTTGCGACTATTTAATCGTAACGTTGGATTTACGAGATACGTTACGCTCTCGGCATGCACCTCAGGGATTGTCACCGGCGTCGAAGCCATGTCGCCCCCGTGGAACCCCGGTATTCTATCAGTTGGGGGTGACCCCACGCCATCTCAATCGTCGAATCGAAACCTCGGCACCACACGCCACCGCGAAGCACTCTCTCGGCACCGCGTCAGGCGTGGTCGCGCATCACGCGGGCCTTCTCGCGGTTCCAGTCGCGCTCCTTCTGGGTCGCGCGCTTGTCGTGGAGCTGCTTGCCGCGCACCAGCGCCAGCTCGCACTTGACCAGATTCTTCTTCCAGTAGAGCTTGAGCGGCACACAGGTGTGACCCTTTTCCTGGGTCCGCGAGAAGATCCTGGCGATCTCCTTGCGGTGCAGCAGCAGCTTGCGTGTACGATCGGGCTCGGCCACCACGTGGGTACTGGCGGTATTGAGCGGCGTGATGTGGCTGCCCAGCAGCCAGGCCTCGCCGTTCTTGATCAGGATATAGGTGTCGGTGAGCTGGGCCTTGCCGGCGCGCAGGCTCTTGACCTCCCAACCGCTCAGCGAGAGACCCGCCTCGAAGGTTTCGTCGATGTGATACTCGAAACGAGCCTTCTTGTTCTGGGCGATCGTGTTGTTGCCGGGCACGTTGCCTTTCTTCTTACCCATGACACCTCTTCGCGGCGATATCCGGTACGCCCGCAGACCTTGGGGCGAGCGTGCTACCATTCAAACATGTGAGAAATGGCCCCCATGATACGCGCATCGGGGCGATAAATCAGTGGAGAGCTACATGCCAAGCGTGCACCGGTCTGCTTTTGTCCGGCATACCCCGGAACAGATGTTCGAGCTGGTCAATGACTTCGAACGCTACCCGGAATTCCTCCCCGGCTGTCGTCGGGCCCGGGTGGTCGAGCGTGGAGAGGACTATCTGATCGGCAGCATGACCCTGGCCAAGGGCGGCGTCGAGCAGAGCGTGACCACGCGCAACGATCTACAGCGCCCCGGACGTATCGACCTGTCGCTGGTCGACGGCCCGTTCAAGCGTCTCGACGGACGCTGGCACTTCCGTGACATGGGCGAGAACGCCTGCAAGGTCGAGCTGGAAATGGAGTTCGAGTTCAGCAACCGCCTGCTGGGCATGGCCTTCGGGCGGCTGTTCCAGCAGGTGGCGGGGCAATTGATCGATGCCTTCACCCGGCGCGCCGATCAGGTCTACGGGCGCTGACGCCATGCCTGCTGCAGTCGACGCCCCCGAGGTCAGCGGCTCTGAGTCCAGCGATGCACCGGCGTGTACATGGGTCGAGGTGGCCTACGCCACGCCGGAGCGCCAGCGTATCGTCACCCTGGTCTGGGCGCCAGGACTCACCGCCCGCGCGGCGGTGATCCGCGCCAACCTGACCGCGCACTTCGCCGAGCTCGATGACGCCTGGCTGGCCAGCGCGCCGCTGGGGATCTTCGGCGAACGCCTGGAAGCTCCCGAGCAGCGCGAGCTGCTGCCGGGGGAGCGGGTCGAGGTCTATCGTCCGCTGCAGCTCGATCCCAAGCAGGCACGACGCGAGCGGGCGGCCCGCAGGCCGCCGCGCTGACTCGCACTCGATAGAGAGGGGAGACTAGAGGCCAGTGGGGCCGACCTGCGGCACCGCGGCACCTTCACCGGCACCCTCGACCGCCGGGCCGGGGCCGCTGTCCTGGTCGAGCTCGACGTCGGAGTCCATGTCACCGGACTTCTGGATGTCGACCACCTGGTCGTTGGCGAAGGTGAGCGTGACCCGTTTCTCCACCGTGCCGCCGTAGGCCTTGTCGAGATAGAAGACGTAGTCCCACTGGTCGGAGGAGAAGGGCGCTTCCATCAGCGGCGTTCCCATGACCTGAACGACCTGGGCGCGGCTCATGCCGGTATGGAGCTGAGACACCATGTCCTGGGTAATGAGGTTGCCCTGGACGAGGTCGCGTTTGTAGACGCCAAAGTAGCTGCAGCCAGCGATGAGCGACGCTGCGAGCACGAGTACGGCCGTTCTGATCAGGTTTTGCATTTGAGTCCGTCTTTCACTATCGTTGCGTGGATTGATCATACCCGACACGGGACGCCACTGCGAAGAGCGACCATGGCCGACGAAAACCAAGAATTGCGCAAGGCGGGACTCAAGGTCACTCTGCCGCGTGTCAAGATCCTGCAGATCCTCGAAGCGACACGTATGGAAGAAGAGCTCCATATGAGTGCCGAGGACGTCTACAAGGCGCTGCTGGAGTCGGGAGAAGATGTCGGCCTCGCTACCGTATACCGTGTGCTGACTCAGTTCGAGGCCGCCGGCCTGGTGGTGCGTCACAATTTCGACGGCGGCCATGCCGTGTTCGAGATGACCCAGGAAGAGCACCATGACCATATGGTGGACCTGGAGTCCGGTGATATCGTCGAGTTCTACGACGAAGAGATCGAACGGCGCCAGCGCGAGATCGTCGAGGAGCACGGTTACGAACTGGTCGAGCATGCACTGGTGCTCTACGTTCGCCCGCGCGGCTCCAAGGCGACACGTCAGGACAGCAGCAAGAAGTAAAATGGCCGCGGCCAGGCGCCCACGGCGCTTGCCGGACGGAAACGACGAATATCATCAAAACGCCGACCCCCAGGGGTCGGCGTTTTGCGTCTGTGTATGCGTGTCATGCCGAAGGCGAGGGCATGTGTGATGGTGTGAGTGATGAACGATGGTGGGGCGGCGTGAACGCCGCCAGGGCGCTCAGTGCGCCCCGGTCTGGCTCGCCGCCAGCATCTCGCGGGCGTGGGCCAGGGTGCGCTCGGAGAGCTTGACGCCGCCGAGCATACGCGCGATCTCGCGCACTCTGCCTGCCTCGTCGAGCTGCGCCATCCGGGTGCGGGTGGCCTCGTCGCTCGACTGCTTCTCGATATGCAGGTGCTGGTGCGCCTGGGCGGCGACCTGCGGCAGGTGGGTCACGGTCATGATCTGGGCCTTGTGGCCCAGCCGGCGCAGCAGCTGGCCGACGATCTCGGCGGTGGCGCCGGAGATACCGACGTCGACCTCGTCGAATACCAGCGTGGCCAGGGTGCTGTGGCTGGCCGCCACCACCTGGATCGCCAGGCTGACGCGGGAGAGCTCACCGCCTGAGGCGACCTTGGCCAGCGGTCGCGGTGGCTGGCCGGGGTTGGCGCTGATCAGCAGGCTGACGCGGTCGACCCCGTGGGGCTGCGGCGTCTCCAGCGGGGTGACCTCGACCGCGAAGCGTGCCTTCTCCATGCCCAGGAAGGCGAGCTGCTCCTGCACCTGACGGGCGAACTCGGTGGCGCTGGTCTGACGCGCTTCGCTGATCTGGCGGGCGGCGTCGCGGTAGTGCTGGCGCGTCTCCTCGAGTCGCGCGCGCAGGCTGTCGAGATCCTCGTCGCCGCCCTCGAGGGTCGCCAGCTCGGCACTCAGGCGCTGGTGCAGCTCGACCAGCTCGTCGGGCATGACGTGGTGCTTGCGGGCGATGCGATGAATCTCGCCGAGGCGCTCGTCGACCCATGCCAGCCGCTGCGGATCGAGCTCGGTGGACTCGACGAAGTGGTGCAGTTCGCGGGCCGCCTCCTCGAGCTGGATCTGGGCATCATTGAGCATGCCGAGCGCTTCCGCCAGGCTGCCGCGGTCGCTGCCCGGCACCCGTGACAGGCGCGTGTGCGCCTGCAGCAGCAGGCCCAGTGCGCCGCCCTCGTCATGGTCGCAGCAGTCGGCGGCGAACTGCGCCTCGCGCAGGCTCTCCTCGAGGTGCGCCAGGGTCTCCTGCTCCTGCTCCAGCGCTTCCAGTTCGTCCGCCTGCAGGGCCAGCTGATCCAGCTCCTCCACCTGATAGCGCAGCAGCTGGCGCTTGGCCTCGCGCTCTTCGTCGTTCTCGCTGCGCTGGCGATACTGCTTGCGCAGGCTCTGCCACTGGCGGTGCAGCGCCGCCAGCTCGTCCACCGCGCGGCGCTGGCCGGCGGCGTCATCGAGCAGGCGACGGTGGGTCTCCTCGTTGAGCAGCGCCTGGTGGGCGTGCTGACTGTGGACGTCGATCAGGCACTCGCCGAGCTCGCGCAGATCGGCGATGGTGCAGGGCTGGCCGTTGATCCACGCCTTGGAGCGCCCGGACGCGGTGACCACCCGGCGCAGCAGGCACTCCTCGCTCGGCAGTTCGCGCGCGGCGAGCCAGGCCCGCGCCTCGGCGCGGCCGCTGAGATCGAAGCGTGCGCTGAGATCGGCGCGTTCGGCACCGTGCCGCACGCCGCCGGCATCGGCGCGTTCGCCCAGGCAGAGCCCGAGGGCACCGAGCAGGATCGACTTGCCCGCCCCGGTCTCGCCGGTGATGGCGGTCATGCCGGCCTGGAACTCCAGGTCGAGGGTGTCGACGATGGCGAAGTCGCGAATGGCGAGTTGGATCAGCATGCTGCCTCCCGAGGATCGATGGCGGCCATACAGTGGTCTGTTCGTTTATACAGTAGTCGGTTCGGCGCTTCAATCCACCTCGCGGTGCCTGATGGACGCGTGTCGCCTGTCGGCGTTCACGCAAAGCGCACCAACGCTTGAGATCGTGGCGGGCAGCCCCATATAGGCAGTCACTTGGACGTCAATAGCGATCGTCGATGACGCAGGCGCCGAGCAGACCCCACTCGGAAGCGTCGCCATGGTGTGACGCTGCCCGGCCCAGGGGCTCGCCGGTGCTGCGCCGACGCTGTCTTCATACTGGTGCTTTCATCACATCTATATCGGGAGAGACTCATGGCCAGAGATCCGCAGAAGCCCGTCGACGAAGAGATCGAGCGCGCCGAGCGCGACGGCGAACCGCAGCCGACCCAGGCGCCGCTCGAGGGTGATCTCGACGCGGTCGCCGACGAGCTCGAGCACGAGCCGGGCGAGAACGGCGGTGACGCCAACCCCGAGGCAGAAGTGCTGGCCGCGCGGGTGGAGGAGCTGGAGCAGGCGCTCACCGAGGCCAAGGATCAGTCGATGCGTGCCGCCGCCGAGGCCCAGAATGCCCGCCGGCGCGCCGAGCAGGATGCCGAGAAGGCCAGGAAGTTCGCGCTGGAGAAGTTCGTCAAGGAGCTGCTGCCGGTGGTCGACAGCCTGGAGAAGGGGCTGGAGAGCATGCAGGAGGTCGACGAGACCCACCGCGAAGGGGTGTCGATGACCCTGAAGATGCAGCTCGACGCGCTCGCCAAGTTCGGCGTCGAGCAGATCGACCCGCAGGGTGAACCGTTCGATCCGCAGTTCCACGAGGCGATGAGCATGGTGCCCAATCCGGAACTCGACCCCAACACGGTCATGGATGTGATGCAGAAGGGTTACACCCTGAACGGGCGGCTGGTGCGGCCGGCGATGGTCATCGTCAGCAAGTCGGCCTGACGCAATCTGGGCCGGCGGGGCTTGAAAGGCGCCCGAAAGCCCCCAGATAGCAGTCAATCGCGCTACACGCGCCGCCAAGACAACGTATCGAATCGTCAACGAATTGTTAGAGGTGAGGAATTATGGGACGCATCATCGGTATCGACCTGGGTACGACCAACTCCTGCGTCGCCGTGCTCGACGGTGACAAGACTCGCGTTATCGAGAACGCCGAAGGCGCTCGCACCACGCCGTCGATCATTGGCTACACCGACGACGGCGAGACTCTTGTCGGTCAGGCGGCCAAGCGTCAGGCGGTCACCAACCCGACCAACACGCTCTACGCCGTCAAGCGTCTGATCGGCCGCAAGTTCAAGGACGACGTCGTCCAGAAGGACATCAAGATGGTGCCCTACCGCATCGTCGAGGCCGACAACGGCGACGCCTGGGTGCAGGTGAACGACAAGAAGCTGGCACCGCCGCAGGTCAGCGCGGAAGTGCTCAAGAAGATGAAGAAGACCGCCGAGGACTATCTCGGTGAAGAAGTGACCGAAGCGGTCATCACCGTGCCGGCCTACTTCAACGACTCTCAGCGTCAGGCGACCAAGGATGCCGGCCGCATCGCCGGTCTCGAGGTCAAGCGCATCATCAACGAGCCGACCGCGGCTGCGCTGGCTTACGGTATGGACCGTTCCACCGGCGACCGCACCATCGCGGTCTACGACCTGGGTGGCGGTACCTTCGACATCTCGATCATCGAAGTGGCCGATGTCGACGGCGAGAAGCAGTTCGAGGTGCTGGCGACCAACGGTGACACCTTCCTGGGTGGCGAGGACTTCGACCTCAAGCTGATCGACTACCTGGTGCAGCAGTTCAAGAGCGATTCGGGCATCGACCTGTCCGGCGACAGCCTGGCCATGCAGCGTCTGAAGGAAGCTGCCGAGAAGGCCAAGATCGAGCTCTCCTCGGCCCAGCAGACCGAAGTCAATCTGCCCTACATCACCGCCGACAACACCGGTCCCAAGCACCTGGCGATCAAGGTCACCCGGGCCAAGCTCGAGTCGCTGGTCGAAGATCTGGTCAGCCGTTCGCTGGGTCCGTGCAAGACCGCCATGGACGATGCCGGTCTCTCCAACAGCGAGATCCACGACGTCATCCTGGTGGGCGGCCAGACCCGCATGCCGCTGGTGCAGCAGAAGGTCGCCGAGTTCTTCGGCAAGGACGCCCGCAAGGACGTCAACCCGGACGAAGCCGTGGCCATGGGTGCTGCGATTCAGGGCGGCGTGCTCGGCGGTGACGTCAAGGACGTACTGCTCCTCGACGTGACCCCGCTGACGCTGGGTATCGAGACCCTGGGTGGCGTGATGACGCCGCTGATCGAGAAGAACACCACGATCCCGACCAAGAAGACCCAGACCTTCTCGACCGCCGAAGACAACCAGACCGCCGTGACCATCCACGCGCTGCAGGGTGAGCGCAAGCAGGCGGCACAGAACAAGTCGCTGGGTCGCTTCGACCTCGCCGACATTCCGCCGGCACCGCGCGGCGTGCCGCAGATCGAAGTCGCCTTCGATCTCGACGCCAACGGTATCCTCAACATCACGGCCAAGGACAAGGCGACCGGCAAAGAGCAGTCGATCGTGATCAAGTCCTCCAGCGGTCTCTCCGACGATGAGATCGATCAGATGGTCAAGGATGCCGAGGCACACGAGGCCGAGGACAAGAAGTTCGAAGAGCTGGTGGCCCTGCGCAACCAGGCCGACGGCATGATCCACGCTTCGCGCAAGACGCTGGAAGAGGCTGGTGACAAGGTCGACGCCGACGAGAAGAGCAAGATCGAGACCGCCATCAGCGAGCTCGAAGAAGCGCTCAAGGGTGACGACAAGGACGCCATCCAGGCCAAGCTCGACGCGCTCACCGAAGCGTCCGGCAACCTGGCGCAGAAGATGTACGCCGAGCAGGGCGAAGGCGCCGGTCAGGAAGCGGGTGCCCAGGCCGACGACGCCCAGGCCAGCGGCAAGAAAGAGGATGACGTGGTTGACGCCGAGTTCGAGGAAGTCAACGACGATCAGAAAAAGCAATAATCACGACGTCTGACGTCGTGTGACGGCAGCAGCGCGGGAGCCCGACACGACTCCCGCGTTGTCGTTTGCACGGCATCGATACGGAGGCGAACAACGTCATGTCCAAGCGTGACTACTACGAAGTGCTGGGCGTCGACAAGGGCGCCGACGGCAAGGAGATCAAGAAGGCCTATCGCCGGCTGGCACAGAAGTACCATCCGGACCGCAATCCGGACGACCAGCAGGCCGCGGAGAAATTCCGCGAGGTCTCCGACGCCTACGAGGTGCTGTCCGACGACCAGAAGCGCGCGGCCTATGACCAGTTCGGCCATGCCGGCGTCGACGGCCAGGCCGGTGGCGGTTTCGGCGGCGGCGGTTTCGGCGGTGCCGGAGCGGGTGGCTTCAGCGACATCTTCGGCGATGTCTTCGGCGATATCTTCGGTGGCGGCGGCGGTGGTCGGCGCAATCCCAACGCTCCCCAGCGCGGCAGCGATCTGCGCTACAACCTGGAGCTCGATCTCGAGGACGCCGTCTTCGGCACCACCGTCGACATCCGCGTGCCGCGTCATATCGAGTGCGAGCACTGCGACGGCAGCGGCGCCGAGCCGGGGTCGAGCAAGGAGACCTGCCCGACCTGTCACGGCCAGGGTCAGGTGCGCATGCAGCAGGGCTTCTTCGCCGTGCAGCAGACCTGCCCCACCTGCCACGGCAGCGGCCAGGTGATCAAGGTGCCGTGTCGCAAGTGCCACGGCGAAGGCCGCGTACGCGAGACGCGCACACTGTCGGTGAAGATCCCGGCCGGGGTGGATACCGGCGACCGCATTCGTCTCAACGGCGAGGGCGAGTCCGGGCTCAACGGTGGTCCGGCGGGCGACCTCTACGTCCAGGCCGACATCAAGCCGCACCCGATCTTCGAGCGCGACGGGCGCCATCTGCACTGCGAAGTGCCGATCAACTTCGTCGACGCTGCCGTGGGTGGCGAGCTCGAGGTGCCGACCCTGGAGGGCCGTGTCAAGCTCAAGATCCCCCCCGAGACCCAGACCGGCAAGCTGTTCCGGCTGCGTGGCAAGGGCGTCAAGCCGGTGCGCGGCGGCCCCGCCGGCGATCTGCTGTGCAAGGTCGTGGTGGAAACCCCGGTCAACCTCTCCGAGGAGCAGAAAGAGCTGCTGCGCAAGTTCCAGGAGAGCCTGGGTAGTGCCAGCCGCCATTCGCCCAAGAAAGAGGGCTGGTTCGACGGCGTCAAACGCTTCTTCGAAGATATGAAGCCCTGATCCGAGCGCGCCGATCCTGGCGCGCGGGTCATGACCTTCGGATCATGCCAAAGCCCCGTCCGGTTTCGCCCGGGCGGGGCTTTTTCTGTGTGGTCGTGGGCGCTACAGTCGAGGGTCTCACCCTGGAGATGGCATCATCATGGATCCGCTCACCTTTGCCCTGGCCGCGCTGGGCTTCGCTTATCTGCCTGGGCCGGCCATGCTCTATACCGCCGCGCAGACCCTGGGGCGTGGCAAGCGCGCCGGCTGGTTCGCGGTACTGGGCGTGCATCTTGGCTGCTACGTGCATGTGGTGGCGGCGACGCTGGGGCTGGCGGCGCTGTTTGCGGCAGTGCCACCGGCCTATGTGGCGATGAAGGTGATTGGCGGGGTGTATCTGCTCTGGGCGGGTGTACGGCTGTGGCGTCAGGGCCTGGGGGGCGAGGCGCCGCAGCTCGACTCACACGCCAGCGCACGGCGAGTGCTGCGTGACAGTTTCCTGGTCGAGGTGCTCAACCCCAAGACCGCGCTGTTTTTCGTCGCCTTTCTGCCGCAGTTCGTGCAGCCCCAGGCCGATCTCGCCATGACCCGGCAACTGCTCGGCCTGGGTGTGGCCTCCAACCTGATCTTCTCCTCCGCCGACGTGGTCACGGTACTGCTGGCGGCGCCGCTGCGGCGTTGGTTCACCGCCGGCAATAGCCGCGGTTCGCGCTGGCTGCAGCGGCTCGGCGGTGGTGTGCTGGGTGGTCTGGGCGTCAATACCCTGGTCCACGCCAGCCGCTAGCCCGCGTCCGAGGTCTCCTCCCAATCCTTGACCGTCGTCGAGAGTGCCTTGAGCCGCTCGACGGCCAGCTTCGACACCGGGTCGAGCTGGCTGCCGTCCTCTTCGGCGTAGGCGATGATGTCGCGCTTCATCGGGCGCGCCCAGAACTTCTTGAGATGGGTGGCGACCTGCTCGGCCGCCTGGGTGTCGTCGCCGTGATGGCGGTTGTTGAGGCTGATCTGGTTGATCATCTTGATCAACGATGCCGTGTTATCGCTCATGTCCGTCTCTCCCCGGTTGGCCGACTCCTGCCGCGCTCACTTGAGCGCGGCCGGGGCGTCGTCGGCGGCGGCCAGATAGTGCTGCTGGCGCGCGTCGAAGTGCTGGAAGTGCTGCTGCCACGACGAGGGCTGCGACACCTTCTCCACCTGCACCGCCGTCACCTTGTACTCGGGGCAGTTGGTGGCCCAGTCTGAGTTGTCGGTGGTGATTACGTTGGCCCCGCTGCCAGGGTGGTGGAAGGTGGTGTAGACCACCCCCGGTGCCATGCGCTCGCTGATGCGGCAGCGCAGCACGGTCTGGCCCACGCGGCTGCTGATGCCCAGCCAGTCGCCATCCGCGATACCGCGCAGCTCGGCGTCGCTGGGGTGGATCTCGAGCACGTCCTCGGCATGCCAGGCACTGTTGGCGGTGCGCCGCGTCTGGGCACCGACGTTGTACTGGCTGAGAATGCGCCCGGTGGTCAGCAGCAGCGGGTAGCGCCGGCTGGTGCGCTCCTCGGTGGCGACGTACTCGGTGATCGCGAAGTGCCCCTTGCCGATGGGGAAGTCCAGCGCGTGCATGGTCGGCGTGCCGTCGGGGAAGGCGTCGTTGCAGGGCCACTGGATACTGCCCTGTTTTTCCAGCTTGGCGTAGCTGACGCCGGTGAAGGTCGGCGTGAGGCTGGCGATCTCGTCCATGATCTCGGACGGATGGGTGTAGTGCATGGGGTAACCCAGGGCGTTGGCCAGGTCCTGGGTGACCTCCCAATCCTCCTTGCCGGCCACCGGCGGCATCACCCGGCGCACCCGGTTGATGCGGCGCTCGGCGTTGGTGAAGGTGCCGTTCTTCTCGAGGAAAGTGGCGCCCGGCAACAGCACGTGGGCGTACTTGGCGGTCTCGTTGAGGAAGATGTCCTGCACGATCAGGCAGTCCAGCGCACGCAGGGCCGACTCCACATGCTGGGTGTTGGGGTCCGACTGGGCGATATCCTCGCCCTGGACGTAGAGCGCCTTGAAGGTGCCGGCGATCGCGGCGTCGAACATGTTGGGGATGCGCAACCCCGGCTCGTCGTCCAGCGGGGTGTGCCAGACCGCCTCGAACTTCTCGCGCACCGCCGGATCGGCGACGTGCTGGTAGCCGGGCAGCTCATGCGGGAAGGAGCCCATGTCGCAGGAGCCCTGGACGTTGTTCTGGCCGCGCAGCGGATTGACGCCGACCCCTTCGCGGCCGATGTTGCCGGTGGCCATGGCGAGGTTGGCGATCCCCATCACCATGGTCGAGCCCTGGCTGTGCTCGGTCACGCCGAGGCCGTAATAGATCGCCCCGTTGCCGGCATTGGCGTAGGCGCGGGCGGCTTCGCGAACCCTGGCTGCCGGCACGCCGGTTTCGGCTTCCAGCGCCTCGGGGGCGTTGCGCGGCTCGCTGATGAAGGCGCGCCACTGCTGGTAGGCGTCACCCTCGCAACGACGGGCGATGAAGTCATGATCCTCCAGCCCCTCGGTGACCACCACGTGGGCCAGGGCATTGACCAGTGCCACGTTGGTGCCGGGCTTGAGCGGCAGGTGCAGGCTGGTACCGCCGTGGGGCGTCTTGAGCAGATCGATACGCCGCGGGTCGGCGACGATCAGCGTCGCGCCCTGGCGCAGGCGGCGGCGCATCTGCGAGGCGAACACCGGGTGGGCATCGGTGGGGTTGGCCCCGATCACCAGGATGGTGTCGGCTTGCATCACCGAGTCGAAGGTCTGGGTGCCGGCGGATTCGCCCAGGGTGGTCTTCAGCCCGTAGCCGGTGGGCGAGTGGCAGACCCGCGCACAGGTATCGGTGTTGTTGTTGCCGAAGGCGGCGCGGATCAGCTTCTGCACCAGATAGGTCTCCTCGTTGGTGCAGCGCGAGGAGGTGATGCCGCCGACGCTTTCGCGCCCGTACTGGGTCTGGATCTCGCGCAGACGCCGGGCGGCGAAGCCGATCGCCTCTTCCCAGGAGACGGCGCGCCACGGCTGATCGATCGCGTCGCGGATCATCGGCTCCTTGATGCGATCCTTGTGGGTGGCGTAGCCGAAGGCGAAGCGCCCCTTGACGCAGGAGTGGCCGTGATTCGCGTCGCCGCCCTTGTAGGGCACCATGCGCACCAGCTTATCGCCCTTCATCTGCGCCTCGAACGAGCAGCCCACGCCGCAGTAGGCGCAGGTGGTGACCACGCTGTGCTCGGGCACGCCCTGCTCGATCACGCTCTTCTCCATCAGCGTCGAGGTCGGGCAGGCCTGCACGCAGGCGCCACAGGAGACGCACTCGGAGTCCATGAACGGCTCGTTCTGGCCGGCGGCGACCTTGGAGTCGAAGCCGCGCCCCTCGATGGTCAGGGCGAAGGTGCCCTGGACCTCGTTGCAGGCGCGCACGCAGCGCGAGCAGACGATGCACTTGCTCGGGTCGAAGCTGAAGTAGGGGTTGGAGTCGTCGGTTTCGGCGTCGAGATGATTGTCACCCTCGAAGCCGTAGCGCACCTCGCGCAGGCCCACCGCACCGGCCATGTCCTGCAGCTCGCAGTCGCCGTTGGCGGGGCAGGTGAGGCAGTCCAGCGGGTGATCGGAGATGTAGAGCTCCATCACGTTGCGGCGCAGCTTGGCCAGTCGGGCGTTCTGGGTAGTGACCGCCATGCCCTCGGCGACCGGCGTGGTGCAGGAGGCCGGCAGGCCGCGTCGGCCTTCGATCTCCACCGCACATAGGCGGCACGAGCCGAACGCTTCCAGGTTGTCGGAGGCGCACAGCTTGGGAATGGTGATGCCGGCCAGCGCCGCGGCGCGCAGTACCGAGGTGCCCTCCGGCACGCTGATGCTGTGGCCGTCGATGCTCAGCTCGACCTGGGTCTCGGACAGCCGCGGCGGGGTGCCCAGATCACGGGCGAACTGCGCGGCATGGGTCGCATCGGGTTCGAAATATTGCAACATGCTTACCTCCCGCCTTCGGCCTGGGGCCGGGTCAGGTCATCGGGAAAGTGCTTCATCACGCTCTGCACCGGGAAGGGGGTCATGCCCCCCATGGCGCACAGCGAACCATCCACCATGGTCTCGCACAGGTCGGCGAGCAGCACCAGATTGTCGTCGGCCGCGTCGCCGGCGCGGATACGGTCGATCACCTCGACGCCGCGCACGGCGCCAATGCGGCACGGGGTGCACTTGCCGCAGGACTCCACCGCGCAGAACTCCATGGCGAAGCGCGCCTGGGCGCCCATGTCGACGCTGTCGTCGAACATCACCACGCCGCCGTGGCCGACCACGCCACCGAAGGCGGCGAAGGCTTCATAGTCGAGCGGGGTGTCCCACTGGCTCTCCGGCAGATAGGCGCCCAGCGGCCCGCCCACCTGCACCGCCTTGAGCGGGCGGCCGCTACGCGTGCCGCCACCGAAGCTCTCCATCAGCTCGCGCAGGGTGGTGCCGAAGGCCAGCTCGACCAGCCCGCCGCGGGCGACGTTGCCAGCCAGCTGCAGCGCCAGGGTGCCGCGGGACTTGCCCATGCCGTAGTCGGCGTAGGCCTGGCCGCCCTGGTCGAGAATGAACGGTACGGCGGCCAGCGAGAGCACGTTGTTGACCACGGTGGGCTGGCCGAACAGGCCCTCGATCGCCGGTAGCGGCGGCTTGGCGCGCACCAGCCCGCGCTTGCCCTCCAGGCTCTCCAGCAGCGAGGTCTCCTCGCCGCAGATATAGGCACCGGCGCCCAGGCGCACTTCGAGATGGAAGGCCTGGCCGCTGCCGAGGATGTCGTCGCCCAGATAGCCGGCCGCCTCGGCGCGAAGGATCGCCTCGTCGAGCATCGCCTGGGCCAGCGGATACTCCGAGCGCAGATAGATATAGCCCTGGGTGGCTCCCACGGCGAGCCCGGCGATGGTCATGCCCTCGATTAGCATGAAGGGGTCGCACTCCATCACCAGACGGTCGGCGAAGGTGCCGGAGTCGCCTTCGTCGGCATTGCAGACGATGTACTTCTGCGCCGCCGGGGTGTCGTGCACCGTTTGCCACTTGATGCCGGTGGGGAAGGCCGCACCGCCACGCCCGCGCAGCCCCGAGGCCTTGACCTCGTCGACGATACCCTGGGGCGCCAGCGTCAGCGCCTGCTTCAGGCCGGCGAAGCCTTGCCGTGCGGTGTAATCCTCGAGCGACAGCGGGTCGGTCAGACCGATACGCGAGAAGGTCAGGCGCTGCTGGCGTGCCAGATAGGGGTGCACCCCGATGTCGCCGAGGGCCAGGTCGTGCTCCTGCCGGCCTTCGAACAGGCCGGCGTCGACCAGAGCGTCGACGTCGGTGGGCGCCACCGGACCATAGGCCACCCGGCCCGCCGCGGTCTCGACCTCCACCAGCGGCTCCAGCCAGAAGAGCCCGCGGGAGCCGTTGCGCTTGAGCTGGATCGCCACGCCCAGACGCTCGGCGGCCCGCGTCAGGCGTGCCGCCACGGCGTCGGCGCCGAGGGAGCGGGCGGTGGTGTCGCAGGGCACATAGATCGTGGTCGTCATCACTTCACCTCCACCACGGTGGCGCTGAGCTGGGCCGTCAGGCGGTCGAAGCCGGCGGCGTCCATGCGCCCGTGGATCTCGTCGTCGACCCGTAGCGACGGCCCGCAGGCACAGTTGCCGAGGCAGTAGACCGGCTCCAGGGTGAATTCGCGATCCGCCGTGGTCTCATGATAGTCGACCCCCAGCGCGGACTTGACGTGGCCTTCCAGCGCCCGCGCGCCCACCGCCTGGCAGGCCTCGGCGCGGCACACCTGGATCACGTGGCGCCCCGGTGGATGCGTGCGGAAATGGTGATAGAAGCTGATGATGCCGTGCACTTCGGCGCGGGTATGGCGCAGTGCCTCGGCGATCATGGGTACGGCGGCGTCGGGGATATAGCCGTGCTGCGCCTGGATGGCGTGCAACAATGGCAGCATGGCCCCGGGGCGCGGGGCGTGCTGGTCGATCACGGCCTGGAGCTGCGCCGCCAGCGCCGTATCGGCGGGCTGCGGAGTGGGATGTGACATGGCCTGTTTCTCATCGAGTCGGTGGCTGGTCGGGTGCATGGCCTGCCGCGATCGGTGCTTGTCAGGAGCCCGCGTCAGTCCATCGTCTTGGAAATCACTGCCTCAATGCCTGCACCCGCGAAGGGCTGCGTTGCGCGGTACTGGTGCGCCAGCCCGGTCGAGAACTCGCCTAACAACCTGTTATGTCTCGTTCTCTGCGTGCCGTGCGCCTTGCCTTTCATCGCGTTCGGCGACTGATGCAGCGCTTCCCTTATATGAAATATTGTTCTTAACTGATTTAAGTGGATGCCGCTGAAGCCCAAACTAGCACTCCCATCGAGCGCGCAAAATATGAACGAAAATGCTTAGAAAAAAGTTGAATATCACCCCCGCATGGCTGTTTCGCAGCGACGAGGGCGAGCTGCTCGACCCGGTGCTGTTCGCACTGCTGGCGGATCTGCGCGAGAGCGGCAAGCTCACCCATGCGGCGCAGGCCGCAGGGATCTCCTATCGCCACGCCTGGAATCTGCTCAATCGCGCCGAGGGTTTTTTCGGCATGGCGCTGGTGGACATGCGCAAGGGGCACGGCACCGGGCTGTCGCCGCTGGGTGAGACGCT
Source organism: Salinicola sp. RZ23 (assembly GCF_003206675.1). Lineage (NCBI taxonomy): Bacteria > Pseudomonadati > Pseudomonadota > Gammaproteobacteria > Oceanospirillales > Halomonadaceae > Salinicola > Salinicola sp. RZ23. The sequence continues at coordinate 80,019 of NZ_PZJK01000003.1, forward strand.
GTTGTGGTCCGAGCAGCGGGTCAAGGCGCGCCTGGGGCCCCAGATCGACAGCATGGCCTCGGAGCTCAATCATCAGCTGCAGCAGCTGGTGGCGGGCGCCCACCCGGTACTGCGCCTGCACGCCACCCACGGCTACGCCGTGGCGCTGCTGCCGGGCTTCGCCGGTGAACTCGACCTGCGCTACTGCCAGCCGGAAGAGGCGCTGAGTGCACTGGAGCGTGGCGACTGCGACCTGGCCAGCTTTCACCTGCCCACCTCGCCGCGCCTGGCGGCACAGGTGATGGAGGCCTATCGCCCGGCGCTGGCGCGGCAGCGGTTGCGGGTGATCCGTTTCGTCACCCGGCGCCAGGGGCTGATCCTGCGTCGCGGCGAGCGCGAGCGGATCACCGGGCTGACCGACCTGACCCGCCCCGGCGAGCGCTTCATCAATCGCGACGTCCACTCGGGCACGCGGCTGCTGTTCAGGCTGCTGCTGGCCGAGGCGGGGATTGCCGAAGCGCAGATCCAGGGGGCCGAGCAGGAGGAGTTCACCCACACCGCGGTGGCGGCCTACGTCGCCTCCGGCATGGCCGATGTCGGTTTCGGCCTCGAGGCTGCGGCGGCGCAGTTCGGGCTCGATTTCCTGGGGCTGGCCAGCGAGCACTACCTGCTGGTCTGTCCCGAGGAGCGTCTGCGACGTCACAACATCCAGGAGCTGCTGGCGTTCATGAGTTCGGCGCCGTTTCGCACCCGGCTGGAGGCGCTCACCGGCTATGCACCGGATCGCTGCGGTGAGGTGCAGACCTTCGAGGCGCTGCTGGCGGAGGATGGCGCGGACGAGGGCGACGCCTGAGCGCTACCTGAAACGCCAAAGGCGCCCGTGGAGGGCGCCTTTGGTTCGGGCGGTACCCGCGCCGGCGCACGCCCTCGGTACGCCGGAACGGGTGGGTGAAGCGCTGCCTCAGAACAGTGCGGCGGCCTTGGCCAGGGCGATGTAGAGCCCGATCAGGAACGGCACACCGACGCCCAGCCAGGCGAGCACGCCGCCGATGCCGAAGCTGCCACGGGCGGCGGTCTCGGCGTTGGCGGCGACGGTGTCTTCCTTCTGCAGCGCGCGCTCGCGGGCCAGCTCCTCGTCGCTCATCTGCTGCTCCGGCTTGACCGGCTTGACCAGGGCGTTGCAGATCAGGCCCAGGAACAGCAGGCCGGCCATGATGTAGAGCGTGCGGTCGTAGACCAGGCTGGCCTCGACGCCGGCATCGAGCTGGGCCTGACGCAGCGCGGCGATGATCAGCGGGCCGACCAGGCCGGCAGCGGTCCAGGCGGTGAGCAGGCGGCCGTGGATGGCGCCGACCATCTGGGTGCCGAAGATATCGGCGAGATAGGCCGGCACCGTGGCGAAGCCGCCGCCGTACATGCTCAGGATGACGCAGATCGAGATCACGAACAGCCCGGCCATGCCCAGGTGGCCCCACATCGGCAGCAGGCAGTACATCACGATGCCGATGATGAAGAAGCAGTAGTAGGTATTCTTGCGCCCGATCTTGTCCGACAGCGAGGCCCAGAACAGGCGTCCGACGCTGTTGAACAGGCTGATCAGACCCACCAGGCCGGCGGCGGCGGCCACCACGGCGGCTTTCTGTGCGGCGCTGAGCACCGCGTCGCGGTCATCCAGACCCACCAGGGCGCCGCCGAAGACATCCTGCAGCATGGGGCTGGCCATCGAGATCACCGCGATCCCGGCGGTCACGTTGAGGAACAGCACGCCCCAGATCAGCCAGAACTGCTTGGTCTTCCAGGCGGTGTTCAGGTGCACGTGGCCGTGGGCGATCATGGCGTTGGCATTCGATTTCTGCGGCGGCACCCAGCCGGCCGGCTTCCAGCCATTGGGCGGTACGCGGAAACCGATGGCGCCGCAGGCCATGACGATGGCGTAGATCACGCCCATGGTGATCAGGGTCATGGCCACACCGGTGCCGCCGTCGCCGGCGTAGTGCTTCATCAGCACCACTGCCAGCGGCGCGCCGACCATGGCGCCGCCGCCATAGCCCATGATGGCGAAGCCGGTGGCCATGCCGCGACGGTCCGGGAACCACTTGATCAGGGTCGATACCGGGGTGATATAGCCCAGCCCCTGGCCGATGCCGCCGAGCACGCCGCAGCCGAGATAGATCAGCCACAGCTGATGCTGCATGACCCCGATACCGCCGACGATCAGGCCGCCGCCCCAGCAAGCCGCGGCGATACAGCCGGCCTTGCGCGGGCCGGCATGCTCGAGCCAGGCGCCCCAGATCGCCGCGGAGACACCGAGCATGGCAATGAAGATGCCGAAGACATAGGTGACCTGGGCCACGCTCCAGTTACAGCTGGTGGTGGTCAGTGCCTGCAACAGGCCGAGATTGCTGCAACTGGCCGGGGCGTCGGCGATCTGCTGGCTCATCGGCAGCCAGAACACCGAGAAGCCATAGGCCATGCCGATACACAGGTGAATGGCCAGTGCCGCGGTCGGCACCAGCCAGCGGTTGAAATTGGGGCCCGCGATGGTGCGTTCGCGGGAGAAGAACCCCGCACCGGCACTGCCGCTGGCGCCCTGGGCGGCTTGGTTGATCCCACTCATGCTCGATCCTCTTTTCGTTTTTCGTATTGTCGGCGCTGACGCGGTGGCCGGATGGCATCCGCGTGCACTACATCGGCCGCGGGCGGGCCGTCTTGAGGAAGTCATTGCCTATGAAAAGCTGTGCCTGTCAGGTCGCAGACAGTCACGGAAGACGTCGTGCGCAGGATCGAATCTAGCCGGGGTGGCTGGCAACTAGCGGAAATCATTATGCACGGGCATGCATAGGGGCAGGCGTGGGGTGGGCGTGCGTACAGGAACGGGGGAGAAGTGATGGGTAGAGGAGAGGCGTAGAAGAGAGGTGTAGAAGAAAGGCGTAGAAGAGAGGCGCGCGTCCCGGCGGCTCGCCGCGTGCCGTTGCCACGCCTGGCAGCGGTGGGACAGCGCGCGGGGGCTCGCTCAGGGCCCGGTGTCCGGGGTGACCACGGCGAAGCAGGTCAGCAGGGTGCGCTGCATCAGGCTGAAATTGTCGTCGCTTACCATCAGGTAGCGCTGGCCCCCGAGGCGAGTCAGCCCTTCGAAGTTGTCCACCGACCAGCCGTCGCCGTTGGCCAGCCGGGCCAGATCGGTGACCGTGACGCTGCCGTCACTGGCGAGATGGGCGCGGCGCAGCCGTATCACCAGTGAGGCCGGCGGGGTGAAGGCGCGCTCTAGGGTGAGCAGGTCGCCGTCGAGGGTCTCCAGGGCAGTCAGCGCGGCGTGGGGATCGTCGCTGAGCGGGTAGCGCCAGGTGTGCTGGCCGTCGAGGGTGAACAGCCGGGTCAGCTTGGGGGGCCAGCCCGCCGGCGGCTCCTCGATACCCCCGATCAGGCCGTGATCGGGGGTATCGGTCAGCGCCTCGAGGCCACCGTTGGCGTTGACGTCGGCCAGCGCCGCGGGGCGGTGGGGCGGCTCGCTGGCCAGCCCCGAGGGGTAGAAACGCTGCCAGCGGGCGTCGCCTGTGTCGTCTCCCGTCGCCGCGGCGCCTTCGAAGCCGATGACCAGCTGGGTATTGCCGCGGATGCCGTCGTCGGCGTGGATCAGCGCCAGCGCCTCGGCATCGCTGCGGCGGCTTTTGAGAATCGCGCCGTTGACGTCGCGCAGCGGATAGGTGTCGAGCGGTTCGTAGCCGCGCAGTTCGCCGCTGCCGCTGAAGTTGAGCCGGGCGCGGTGCAGCCAGCCGCGGTCGGAGATCAGGAACAGCAGCGATTCGTCGGCATCCCAGCCGAGGTCGGAGAGCCCGCCCACCGGGGTGCCATCCTGCCATTTGCCGGGCAGCGCCAGGGTGCCGCACCAGCGGATGTTGGGGGTGCTCGCGAGCAACGCGTCGGGTGCCAGGGCGGTGCGTTGCGGGGTGGCGCTGCAGCCGCCCAGCCCCAGCGCGGCGAGGGTCAGCAGGGCGATGGGGGCGAGCGGGGAGCGAGAGCGGAAACGCGCGGACATGACGGCTCCGATGATCAGGGGACTGTCTTACTCTAGCCCAAGGCCGTGCGGATCGTTGCCCCGGCGAGGCGAGACGCTCCCGGGTATAATGGCGCCCGCTCGCCGAAGCCGAATCATCCTGCCCCCAAGGAGGCACCTTTCCATGCAAGACACCACGGACCGGCCGCTGGCCGGCATTCTGCTGCGGCTGCTATCGGGGCTGCTGTTCGCCGGCATGCTGGTCTGCGTCAAGGCGGTCAGCGACGAGGTGCCGCTGGGGCAGACCGTGTTCTTTCGCTCCGCCTTCGCACTGCTGCCGATCGTGCTCTTCATGCTGTGGCGGCGCGAATTCCCGCGTGCCCTGGCCACCCGACGGCCGCTCGGCCATCTGCTGCGCTCGGGGCTGGGGGCGGCGGCAATGTTCGCCTCCTTCGCGGCGGTGGCGCGGCTGCCGGTGGCGGAGGCGACCCTGCTGGCCCAGCTGGCGCCGGTGGCCCTGGCACTGGGCGGAATCCTGCTGCTGGGCGAACGCCTCACCCGCCACCGCCTGGCGGCGCTGACACTGGTGCTGGTCGGAGTGGGGGTGCTGATCCTGCCCGAACTGCGCGGCGGCCCGACCCCGGCGCGGATCACCGGTTACGCCCTGGGCATCGGCGCCGCCCTGCTCACGGCCGGGGCGCTGCTCACGGTACGGCGCATCTCGCGCACCGAGACGCCCGCCTCGATCGCGTTCTACTTCGTGCTGGTGACCACCCTGGCGGGGCTGGCGACCGCTGCCCTGGGCTGGGTCACGGTGGCCTGGCCGACGCTGCTGCTGCTGGTACTGGCGGGGCTGTTCGGCGGCGCGGCGCATATCTGCATGACGCTGGCGCTGCGCATGACCGAGGTATCCAAGCTGGCGCCATTCGAATACGTGGCGCTGATCTGGCCGCTGCTGGCGGATCTGTGGCTGTTCGGGCAGCCGCTCTCCAGCGGTTTCGTGCTGGCCCTGCCGCTGGTGCTGGGGGGCGCCATGCTGGCGGCGCTGGAGGGGCGTCGGTTGGGATGGAGGCGGCGGCGGCTCGGCGCCAGTGACTAGCGCGCCGGGTGCAGGGATATGGGGGCTTTGCCGCCAGCCCTGACCAGGGCGTCGCTAGATGGCGGCTTCGACGATCAACTGCGGTCTCCCCTGGGAGCAGGGCTCGATGCGTGCCTCGACCTGGAAGGTGCGGCGCAGCATCTGCGGTGTCACCACCTGTTCGCAGGGGCCGCAATCGACCAGCCGCCCGCTCTCGATCACCAGCGCCTGATCGGCGAAACGCAGGGCGTGGCCGAGATCGTGGAGCGCGGCGATGATCAGCATGTTCCGCTCCTGCGCCAGCCGGCGCAGGATGCTGAGCAGGCTGATCTGGCGGTGGAGGTCGAGCGCCGAGGTGGGCTCGTCGAGCAGCAGGATGTCGGGGGACTGCACCAGCGCCTGGGCTGCGCCCACCAGCTGCCGCTGGCCGCCGCTCAGATTGCCGATGTCGCGCCCGGCCAGGGTGTCGATGCCGAGCGCCGCCAGCGCCTTGTCGACCTCCTTGAGGTCGGCATCCGCCACCTTGAGGCGGCGCCCCTGCATGCGTGCCAGCAGGACCGCCTCGTAGACCGTCAGCACGGCGGTGGCGCCGTTGTCCTGGGGCATGTAGGCGACCGGACGCTCACTGCTGGTGCCCGTGATGCGTACCTCGCCATCCCCCTCGAGCAGCCCCAGGATGCGCCGGAACAGGGTCGACTTGCCCGCCGCGTTGGGGCCGAGCAGCGCCACTACCTGGCCACCGTGCAGCGGCGGGGTGGAGATATCGTCGAGGATCTGGCGGCGGCCGTAGCGCGCCGAGAGGCGGTCGAGCGTCAGCGTTACCATGCGTTCTTCTTGTGGTTGAGGATCAAGAACAGGAAAAACGGAATCCCCACCAGCGAGGTGATGATGCCGATCGGAATGATGGTGCCGGGGATGATCACCTTCGACAGCACCGAGCCCACCGACAGCATCAGTGCCCCGCACAGCGCCGAACCGGGCAGGAAGAAGCGCTGATCCTCACCCAGCAGCAGACGCGCGATGTGCGGCCCGACCAGCCCGACGAAGCCGATGGTGCCGACGAAGGAGACGGCGATCGCGGCCAGCAGCGAGACCATGATCAGCACCTCCAGACGCAGCGCCCGCGGCTTGACGCCCAGGCTCTCGGCCTTGGCATCGCCCAGGCGCATGGCGGTCAGTGCCCAGCCGTGGCGGGCCAGCAGCGGTACCACCACCGCGAGCACGGCGAAGGCGATGCCGAGCTTGGGCCAGGTCGCCTTGGTCAGGCTGCCCATGGTCCAGAACACCACTGCGGAGACCGCCTGCTGGCTGGCGAAGAACTGGATCAGTGCCATCAGCGAGTTGAAGATGAACACCATGGCGATGCCCAGCAGCACGATGGTCTCGATCGTCACCCCGCGGCGCATGCTCAGGAAGTGGATCGCCAGCGCGGTCAGCATCGCCATGATGAAGGCGTTGAGCGGGATCGCGTAGTCGACCAGTGCCGGCACCAGGGTCACCCCGAAGGCCAGCGCCAGCGCGGCACCGAAACTGGCGCCGGCGGAGATGCCGAGGGTGAAGGGGCTGGCCAGCGGATTGCTCAGTATGGTCTGCATCTGGGCGCCGGCGATCGACAGGCTGGCGCCCACCACCAGCGCCATCAGCGCCACCGGCATGCGGATCTGCCACAGGATCACCCGCAGCGAATCCTCCACCGAGCCGGGGGTGAAGAGCGCCGCGATCACCTGGTCGAGGCCGAAGCGCGCCGGCCCCAGGGCGAGGTCGACACACAGACTGGCGAACAGCGCCAGGGCCAGCGCGGCCAGGATCAGTTGGCGTCGCAGCACCAGCCGGCGATAGAGGTTGGCGTCCTCGGCCGCGGCCGGCGCGAAGGCGACCGGACGCGGCGGCTCGGCGCTCGCGCGGGAACTCTCACTCGTCATGCAGGGATACCCAGTAGCCGGGGGCGTAGTCCACCGGCAGGAAGCGCTGATGCAGCTCGCGCAGGGTGGCCTCGGGATCGAGATCGGCGAACAGCTCCGGGTGGAACCACTTGGCCAGCTGCTGCACCGCCACGAAGTAGTAGGGGCTGTTGTAGAACTGGTGCCAGATGGCGTGGACCTGGCCGGTCTTCACCGCCTCGATGCCGGTCATAGCGGTGCGGTGGGTCAGTTGCTCGAGCTTGGCCCGGGCCTTCTGCATGTCCGCACCCGGGCCCACGCCGACCCAGTTGCCGCCGGGCACGTAGGCGCCCCAGTTGCCGCCGGTGACCACCACCTGATCGGGGTTGGCGGCGATGATCTGCTCCGGATTGAGGGTGCCGAAGGTCGACGGGATGATGCCGTCGGCAATGTTGTGGCCGCCGGCGAGCTCGACGTACTCGCCGAAGTTGCCGGGACCGAAGCTCATGCAGCAGTCGTCGGAGTAGCCGCCGGCGCGATCGATGAACACCTTGGGTCGCGCCGGGTCGGCGGCGGCGATCTTGTCGGTGACCCGGGCCAGCTGCGCCTCGGCGAAATCGATGAAGGCGTCGGCGCGCTGGGTGTCGCCGAGCAGGCGCCCCATCAGACGCATCGAGGGGATGGTGTGCGCGAGCGGTTTCTCGCGGAAATCGACATAGACGATCGGGATGCCCAGCGCGGCCAGCTTGGTGTCGTAGCCGGCGTCCTCGGTGGCGGCCTTGGCCTCGAGGTTCATCAGCACCACGTCGGGGTGCAGGCTGGCGGCCTGCTCGACGTCGAAGGTGCCATCCTTGAAGCCGCCGAAGGTGGGGATCTGCTTCATCTCGGGGAACTTGGCGGCGTAGGCGGCGTAGTTGTCCGGGTCGGCCTCGGCGAGGTCGTGGCGCCAGCCCACCACGTGGGCGAACGGGTTGTCGGGCTCGAGCGCGGCGAGCAGATAGATCTGGCGCCCTTCACCCAAGATGACGCGCTGCACCGGCGCCTCGACGGTCACCTGACGGCCGGCGATATCGGTCACCGTGATCGGATCGGCCCAGGTGCTGTTGGCGCCGCCGAGGGCGAGGGTGATGACGGCGAGACGAACGAGCCTCGCGGCGTATCCGGCGAAGAGGGAACGTGGCTGAGTCACGGCGAGATCCGGCAGAGGGGCGAATGGGTTAGTTACGCATGATTCTTATTTGCGAAAGGAGGCTAGTATGTCGCAGTGATTCCGGGGCGTCCAGCGCTGCACCCAGGCTTGCCGGGGGCTGCCGACAGGCGTCGCGCGGGCCCCGGCGGCAGTTGTTATACTGCCGCGACTTACCCTACCGCTGGAGATCGCATGCCTTCTCACGCCCCCCGTATCGCCATTGTCGGCGCCGCCGGCCGCATGGGCCGCAATCTGGTCAGTGCCGTGCAGCAGGATGACGGGGCCAGTCTGGCCGGCGGCAGCGTCTCCACCGGCAGCTCGCTGGTCGGCGCCGACCTGGGTGAACTCGCCGGCATCGGCCGCCTGGGCGTGGCTGCCACGGATGACCTGGCCGCCATCGCCGACGACTTCGATGTGCTGATCGACTTCACCTCGCCCGCCACCACCCTGGCCAATCTCGCTTTCTGCGCCGACCACGGCAAGGCGATCGTGATCGGCACCACCGGCCTCGACGAGGCCCAACTGGCCGAACTCGATGGCTATCGCGAGCGGGTGGCGATGGTCTTTGCACCCAACATGAGCGTCGGCGTCAACCTGACCCTCAATCTGCTTGCCACCGCCGCTCGCGCGCTGGGCGACGAGGGCTACGACATCGAGGTGATCGAGGCCCACCATCGCCACAAGGTCGATGCGCCTTCGGGCACCGCGCTGAGGATGGGCGAGGTGATGGCCGATGCCCTGGCGCGTCCGCTCAAGGAGTACGGCGTGTTCGAGCGGGTCGGCCAGTGCGGGCCGCGCACAGACAAGGAGATCGGCTTCGCCACCGTGCGTGCCGGCGATATCGTCGGTGAGCACACGGTGATGTTCGCCACCGAAGGTGAGCGCATCGAGATCACCCACAAGGCCTCCAGCCGCATGACCTTCGCCAAGGGCGCGGTACGCGCGGCGCGCTGGCTCGCACCGCGCGATGTCGGGCGCTACGACATGCAGGATGTGCTCGGCCTCAAGGCCTGAGTGCGCTGACGCCGGCGCTTACCGCCAAGGTGGCATTGACTTCGGGGGTAGAGCCGGCAGCCGCTTTCCGGTATCATCGCGCCAATTTGGCCGGGCGAACGCCGCAGCGAGAGAGCAGCCGCAGGCAATGCAGTCGATGAGCACGTCGACCAGGATAGCGTCGATCAGGACAAGCAAGCGGGATGGAACCGGTTTTCCGGATTTCGTCCCGCTTTTTTACGACCTGGCTTTGCTCGACGACCTGACTGCGTGCCCCGCGACCTCGCGCTTGGCGACGGCCGGCAGACCCTAGGGCAGGGGGTGTCGTTCCCTTGCCATTCGTTGGTGACCCGCTGAGGAGGATGAGGCCTTGAATAGACCTGCGATACTGGCGCTCGAAGATGGCAGTGTATTCCACGGCACTGCGCTGGGTGCCGACGGGCAGACCAGCGGCGAGGTGGTGTTCAACACCGCCATGACCGGCTATCAGGAAATCCTCACCGACCCCTCCTATACCCGCCAGATCGTCACGCTGACCTACCCGCACATCGGCAATACCGGCATCAATCGCGAGGACGTCGAGTCCGGCGCGATCGCGGCGGCCGGGCTGGTGATCCGCGATCTACCGCTGCTGGCCAGCAACTTCCGCAGCGAGCAGAGCCTGTCCGACTACCTCGCCGCCAATGGCGTGCTCGGCATCGCCGATATCGACACCCGCCGCCTGACCCGGCTGCTGCGCAGCAAGGGCTCGCTCAACGGCGCCATCCTGGCGGGCACCGAGGCCACCGGCGACGACGCGGTGGCGCGGGCGCTGGCCGCGGCGCGGGCATTCCCCGGGCTCAAGGGCATGGATCTGGCCAAGGTGGTGTCGTGCCGCGAGACCTATGAGTGGCACGAAGGCGAGTGGGCGCTGGGGCAGGGCTATGCCGACACCGCCCATGGCCCGCGCCCGTATCACGTGGTGGCCTACGACTATGGCGTCAAGCGCAACATCCTGCGCATGCTCGCCTCGCGCGGCTGCCGCCTGACCGTGGTGCCGGCGCAGACGCCGGCCAGCGAGGTGCTGGCGATGAGCCCCGACGGCGTGTTCCTGGCCAATGGCCCCGGTGACCCGGAGCCGTGCGACTACGCCATCACCGCCATCCGCGAGATCCTGGAGAGCGGGATTCCGGTGTTCGGCATCTGTCTCGGTCACCAGCTGCTGGCGCTCGCCGCCGGTGCACGCACGCTCAAGATGAACCACGGCCACCACGGCGCCAACCACCCGGTGCAGGATCTCGACAGCGGTCATGTCATGATCACCAGCCAGAACCACGGGTTCGCGGTGGACGAGTCGAGCCTGCCGGACAACGTGCGTGCGATCCATCGCTCGCTGTTCGACGGCACCCTGCAGGGCATCGAGCTCAGCGACCGGCCGGCCTTCAGCTTCCAGGGTCACCCGGAAGCGAGTCCCGGGCCGCAGGACGTGGCGCCGCTGTTCGATCGTTTCGTGTCGATGATGCAGCGTCATCAGCAAAGCGCCGCCTGAGGCGCCGACAGCGGTGGCTGACACGAGCAGCCAGCAGCGGGATTTGACTCTTTCAGGGCCGGCGGCCGCCGCCGGCACCACCTTATTCGACGAGTGTTAGCGCATGCCAAAACGTACGGATCTCGACAGCATTCTGATCATCGGCGCCGGCCCCATCGTCATCGGGCAGGCGTGCGAATTCGACTACTCCGGGGCCCAGGCCTGTAAGGCGCTGCGCGAAGAGGGCTACCGCGTCATCCTGGTCAACTCCAACCCGGCCACCATCATGACCGACCCGGTGATGGCCGACGCCACCTACATCGAGCCGATCACCTGGCAGGCGGTGGAGAAGATCATCGAGCGCGAGCGCCCCTCGGCGATCCTGCCGACCATGGGCGGACAGACCGCGCTCAACTGTGCGCTGGACCTGGACAAGCACGGCGTGCTGGAGAAGCACGGCGTGGAGATGATCGGTGCCAACGCCGATGCCATCAACAAGGCCGAAGATCGCGATCTGTTCGACAAGGCGATGAAGAACATCGGCCTGGAGTGCCCCAAGGCCAAGGTCGCCCACACCATGGACGAGGCGTGGGAGATCCAGGGCGAGCTGGGCTTCCCGGTGATCATCCGCCCCTCCTACACCATGGGCGGCTCCGGCGGCGGCGTGGCCTACAACAAGGAGGAGTTCGAGGAGATCTGCGGTCGCGGGTTCGAGCTCTCCAACAACCACGAGCTGCTGATCGACGAATCCTTGCTGGGGTGGAAGGAGTACGAGATGGAGGTCGTTCGTGACAAGAACGACAACTGCATCATCGTCTGCGCGATCGAGAACTTCGACCCCATGGGCGTGCACACCGGTGACTCCATCACCGTGGCCCCGGCGCAGACGCTGACCGACAAGGAGTACCAGATCATGCGTAACGCATCGCTTGCGGTGCTGCGCGAGATCGGCGTCGAGACCGGCGGCTCCAACGTCCAGTTCGGCGTCGATCCGAACACCGGGCGCATGGTGGTGATCGAGATGAACCCGCGGGTGTCGCGCTCCTCGGCGCTGGCCTCCAAGGCCACCGGCTTCCCGATCGCCAAGATCGCCGCCAAGCTGGCGGTGGGTTACACCCTGGACGAGCTGCAGAACGACATCACCGGCGGTGCCACGCCGGCCTCCTTCGAGCCATCGATCGACTACGTGGTCACCAAGATCCCGCGTTTTACCTTCGAGAAGTTCCCCCAGGCCAACGACCGGCTGACCACCCAGATGAAGTCGGTGGGTGAGGTGATGGCGATCGGCCGCACCTTCCAGGAGTCGATGCAGAAAGCGCTGCGCGGCCTGGAGATCGGTGTCGACGGGCTCGATCCCAAGGTCGCCGACTTCGGCCCCGAGAACATGGCGCTGATCCAGGGCGAGCTGCAGGCCGCCGGCGCCGACCGTATCTTCTACGTCGCCGACGCCATGCGCAGTGGCATGAGCGTGGACGAGGTGTTCGCGCTGACCAACATCGACCGCTGGTTCCTGGTCCAGCTCGAGGAGCTGGTGCGTCTGGAAGGTGAGGTGGCCAAGCGCGCGCTGCACGACTTCGATGCCGATGAGCTGTTCCGGCTCAAGCGCAAGGGCTTCTCCGACGCGCGTCTGGCGGCCCTGCTGGGCGTGGCCGAGAGCGAGGTGCGCGCACGGCGCCACCAGCTCGATATTCGCCCGGTCTACAAGCGCGTCGACACCTGTGCCGCCGAGTTCGCTTCGAGCACCGCCTACATGTACTCCACTTACGAAGAGGAGTGCGAGGCCGAGCCCTCCAGCCGCCAGAAGATCATGGTGCTCGGTGGCGGTCCCAACCGGATCGGCCAGGGCATCGAGTTCGACTACTGCTGCGTCCACGCCGCCCTCGCCATGCGCGAAGACGGCTATGAGACGATCATGGTCAACTGCAACCCGGAGACCGTCTCCACCGACTACGACACCTCGGATCGCCTCTACTTCGAGCCGGTGACCCTGGAGGACGTGCTCGAGATCGCCGACAAGGAGCAGCCGGTCGGGGTGATCGTGCAGTTCGGCGGCCAGACGCCGCTGAAGCTGGCGCGGGCCCTGGAAGCCGCCGGCGTGCCGATCATCGGTACCACGCCCGATGCGATCGATCGCGCCGAGGACCGCGAACGCTTCCAGCAGATGATCGACAAGCTGGGGCTCAAGCAGCCGCCCAACGCCACCGCGCGCAGCTTCGAGGACGCCTTCGCCAAGGCCGAGAAGATCGGCTACCCGCTGGTGGTGCGCCCCAGCTACGTGCTCGGCGGCCGGGCGATGGAGATCGTCTACTCGGCCGAGGAGCTGGAGCGCTACATGACCCATGCGGTCAAGGTCTCCAACGACTCGCCGGTGCTGCTCGACCACTTCCTCAAGGCCGCGGTGGAGATCGACATCGACGCCGTCTCCGACGGCGAGCAGGTGGTGATCGGCGGCATCATGCAGCATATCGAGCAGGCCGGCGTGCACTCCGGTGACTCCGCCTGCTCGCTGCCGCCCTACTCGTTGCCCGCCGACGTCCAGGACGCAATGCGCGATCAGGTCAAGCAGATGGCGGTCGAGCTCAACGTGGTCGGGCTGATGAACGTGCAGCTGGCGTGGCAGGATGGCGAGATCTACGTCATCGAGGTCAACCCGCGCGCCTCGCGCACGGTGCCGTTCGTCTCCAAGTGCATCGGCACCTCGCTGGCCCAGGTGGCGGCACGCTGCATGGCTGGCAAGACGCTGGCGGCGCAGAACTTCACCCGCGAGATCATTCCGGGTTACTACAGCGTCAAGGAAGCGGTCTTCCCGTTCAACAAGTTCCCCGGCGTCGATCCGATCCTGTCGCCGGAGATGAAGTCCACCGGTGAGGTGATGGGCAGCGGTACCACCTTTGCCGAGGCCTTCTACAAGGCACAGCTGGGCGCGGGAGAAGCGATTCCCAAGCTCAGCGGCGAGCGCAAGGCGTTTCTGTCGGTGCGTGAGCCGGACAAGCAGGGTGTTATCGAGGTTGCCCAATCTCTGCTAGCCTTGGGCTTCGATCTCGTGGCGACCCGTGGCACGGCCCAGGCTCTGGAGCAGGCTGGGCTGACGGTCGCCGTCGTCAACAAGGTTTATGAAGGCCGTCCGCATATCGTCGATCTGCTCAAGAACGACGAGATCGCCTATATCGTGAACACCACGGAAGGCCGTCAGGCGATCAATGATTCCTCGGTCATCCGGCGTACCGCACTGGCGCGCAAGGTTCCCTATGCCACGACGCTGGCAGGGGCGCGTGCCGTCTGCATGGCGCTGGAGTATGGCAACGAGATCACGGTGCGGCGGCTTCAGGAACAGCATGCAGGAGCAGTCAATGAATAAGGTCCCGATGACCGTCCACGGCGAGCAGTCGCTGCGCGAAGAGCTCAACCATCTCAAGGGCGAGGAGCGCCCACGGGTGATCGCGGCGATCGCCGAGGCGCGCGAGCATGGCGATCTCAAGGAGAACGCCGAGTACCATGCCGCGCGCGAGCAGCAGGGCTTCATCGAAGGGCGCATCCAGGAGATCGAGGGCAAGCTCTCCAACGCCCAGGTGATCGACGTGGCCAAGATGCCGCGCACCGGCAAGGTGATCTTCGGGGTCACCGTGGATCTGCTCAACCTGGAAACCGACGAAGAGGTGCGTTATCGCATCGTCGGTGAGGACGAGGCCAACATCAAGGCGGGCAAGATTTCGGTCACCTCCCCGATCGCCCGGGCCTTGATCGGCAAGAGCGAAGGCGATGTGGTCAACGTGCGTACGCCGGGTGGCGACGTGGAGTATGAGATCTCGGGCGTCGAGCATATCTGATCGCACGCGCGCCGCTGCGCGTTGGTCAAACGGCGTTGAAAGCGAAAGAAGCCGCGACACTGTCGCGGCTTCTTTTTGTGCTGAAGTACGCTGCTTTTTGCGGCCCGCGGATGTCAGGTTCAGTGGCGGCCGTGATGGTTCTCGGCGCGGGCGATGTTGGAGAGTTTGGGGTTGGCCTTGGGGTTGTGGCGGTAGAGCAGCGCCACCTTGCCCAGACTCTGGACCAGCTCTGCGCCGGAGACCGCGACCAGCTCCTCGATCATCGCCTGGCGATCCTCGCGCTCGGGGATCGCCAGCTTGACCTTGATCAGCTCGTGGTCGCGCAGGGCGCGCTCGAGCTCCTGCTGGGCGCCTTCGCCGAGACCGTTCTCGCTCACGGTGACGACCGGCTGGAGATGGTGGCCGATGCTGCGAAAGGCTTTCTTTTGTGCCGATGACAAGCTCATGGTAACCTGACCGTTGGACTTCACTAATAAGATTTAGCGGTGCTGCAATCGGTCCCACCACCGCACTGTCGAAACGCGCATGGTACGGGTTTCGGCAGCGCCAGGAAAGGCGGCAGGCGCCAAAGCACCCTGTGACACGGCCGATTCCGGCGTGTATCCGGCCGCCTCGCCGGCTTCTCCCCCTTGGTTTTGTGGTCTGGCAGCATCCAGCGGCCCCGTTCCGGCGGCCGATTCCCGTTTCGTTCCATCATTTTCCGTATCCGCAGGTGGCCATTCGTGACCCGCTCCTCGACCCCAGGCAAGACCGGCGCCGCGACGCGGCAGAGCAAGAGCAGTGCCGGCTGGCTCAAAGAGCACTTCGACGACCGTTACGTGCAGCAGTCGTGGAAGGATGGCTATCGTTCGCGGGCCAGCTACAAGCTGCTCGAGCTCGACCAGCGCGATGCGCTGCTGCGTCCGGGAATGGGGGTGATCGACCTGGGTGCGGCGCCGGGCGGCTGGAGCCAGGTGGCGGCGGAGAAGGTCGGCCCCGAAGGCGTGGTGATCGCCTCCGATATCCTCGAGATGGATGCGCTGGCCGGCGTCAGCTTCATCCAGGGCGACTTCACCGAAGAGAGTGTGCTCGAGGCGATTCTGGCCGAGCTCGGTGAGCGCCCCCTCGACCTGGTGCTGTCGGATATGGCGCCCAATATGAGCGGTATGGCGGCGATCGACCAGCCGCAGGCGATGTATCTGGTCGAGCTGGCGCTCGACCTGGCTCGGCAGACGCTCTCGCCGGGTGGCAACTTCCTGGCCAAGGTGTTCCAGGGAGAGGGCTTCGATGACTACCTGCGCGAGCTGCGCGCCAGCTTCACCAAGGTGGTCACGCGCAAGCCGGAGGCGTCGAGGGCCCGGTCACGTGAAGTCTATCTGCTGGCCCAGGGGTTCAAGGGCTAGCTCGAGCGTGAGGCCGAGGTGCGAAAGACCGGTCGGTGTTCGAGAGATCGGCGTTCGACAGATAGGGTAGTTTCGAAGCGCAACACATTTCAGGGCCGGTTCGGCGCGGCGTTCGACGCTTCGGAGGGCCGATACATGATGTCTACTTGGCCGACTTTCGCGCGGACACGGCTTGCAAGCATGGCCGCGAGCCCCCATCTGAGGTAGGGTCGAGAGCATGGCAGACGCAGGCGGCGAGATTCGTACTATGAGGGTGGTGTCTTGAACGACATGGCGAAGAATCTAATTCTCTGGTTGGTCATCGCAGCCGTGCTGCTGACGGTGTTCAACAATTTCAGCGTGGATAGCTCGCCGCATACGATGAGCTACTCCCAATTCGTGGAGCAGGTGCAGAAAGATCAGGTGCGCAGCGTGACCATCGATGGCTACACCATCAGTGGTGAGCGCAGCGACGGCACCCAGTTCCAGACCATCCGTCCGGCTGCGCAGGATCCCAAGCTGATGGATGACCTGCTGTCGCACAAGGTCACCGTGGTCGGCAAGAAGCCGGAAGAGCAGAGCCTGTGGACGCGGCTGCTGATCGCCAGCTTCCCGATTCTGCTGATCCTGGCGATCTTCTTCTTCTTCATGCGCCAGATGCAGGGCGGCGGCAGCGGTCGCGGCGGCCCCATGAGCTTCGGCAAGTCCAAGGCCAAGCTGCTCAGCCAGGACCAGATCAAGAGCACCTTCGCCGACGTCGCCGGTTGCGACGAGGCCAAGGAAGAAGTGGTCGAGCTGGTCGACTTCCTCAAGGACCCCTCCAAGTTCCAGCGCCTGGGTGGTCAGATCCCCCGCGGCGTGCTGATGGTGGGGCCGCCCGGGACGGGCAAGACGCTGCTCGCCAAGGCGATCGCCGGCGAGGCCAAGGTGCCATTCTTCTCCATTTCCGGCTCCGACTTCGTCGAGATGTTCGTGGGTGTCGGCGCCTCGCGCGTGCGTGACATGTTCGAGCAGGCCAAGAAGCAGGCGCCCTGCATCATCTTCATCGACGAGATCGACGCCGTCGGCCGCCATCGCGGCTCCGGCATGGGCGGCGGTCACGACGAGCGCGAGCAGACCCTCAACCAGCTGCTGGTCGAGATGGACGGCTTCGAGGCCAACGACGGCATCATCGTGATCGCCGCCACCAACCGCCCCGACGTGCTCGACCCGGCGCTGCTGCGCCCGGGGCGCTTCGACCGCCAGGTCACCGTGCCGCTGCCGGACATCCGTGGGCGTGAGCACATCCTCAACGTGCACCTGCGCAAGGTGCCGATGGGCGATGGCGTGAAGTCGAGCCTGATCGCACGTGGCACACCGGGCTTCTCGGGCGCCGATCTGGCCAACCTGGTCAACGAGGCGGCACTGTTCGCGGCGCGCCGCAATCGTCGCACCGTGGGCATGGAGGAGCTCGAGCTGGCCAAGGACAAGATCATGATGGGCGCCGAGCGGCGTTCGATGGTGATGTCCGAGAAAGAGAAGCTCAACACCGCTTATCACGAGTCCGGGCACGCCATCATCGGCCTGCTGATGCCGGAGCACGATCCGGTCTACAAGGTCACCATCATTCCGCGCGGTCGTGCGCTGGGGGTGACCATGTTCCTGCCGCTGGAAGATCGCTACAGCTATTCGCGGCAGCAGATCATCAGCCAGATCTGTTCGCTGTTCGGTGGGCGCATCGCCGAGGAGATGACGCTGGGCCCCAACGGTGTCACCACCGGTGCCTCCAACGACATCAAGCGAGCGACCGAGCTGGCCCACAGCATGGTGGCCAAGTGGGGCCTGTCCGACGAGATGGGGCCGCTGATGTACGACGAGGACGAATCGCACCAGTTCCTCGGTGGGCCGGGCCAGGGTGGCGGCAAGCTCAACTCGGGCGAGACCTCGACGCGTCTCGACAAGGAGATCCGCCGCATCATCGACGAGTGCTACGCCACGGCAGAGAAGATCCTTTCGGACAACCGCGACAAGCTGGACCTGATGGCCGAAGCGCTGATGCAGTACGAGACCATCGATGCCGATCAGCTCAAGGACATCATGGAAGGCCGAAAGCCGCGTCCGCCGAAGGACTGGGACGACCAGGGGCCGAGCACCGGCACCGGCGAGCCGGTCAGCAGCGCCGAGGCGCAGCCGGACGAGGACGAGCCCAAGGACGAGGAGCCGGGCAACCGACGCCCCTCCGATCCGCTGGGCGGGCCCGCCGGCTCCTGAGCCGGTCGCGGCTGACGACGTTCCACTCACAGCAGGGCGCCGATACGGCGCCCTGCTGCGTTATCGGCCCCGCGAATGCGCCAGGGCCGTGGCGCTTGCGTCCGGCGGCGGCGCTGCTTAGAGTGACTCTCTTTTTTCGAGTCATTCCCTTTTTTCCCGCTTCTTGGCGAGCCGAGGCCCATGACGGAAACGCCCCACGCCGGATCGATGCTGCGCTGCGGCAAGCACCTCCTCGACCTCACCCGTCCCCGCGTGATGGGGATTCTCAATGTCACTCCGGATTCGTTCTCCGATGGCGGCCGTCATCAACGCCTCGACGACGCCCGGCGCCATGCCGAGCGCATGCTCGCCGAAGGCGCCGATATCATCGATGTCGGTGGCGAGTCGACCCGACCCGGGGCGCAACCGGTGGCGCTCGACGCCGAGCGCGAGCGGGTGCTGCCAGTGGTCGAAATGCTGACCCGCGAGTTCGACGCCCTGGTCTCGGTGGATACCAGTGCGCCGCAGATCATCACCGAGGCGGCGCGGGCCGGAGCAGGGCTGATCAACGACGTGCGCGCGCTGACCCGCGACGGTGCTCTCGCTGCGGCGGCGCAGAGCGCGCTACCGGTGTGCCTGATGCACATGCAGGGCGAGCCCCAGACCATGCAGCAGGCGCCGCACTATGCCGAGCCGATCGAGGTAGCGGTGATCGATTTCCTGCGCCAGCGCGTCGCTGCCTGCGAGCAGGCGGGCATCCCGCGGGCGCGGCTGCTGCTCGACCCGGGCTTCGGTTTCGCCAAGACACTGGAACACAATCTTCAACTGCTCAACCGGCTGAGCGCCCTCGACGCGCTCGACCTGCCGCTGCTGGTGGGGGTGTCGCGCAAGCGCATGATCGGCGAGGCGCTGGGACGCGAGGTCAGTCAGCGTCTCCCCGGTGGGCTGGCGCTGGCGGTGATGGCGCTCGAGCGCGGCGCGCGGATCCTGCGCGTGCACGACGTCGCCCCCACGCGTGACGCGATCGACATGGCTTGGGCAGTACTGCAGGAGCGAGTAGAAAATGAGTAGACGCTATTTCGGTACCGACGGCATTCGCGGTACGGTCGGCGAGGCGCCGATCACCGCCGATTTCATTCTCAAGCTGGGCTGGGCCATGGGGCGGGTGCTGGCGCGCCGGGTCGCCGACCAGCAGACGCGGCAAAAATCCCACCAGGCGCCGCGGCCCAAGGTGGTGATCGGCAAGGACACGCGTATCTCGGGCTACATGTTCGAGTCGGCACTGGAGGCCGGCCTGTCGGCGGCAGGGGCGGATGTCTCGCTGCTGGGGCCGATGCCCACACCGGGGATCGCTTACCTGACGCGGACCTTCCGCGCCGACGCCGGCATCGTCATCTCGGCCTCGCACAATCCCTATCAGGACAACGGCATCAAGTTCTTCTCGGCGGAGGGGCTCAAGCTCGCCGATGCGGTCGAGCTGGAGATCGAGGCCGAGCTCGACAAACCGCTCGAGACCATGGCGCCCCATCGTCTGGGGCGTGCGGTGCGCATCAACGATGCCGCCGGGCGCTACATCGAGTTCTGCAAGTCGACGGTGCCCAATCGGCTCGAGCTGCACGGCCTGCGCATCGTGCTCGACTGCGCCCATGGCGCGACCTATCACATCGCGCCCAATGTCTTTCGCGAGCTGGGCGCCGATGTCAGCGTGATCGGGGCCGAGCCGGATGGCCTCAACATCAACAGTGGCGTCGGCTCGACCCATCCCGAGCGTTTACAGGCGGCGGTACGCGAGCGCGAAGCGGACCTCGGTATCGCCTTCGATGGGGATGGCGATCGCGTGCTGCTGGTCGGTGCCGACGGTACCCTGGTCGACGGCGACGAGATTCTCTATATCATTGCCCGCGATCTGCACGCCCGCGACAAGCTGCGTGGCGGCGTGGTGGGGACGCTGATGAGCAACTTCGGCCTGGCCGCGGCCTTCGAGCGCCAGGGGATTCCATTCGAGCGTGCCAAGGTCGGCGACCGCTATGTCACCGAACGCCTGCTGGCCAACGACTGGCTGCTGGGGGGAGAATCCTCCGGGCACATCCTCTGTCGTCACGTGCAGACCACCGGCGACGGCATCGTCTCGGCGCTGCAGGTGCTCGCGGTGATGGTGCGCGAAAGTGCTACCCTGTCTCAGCTGCTGGAAGGCTTCGAAAAGGCGCCCCAGGCGCTGGTCAACGTGCGTCTGCCCAGCGGTAGCGATGCCAAGGCGCTGCTGGAGAGCCCCGAGCTGCACCAGAGCGTGGCGGCGGTGGAGCAGGAGCTCGGCGATGGCGGCCGGGTGCTGCTGCGTCCCTCGGGCACCGAACCGCTGATTCGGGTGATGGTGGAGGGGCGTCCGCGCTTCGACGTTGCGGCGATGGCCGGGCGGATCGCAGCGAGCGTCGAGAATCTGATCACGTGAGGCGGCAGGGGCGAGGGGCGCGAGTTCTCTTGTTGTCTTGCTGTCAAGGCTTTTATACCATGTCGCACCACCGACGGGAGGTAGCATGCGCAAGCCGCTGATCGCGGGTAACTGGAAGATGAATGGCTCGGCGGAACTGGTCGAGACCTTCGCGCGGGCGTTTGCCGAGACGACGCTGCCGGCGTCGGTCGAGGTACTGATCCATCCTCCCTTCCCCTATCTGCAGGCCGCGTCGGAAGCCTTCGCCGCCACGCCGATCGGGCTCGGCGCGCAGACGCTCAATCCGCTGCACGCGGGGGCGCGTACCGGCGAGGTGAGCGGGCAGATGCTCAAGGAGTTCGGCGTCGAGTGGGTGCTCGTCGGCCACTCCGAGCGGCGTCAGCTCTACCACGAGGGCGACGAGGCGGTATTCGATCGCGTGATCGCGGCGCTGGGCGTCGGCATTCGTCCGATCCTGTGCGTCGGTGAGACCCTCGAGGAGCGTGATGCCGGGCGTACCGAGGAGGTGGTGCTGCGCCAGGTGGGCTATGTCATGTCGCGGCTCGAGCCGGCGCAGCGGCGTCAGCTGACGCTCGCCTACGAGCCGGTATGGGCGATCGGCACCGGGCGCACGGCGACCCCGGCGCAGGCCCAGGAGGTAATGGCGGCGATCCGCGCCTATCAGGCGGGGTTCGACCGTGAACTCGCCGCGGAGCTGCGCCTGCTCTACGGCGGGAGCATGAATGCGAGCAATGCCGCCGAGCTGCTCGCACAGCAGGATATCGACGGCGGCCTGATCGGCGGTGCGTCGCTCAAGGTCGACGATTTCATAGCGATTTGTCAGTCAGCAGGTTGATTTCATGCAGATAGCAGTTTTGATGATCCACGTACTCATCGCCATCGCACTGGTGGTGCTCGTCCTGCTGCAGCAGGGCAAGGGCGCCGAGGCCGGTGCTGCGTTCGGCGGTGGCTCCTCGCAGACGGTGTTCGGTTCGCGCGGCAGCGGCGGCTTTCTGTCCAAGCTGACCGGTGGCCTGGCCGCCCTGTTCTTCGTGACCTCGCTGGCGCTGGCCTACTTCGCGACCAACGCCAGCAGTTCGCCGCAGACCGGCATTCCCGACGCCCAAGTGATCGAGCAGCAACATAATGGCGCGCCGACCCTTGACGACGGCGATCAAACCGGGAATAATGCTGCGCCAGCACTCGAGGAAGGGACGCAGCAAAAATCGTCAAATCCTTGAGTGAAAAGGAAAACTCGTGAGCGCCAAGTTTGGGTTCTCGAGTCGGTGTCAACGCTCTCGGGCGTGACACTCCCCTGATGCCGAAGTGGTGGAATTGGTAGACACGCTATCTTGAGGGGGTAGTGACCTTACGGTCGTGCGGGTTCAAGTCCCGCCTTCGGCACCATCGTCAAGCCTGGGAATCGAACTGGATTCCAGACCTCTGAACGAAACCGGTTGATTGCGTGAATAGCGGCGTTCCTTGACCCATCGTGGGGCCGTTCCTATAATCGCCAACCTGATGTTGCGGGGTGGAGCAGTCTGGTAGCTCGTCGGGCTCATAACCCGAAGGTCGTCGGTTCAAATCCGGCCCCCGCTACCAAGTTTTTTGAAAGGCCCCTTCTTGAGAAGGGGCTTTTTGTTAGCGGCTTTGTCGTTCTCAACTTAGCCTGCTGACGCCAACGTCAGTCAGCCACCTAGCACCTTGCATGTCTCTCAACTCCCGGTCAGGTGCCTGATGCAACTGCTGTAGGAGTCGTCTGTGGTCACCAAGGACGCAGCACTATATGCGATCATCGAACCCGTGGTCACTGCCATGGGTTTCGAGCTGTGGGGCCTGGAGTATCTGGCTCAGGGCAAGCACTCCAAGTTGATGATCTTCATCGACGGCCCCAACGGTATCTCGGTGGACGACTGCGCCGATGTCAGCCGCCAGGTGAGCGGTGTGCTCGATGTCGAGGATCCGATCTCGAGCCATTACAGCCTGGAAGTTTCCTCTCCTGGGCTCGACCGCCCGCTCTATACCCTGGATCACTTTTCGCGTTTTCGTGGCCACGTCGTGCAGTTGAAGCTGCGCACGGCGTTCGATGGCCGGCGCAAGTTCCAGGGCCTGCTGGCCGGCGTCGAGGATGACGACGTGCTGCTGCAGATCGATGGCGAAGAGTACTGCTTCCCCATCGAGAGCATCGATCAAGCGCGCGTCGTGCCGCAGTTCGACGACTGACGCCGAACATCATTGTCGGTGGATCGGTAGCCGCCGATCGCGCTGTCGACACCACCCATCGATCACAAGAAGAGGCGCCGGATCCACGCTTCGAAGCGAGCAAGGCGTTTCCACAGAACCGGTTTTTCGGCGAGGCATAGGCATGAGCAAAGAGATACTGCTGGTCGTTGACGCCATCTCCAACGAGAAGAGCGTTCCCCGAGACGTGATCTTCGAAGCCGTCGAGGCGGCGCTCGCGAGCGCCTCGCGCAAGCGTTTCGAAGGTCAGGACGTGAGCGTTCGGGTCGAGATCGACCGGCGCACCGGTGAGTACGACACCTTCCGTCGCTGGACCGTGGTCGAGGACGAGGAGTATCTCAGCGAAGAGCGCGAGATTCCGCTGTCCGAAGCCGAACAGCGCGATCCGCCGCTGGCCCTCGGCGATGTCGTCGAAGAGCAGATCGAATCGGTGGCTTTCGGCCGCATCGCGGCGCAGACCGCCAAGCAGGTCATCGTGCAGAAGGTGCGCGAGGCCGAGCGGGCGCAGATCGTCAAGCAGTATGCCGAGCGCGAAGGCGAGCTGGTTGCCGGTATCGTCAAGAAGACGACACGCGATGGCCTTATCATCGACCTGGGCGAGAATGCCGAGGGCTTTCTGCCGCGCGGCGAGATGATTCCCGGCGAGCGCTACCGCATGAACGAGCGCGTGCGCGCGCTGCTGTGGAAGGTCGATCCGGAAGCCCGCGGCTCCCAGCTGATCCTGTCGCGGACCAAGCCCGGCATGCTGGTCGAGCTGTTCAAGATCGAGGTGCCCGAGATCGCCGAGCAGCTGATCGAGATCAAGGGCGCGGCACGCGATCCGGGCGCCCGCGCCAAGATCGCGGTCAAGACCAACGACAAGCGCATCGACCCGGTCGGTGCCTGCGTCGGTATGCGCGGTTCGCGCGTACAAGCGGTGTCCAACGAACTGCGCAACGAGCGCGTGGACATCATTCTATGGGACGACAACCCCGCCCAGCTGGTGATCAACGCCATGGCGCCGGCGGAAGTCGCTTCCATTCTCGTCGATGAGGACGCCCATTCGATGGACGTCGCCGTCGCCGAGGACAACCTCGCTCAGGCCATCGGCCGCAGCGGTCAGAACGTTCGGCTCGCCAGCGAGCTGACGGCCTGGACGCTCAACGTCATGACCGTTGACGAGGCCGAGGGTAAACGCGAACAGGAAGTCGACAGCCTGATCGAATATTTCATCAACCATCTCGAGATCGACGAAGACGTCGCCCGCATCCTGGTCGAGGAAGGGTTCACGACGATCGAAGAGCTGGCCTACGTGCCGCTCGAGGAGATGCTGGAGATCGAAGAGTTCGATGAGGATCTGATCGAGGAACTGCGAGCAAGGGCCAAGGATGAGCTGCTCAACCTGGCTATCGCCTCGGAAGAGGAACTGGACGGCGCTCAGCCCGCCGAAGACCTTCTCACGATGGACGGCATGGACCGCCACCTGGCATTCATTCTCGCCAGCCGTGGCATCGTCACCATGGAGGACCTTGCGGAACAGTCCATCGAGGATTTGAAGGATATCGACGACGTGGACGAGGAGCGCGCAGCGGCACTGATCATGACTGCCCGTGCGCCTTGGTTTCAGAGCGAAGAGTAACGTGGTCACGGGTTCAGGAGGGTCGTAATGTCAGACATGACCGTAAAAGAGTTTGCCGGCAAGGTGGGACGCGATGTCTCCCGCTTGCTAGAACAGATGAAGGATGCAGGCCTCCCGCACAAGCAGGAGAGTGACGCCGTATCCGAAGAAGACAAGCAGCGCCTGCTCGACCACCTGACCAAGAGTCATGGTGGGGGTCGGGGTCCGCGCAATCGGATCACGCTGACGCGCAATACCCGCAGCAAGATTCGTTCGGGCGAGCGCGGCAAGACCATCGAGGTTCAGGTGCGCAAGAAGCGCACCTACGTCAAGCGCGACGCCGAGCCGACCGAAGAGGCGCCGGTCGAGGAGTCCGGTCCGCGTCAGCTGGTCGGCGACATGGCCGATCATCAGGCGCAGCAGGCCGAGCAGCAGGCGCACGCCGAAGCGGCCGCGAAGGCAGCCGCCGCCGCCGAGAGCGCAGGCCAGGAGAGCTCCAACAAGGCAGCCGCGCCGTCGCCGGCCCCCGCCGCCCCGGGGGATGATATTCCCCAAGAGCCGCAGGTCGAGGACGTGGAGCCGGTCTCCAACAGCCAGCCGTTCGTCGAGCCGCCGCCCAAGGAGCAGCGTACCGAAAACCGTCGCGCGCATCCCAAGAAGGAGAAGGAGCGCGACAGCACCCGGCGTGGCCGTCGTGATGACGACGACGATCGCGGTGAGCGGCGTCGTGGTGGCAAGAAGGTCAAGCGTGCCGAGCGTCGTGGTACCCGCCGTGGGCGTGGTGACAACCAGCACGGTTTCCAGAAGCCGACCCAGCCGATCGTGCGTGAAGTGGCGATCCCCGAGTCGATCAGTGTGGCCGAACTCGCCGACAAGATGTCGATCAAGGCCAACGAAGTGATCAAGGCCATGTTCAGC
The DNA here is from genome assembly GCF_003206675.1 of Salinicola sp. RZ23. Lineage (NCBI taxonomy): Bacteria > Pseudomonadati > Pseudomonadota > Gammaproteobacteria > Oceanospirillales > Halomonadaceae > Salinicola > Salinicola sp. RZ23. The sequence continues at coordinate 105,240 of NZ_PZJK01000003.1, forward strand.
ATGGGCGCGGCGGTGACCATCAACCAGACCATCGACCAGGACACGGCTGCGATCGTGGTCGAAGAGATGGGCCACAAGCCGCGTCTGGTCAAGGAAGATGCGCTCGAGACCGAAGTGCTCGAGAACATCTCCTACGAGGGCGATGAGATTACCCGCTCGCCGGTCGTGACGGTGATGGGTCACGTCGACCACGGCAAGACCTCGCTGCTCGACTTCATCCGTCGTACCAAGGTGGCGACCGGTGAAGCCGGCGGGATCACCCAGCACATCGGCGCCTACCACGTCGAAGGCGAGCACGGCGGCGTGACCTTCCTCGACACCCCCGGACACGCGGCCTTTACCGCCATGCGTGCCCGTGGTGCCCAGGCGACCGACGTGGTCATCCTGGTGGTGGCTGCCGACGACGGCGTGATGCCGCAGACGATCGAAGCGGTCGAACACGCCAAGGCGGCCGGTGTGCCGCTGGTGGTGGCGATCAACAAGATCGACAAAGAGGGTGCCGATCTCGATCGCATCCGCAACGAGCTCTCCCAGCACGGCGTGATCTCGGAAGAGTGGGGCGGCGACACCCAGTTCGTGCCCGTCTCGGCCAAGACCGGTGATGGCATCGACCAGTTGCTCGAGTCCGTGTTGCTGGTCTCCGAAGTGCTCGAGCTCAAGGCCGTTCCCGAAGCGCCCGGCAAGGGTGTGGTGGTCGAGTCGCGGCTCGACCGTGGCCGCGGTCCGGTCGCCACCGTGCTGGTTCAGAACGGTACCCTGAGCCGCGGTGACATCGTGCTCGCTGGCCTGCACTACGGCCGCGTGCGTGCGCTGACCAACGAACTCGGCCAGCAGGTCGAGTCGGTGGGTCCGTCGATGCCGGTGGAGATCCAGGGTCTCGACGGTACGCCGGAAGCCGGCGAGGACTTCATGGTGCTGGCCGACGAGAAGAAGGCGCGTGAAATCGCCAACTTCCGTCAGGGCAAATACCGCGAAGTGCGTCTGGCGCGGCAGCAGAAGGCCAAGCTGGAGAACATGTTCAGCCAGATGGGCCAGGACGAGGTGGCCAAGGTCAACGTCGTGCTCAAGGCCGACGTCCAGGGCTCGCTGGAAGCGATCCGTGGCGCTCTGGAAGAGCTCTCCACCGACGAAGTCCAGGTCGCCGTGGTCTCCTCCGGGGTTGGTGGCATCACCGGCACCGATGCCAACCTGGCGCTCGCCAGCGAGGCGATTCTGGTCGGCTTCAACGTGCGTGCCGATGCCTCCGCCCGGGAGATCGTCGAGCGTGAAGGGCTGGATCTGCGCTACTACAGCGTCATCTACCAGCTCATCGACGAGGTCAAGCAGGCCATGAGTGGCATGCTGGCACCGGAGTGGAAGGAAGAGATCGTCGGTATCGCCGAAGTGCGCGATGTGTTCAAGGCGCCGAAGATCGGCGCGATCGCTGGCTGTATGGTCATCGAGGGCACCGTCCACCGCAACAAGAAGATCCGTGTCCTGCGCGACAACGTGGTCATCTACGAAGGCGATCTGGAGTCCCTGCGTCGCTTCAAGGATGACGTCAACGAAGTGCGTAACGGCATGGAGTGCGGTATCGGCGTCAAGAACTACAACGACGTTCAGGTCGGCGACAAGATCGAGGTCTTCGATCAGGTCAAGGTCGAACGGTCGCTGTAAGCGGCGATACCCGGGGGCCTGGCCCCCGGGGCCACGGAGCTAACGATGCGCGAATTCAAACGAACCGACCGGGTCGCCGACCAGCTCCAGCAGGAGCTGGCCGTGCTGATCCAGCGCGAGATCAAGGATCCGCGGCTGGGCATGGTCACCGTCAGTTCGGTGAAGGTCAGCCGGGATCTCGGTTACGCCGATGTCTTCGTCACCCTGCTGGGCGAGAACGACGCCGAGCGGGTGCGCGAGAACCTGGGCGTGCTCAAGCGTGCGGCCGGCTTCCTGCGCTCGCAGATCGCGCGTCGCATCAAGCTGCGTCACGTGCCGGAGCTGCGCTTTCACTACGACGAAAGCGTGCTGCGGGGCCATCACCTCTCGGCGCTGATCGATGAGGCGGTGGCCAGCGATCAGCGCCAAGACGCGGCTGACGACGCATCGTCCGACGATAACGCGTCGCAGCGGGGTGATGGAGCGCCGCAGCGGGGTGATGGAGAGCCGCGCTGATGGCCAGGCGTCGCAAGGGCCTGCCGATCGATGGCGTGCTGCTGCTGGACAAGCCCCAGGGCATGTCCAGCAACCACGCGCTGCAGCGGGTCCGACGTCTCTATCAGGCGCGCAAGGCGGGGCACACCGGTACGCTGGACCCCATGGCGACCGGGCTGCTGCCGGTCTGCCTCGGAGAGGCGACCAAGTTCTCCGCGCACCTGCTGGAGGCCGACAAGGTCTACCGTACCCGGGTCAAGCTGGGTGAGATCACCGACACCGGCGATGCCGAGGGGGAAGTGATCGCACGTCAGGCGCTCCCCGAGCGGCTGGACCACGACGCCATCGAGGCGCTGCTCGCGCGCTTTCGTGGCGAGATCGAGCAGGTGCCGCCGATGTACTCCGCGCTCAAGCATCAGGGGCGCAAGCTCTACGAGCTGGCGCGGGAAGGCAAGACGGTGGCACGTGCGCCGCGCCGCGTGACGGTGTATGATATTCGGCCGCTCGGCTGGGAGCCCGATGGCTTCTGGCTCGAGGTGCGCTGTAGCAAGGGTACCTATATCCGCACGCTGGCCGAAGATATCGGCCGCGAAGCCGGTTTCGGCGCGCATATCACGGCGCTGGAGCGGCTGCAGACGGGGCCTTTCGACAGCGCGCGGCGGGTGACGCTCGAGGCGCTCGAGGGGATGGACGACGACGCCCGGCTGGCACAGCTGTTGCCGGCCGATGCGATGCTCGACCATCTGCCCCCGCTCGCGGTGGCCGCCGAGACGGCTGATCGCCTGCTTCACGGGCAGCGCGCTGCGGTGGCCGCCGGTACGCTGGCGCCCGGCACCACGGCAAGACTCTATCTCGACCACGCCTTTCTGGGGCTGGTCGAGGCGACCGGGGCGACGGAGATCGCGCCCAAGCGCCTGGTCGATACCGCGGCTCTGGCATCGGGCTGAGTCCCGACACCAGGGTGGCAACGGCGGCGAGCCCTGGCTCGACGCCACACGCTGGAGTTCGCTCCGGCGATCATCGGGAGACTGCAAATATGCGTGGTCTCCGACATTCATCACTCAAGCATATTGCTTAGGAGAGTGTTTCATGGCACTGACTGCCGAGAAGAAAGCCGAAATCGTCAAAGAGTTCGGCCAGGGTGAAAACGACACCGGTTCCCCGGAAGTGCAGGTTGCCCTGCTGAGCGCCAACATCGATGGCCTGCAGAGCCACTTCAAGGATCACAAGCAGGATCACCACTCCCGTCGTGGTCTGATCCGCATGGTCAACCAGCGCCGCAAGCTGCTGGACTACCTCAAGGGCAAGGACTTCGACCGCTATCAGTCGCTGATCAAGAAACTCGGTCTGCGTCGCTGATACCGTCTGCCGGCACGCTTGCCGGCAGCGCGTGCTCGAGACAGGCAATCCCGTTCGGGATTGCCTGTTTTTTTATGCCCACTCGCCTGTCTTTGTCGCCGCTTTGCCCCGCCCCCTGGCTCACCTCTTCGGCCTCTGCTTCTGCCCCTTTTCGCGCTCCTGAGCCTGTGCCCGCAGCGTGTGTCACGCAGGCGACGTCGGTAGCTCTCGCCAGCGCGAACGCCTAGAATGGTCGCCGAGTCAAAAGACCCACATGAATCCGACAAGTTGAAGGAATACCCGTGAATCCGGTCGAAACCACCTTCCAGTACGGTGCCAGCACCGTCACTCTCGAAACCGGGCGCGTCGCCCGTCAAGCTACCGGCGCCGTGCTGGTCACCATGGATGATACCGTGGTGCTGTGTACCGTCGTCGGCCGCAAGGATCTCAAGCCTGGCCAGGACTTTTTCCCGCTCTCCGTGCACTACCAGGAGAAGACTTACTCGGTCGGCAAGATCCCCGGCGGCTTCTTCAAGCGTGAAGGGCGCCCCACCGAGAAAGAGACGCTGACCTCGCGTCTGATCGATCGTCCGATCCGCCCGCTGTTTCCCAAAGGCTTCATGAACGAAGTCCAGGTCATCTGTACCGTACTCTCCGCCGACCGTAACCAGGACCCGGACATCGCTGCGATGCTCGGCACCTCGGCCGCTCTGGCGATCTCCGGGCTGCCGTTCAACGGCCCGATCGGCGCCGCCCGTGTCGGTTTCACCGAGTCGCGTGGCTACTTCCTCAATCCCAAGGTGGATGAGCTCGCCACCACCGAGCTCAACATGGTCGTGGCCGGTACCGACAAGGCGGTACTGATGGTCGAGTCCGAGGCCAAGGAGCTGAGCGAAGACGAGATGCTCGGCGGCGTGCTCTATGCCCATCAGGAGATGCAGGTCGCGGTGGACGCGATCAAGGCATTCGCCCAGGAAGCCGGCAAGCCCAAGTGGGACTGGCAGCCGGCGGCCGACAACGCCGCCCTCAAGAGCGCCATCGCCGGCGCCTTCGAAGCCAAGATCGGCGAGGCTTATCGCATCACCGACAAGATGGCGCGTCAGGATGCCCTGGCCGCGATCCGCAGCGATGCGCTGGCCCAGTTCGCCGCTGGCGACAGCCCGCAGTTCAGCGCCGACGAGGTGAGCGGTGCCCTGGCCAGCCTCGAGAAGCACACCGTGCGGCGTCGCGTCATCGCCGGCGAGCCGCGCATCGATGGCCGTGATCACAAGACCGTGCGTCCGCTCGACGTCAAGGTCGGCGTGCTGCCGCGTACCCACGGCTCGGCGCTGTTCACCCGCGGCGAGACCCAGGCCGTGGTCATCGCCACCCTGGGCACGCTGCGTGACGCCCAGCTGATCGAGTCGCTGGAAGGGGAGCGCAAGGATCGCTTCCTGCTGCACTACAACTTCCCCCCCTACAGCGTCGGCGAAGCCGGCTTCATGGGTGGCCCCAAGCGCCGCGAGATCGGTCACGGCCGACTGGCACGCCGTGGCGTGCAGGCGATGCTGCCCAGCGAAGAGGACTTCCCGTATACCATCCGCGTGGTCTCGGAGATCACCGAGTCCAACGGCTCCAGCTCGATGGCTTCCGTCTGCGGCACCTCGCTGGCGCTGATGGACGCTGGCGTGCCGATCAAGGCGCCGGTCGCGGGTATCGCCATGGGGCTGGTCAAGGACGATGACGGTTTCGCCGTGCTCACCGACATCCTGGGCGACGAAGATCACCTCGGCGACATGGACTTCAAGGTGGCCGGTTCCGCCCAGGGCGTGACCGCACTGCAGATGGACATCAAGATCGAGGGCATCAACGAAGAGATCATGGAGACCGCGCTCTCCCAGGCGCATCAGGCGCGTATCGAGATCCTCGACAAGATGAACGCGGTCATCGCCGAGAGCCGCAACGAAGTCTCCGACTACGCCCCGGCGATGCAGACGATCAAGATCGATCCGGACAAGATCCGTGACGTCATCGGCAAGGGCGGCGCCACCATTCGCGGTATCTGCGAAGAGACCGGCGCCTCCATCGACATCGACGACGACGGTACCGTGCGTATCTACGCCGAAGACCGCGCCGCGGCCAAGCGTGCCATCGACAGTGTCGAGGCCATCACCGCCGAAGCCGAGATCGGCAAGCTCTACCGCGGCAAGGTGGTGCGTCTGGCCGACTTCGGCGCTTTCGTCAACTTCATGCCGGGTACCGACGGCCTGGTGCACATCTCGCAGATCGTGCCGGAGCGCGTCAACGACGTGAAGGACTACCTGAGCGAAGGCCAGGAAGTGACGGTCAAGGTGCTCGATATCGACAACCGCAACCGCGTGAAGCTGTCGATCAAGGAGATCACCCCGGAAGAGCAGGCCGCCTTCGAGGCGTCCCTCGTCGTCACCGAGTAAGTCTACGGGCGCCGCACCGGCGCCCGCTGCTCGCTCGACCACGCCCGGTCCGCCTCGTGCGGGCCGGGCGTTTTTGTGCCCGGCCATCCCTGGCGGGCACCCTACGGGCCGCCTTTGGCGTCTAAAATCGTTCCCGACGATGTTTTGTGCCCTGCCTCCCTGGCGGGCACCCTGCGAGCTCAGGCGCTAGCGGCAGTGGCACGGGGTGGCGGCAGCCAGCGCTTGATCCGTCGCGACAGGCGCTTCTCCACCAGCTCGAAGCTGATCCAGGAGAGCAGGGCGATGAGCGGCAGGCAGATCGCCAGGGTGAGATAGGGGCCGAGCCCGAGGCGCTGGGTGAGCAGGTAGTTGCCGCACCACAGCACGATGACGTGGAGCAGGTAGGTCGAGTAGGACCAGTCGCCCATGCGCTTGAACACCCGGTTGTCGCCGATATGCGGCTCCAGCGCGATACAGGCGATCACCAGCAGGGCGCTGGGCAGGCCCCAGGCGAAGAAGCGCAGGGTGCCGGCGGGGTCGTCGAAGGAGAGGAGCGTCGCCACGCTGAGCCCGATCAGCAGCAGCGGCCATACCCGCCCGGTGGGCAGCCCGTGGCGGGCGTAGTAGACGCCGATGCCGACCCCGAGCAGGAACTCGAAGATGATCGGATCGCTATAGAAACTGCTGATGAAAGGTTGTCGGGCGAATAGCGTATTGATCGCCACGATCGCGATCACCAGCCCCCACAGCCGCCACGGCCGCGCCAGCAGCAGCGAAGCGGCGAATACCAGGTAGAACAGCATCTCGAAGTTGAGCGTCCAGCCCACCGGCAGGATCGGGTAGTAGCCGTAGCCGGCCGGGTTCTCGGCCGGGATGAACAGCAGCGACTTGATCAGCCCGATGACACTGAAGCCGTACTCCGGCATGACGTCGCTGGTGAATACGATCACCAGGGCGGTGATCGCGGTATACAGCCAGTAGGCGGGCACGATTCGGGCGCAGCGCTGGAGCAGGAACTGGGGCATCGAAAGCCGCTTGCCGCGGGTCGAGACGGTGATCACGAAGCCGCTGATGACGAAGAAGATGTCCACCCCCACCTGGCCGCGGGTGGAGAGCAGATACTCGACCCAGTTATCGGCCTGGAAGCCGAAGAACACCTGCATGAAGTGGTGAAAGACGACGATCCACGCCGCCAGGGCGCGCAGCGCCTGTACCGAAACCAGCATCCCGCCTTCCTGTCTGCGACCAAAGTTGACAGCTATCGGAGGGGAAACAGCGGCGAAAGTTCGCCGCCGTCACACAGGCTGACAAAACGCTATGTCTGGACAACCTCTGTGCGGCAACTTTGCAGAGCAGGCGAGTCTGGCGTGCGCGTCACACCTTGCGCAGTGCCACCTGTTCGACCAGATGGTCGCGCCCCTTGCGCAGGATCAGATCGGCCCGCGGGCGGGTCGGCAGGATGTTCTCGCGCAGGTTGCGGCGGTTGATGTCGCGCCACAGCCCCTCGGCGATCTCCAGCGCCTCGGCCTCGCCGATCTGGGCATAGCGGTGGAAGAAGGAGTCGGGGTTCTGGAAGGCGGTCTGGCGCAGCAGCTTGAAGCGCTCCAGATACCAGTCGTGGATATGCTGCTCTTCGGCATCGATGTAGATCGAGAAGTCGAAGAAGTCGGAGACGAACGGCACCATCTTGCCGTCTTCGGGCAGATCGCGCACCTGCAGCACGTTGATGCCCTCGACGATCAGGATGTCGGGGCAGTCGACGGTCTGGAATTCGCGCTCACGCACGTCGTAGGTGAGGTGCGAGTAGAGCGGCGCCTGAACGTTGCGCACGCCCGCCTTGATCCAGGAGAGAAAGCGCAGCAGGGCGCCGATGTCGTAGCTCTCCGGGAAGCCCTTGCGGGTCATCAGTGCCTTGTCCTTGAGCACCGAGTTGGGATAGAGGAAGCCGTCGGTGGTGACCAGATCGACCTTGGGGCTCGACGGCCAGCGCGCCAGCAGCTCCTTGAGGATACGCGCGGTGGTCGACTTGCCCACCGCGACCGACCCGGCCAGGCCGATGATGAACGGTGTCTTCTGGGTATAGTCGATGTCGAGGAAGCGCTTGCGTTGGGCGTAGAGCTGCTGGCTGGCTTCGACGTAGGAGGAGAGCAGCCGCGACAACGACAGATAGATGCGTCGTACCTCATCGAGATCGATCGGGTCGTTGAGCGAGCGCAGCCGCTGAACCTCTTCGGAGGCGAGCGTCAGCGGCGTGTCGGCGCGAAAGGCCGCCCACTGCTGCGCCGAATAGAACTGATAGGGTGAGAACGGGTCCGGTCTCAGTTGGTTCATTGGATGTCTCTGACCATGATCGTCGAGTCGGCAGGCGGCGCTCAGCCGTCTTGCGGGCACTCATTGTCCGTGGTGTGGCCGGAATCGGCAAACCGCGGCAGCCACATCGGCTGTATGCCGCGGGCGTCCGCCGTGCCCCGAGTGACGAAGCCCAGCGTCTGATAGAGGGTGAGTGCCGCGAGGTTGTCGTGGAACACGTTGAGCGTGACGCAGCGGGCCTGGCGCCGCCGGGCCTGCGCCAGCAGATGTTGGCACAGGCTGCGCCCCAGCCCCTGGCCGCGGTGGTCTGGTGCGACGATGAGTCGAGCCAGATGCCAGTGGTCGCTGGCCTTGGGCACGAGCTGGCCGAAGGCAACGGGGTGCTCGCCCTCGCGCAGGGTGAAAGCGGGCGTGGCGCCGCCACCGAACTCGCGCCACAGCGTGGCGGCGTCCGGTGGCCAGGAGAGGCCGGGGCCGGCCCAGCGTTCGAGCGCCTGGGGCGAGTCGACCCAAGCGGCGATCACGCGCAGATCGCCCGGTAGCGCCGCACGCCAGTGGCGTTCAGGCATGTGCCGGCCCCGGCAGGGTGACCGCGATATTGTCGATCAGCCGCGTAGGGCCCAGATAGACGGCACCGAGCAGACGCGCCGGCCCGGCTGCCCCGGGTGTCAGCGGTGCCAGGCTGGGGTCACGCAGTTCCAGATAGTCCAACTGCAGATCCGCGTCCGCGAGCGCCTGGCGCGCCCGGTCCAGGCTGATGTCGACCGCGGCGCCCTGGTTCAGCGCGGCGGCGCACTCGTGCAGGGTGCGGTAGAGCGCGCTGGCGCGCTGGCGCTCCTCGGCGGAGAGATAGCCGTTGCGCGAGGAGAGTGCCAGGCCATCGTCGGCGCGCGCTGTGGCGACGCCCTCGACCTGGATCGGAAAGTGCAGATCGGCCACCAGCTTGCGAATCACCGCCAGCTGCTGGAAATCCTTCTCGCCGAAACAGGCGACATCCGGCTGGATCAGATGGAACAGCAGCGAGACCACGGTGGCGACGCCGTCGAAATGGCCGGGGCGGCTGCCGCCGCAGAGACCTTCCGAGACCCCGGGCACCCGCACCTGGGTCAGGCCCTCGAGCCCCTGTGGATAGAGGGTCTCCACGCTGGGCGCGAACAGCAGATCGCAGCCGTGTCGCGCCAGCTGCTCGCTGTCGGCCGCCAGGGTGCGCGGATAGCGTGCGAAATCCTCGCCCGGGCCGAACTGCAGGGGATTGACGAACAGCGTCGCCACGACCACATCGGCCAGTTCGCGGGCGCGGTCGACCAGTGCCAGATGGCCCGCATGCAGGTTGCCCATGGTCGGTACCAGAGCGATACGCTGGCCGCCGCGGCGCTCGCCGGCGAGCCATTCGCGCAGCGGCGCAACGGCGTGCAGGGTGTGCATCAGAAGGTGTGCTCCTCGGCCGGGAAGGTGCGCGCCTTCACCGCCTCGTGATAGGCGCGGAAGGCATCGGGGATACTGTCACGGCCACTCAGGAAGTTCTTGACGAAGCGCGGCACGTAGCCGCTGTTGAGTCCCAGCACGTCGTGCATCACCAGAATCTGGCCGTCGACCTCGGCCCCGGCGCCAATGCCGATCACCGGGGCGGCGACAGCGTCGCGTACCGCCTTGCCCAGCTCCGCCGGCACGCACTCCAGCAGGATCACCGCCGCGCCGGCGTCGACCAGGCACTGGGCATCGTGGATGATGCGCTGGGCCTGATCGCGCTCGCGGCCCTGAACCTTGAAGCCGCCGAAACGGTGCACGCTCTGCGGGGTCAGGCCGAGATGGGCGCACACCGGTACGCCGCGGCGATGGAGTTCATTGACCCCATCGGCCATCCACGCCTCGCCCTCGATCTTGATCAGCTCGGCGCCGGCGCGCATCAGGGTGCCGGCGTCGCGCAGCAGCTGCGCGGTGTCGACGTTGCTCATGAACGGCAGGTCGACCATCAGCAGGCTGTGACGCTTGGCGCGGGCCACGCAGCGGGTGTGGTAGCAGAGGTCATCGAGGGTGACCGGCAGCGTGCTGGCGTGGCCCTGCAGCACCATGCCGAGGGAGTCGCCCACCAGCAGCACCTCGATGCCGGCCTCGTCGGCGCAGCGGGCGAAGGTGGCATCGTAGGCGGTCAGACAGCTGAAGGTATCGCCTTGCGTCTTGAGGTTGCTCAGCGTATTCAGGGTAACGGGCTTCATCACGGTTCTCTCGCAGCTAACGAACGCTGGGTACCTTTGGCGCGGGGCCGAGTGTAAAGCGTTGTGGGGGGGACGCAACACGACGTTAGGCGCTGGCCGCGAACCCCGCTGCGTACCGGCTGGGGGTGACGCGCCCGGTTGTCAGGGGGCAGGCCGGTGTAGCAGTGTTCACGGGGACAGGCGGTGCAGCGGCTGATGAGCCAGGGCGGCGGCGCGCTCGCCCACCGGGGTGCCATCCAGCACCAGTGTGGGATCGATCTCGGCCAGCGGTTCGAGCACGAAACGCCGTGCCAGTCGCTGCGGGTGCGGCAGCGTCAGACGCGGCGTCTCCAGGGTCAGATCGGCGTAGCTCAGCAGGTCGAGGTCCAGCGTGCGTGGCCCCCAGTGGCGCAGGCGAACACGGCGGTGGCGCTGCTCCAGCGCCTGCAGTTGGTCGAGCAGCGCCAGCGGCGACAGGCGGGTACGCAGCGCGACCACCGCATTGACGAAATCCGGCTGGTCCTGGGGCCCCACAGGCGCGCTCGCGTAGAGCGAGGAGCGTGCCACCAGGTTGCTCAGCGGCAGCACCGCCAACGCCTCGAGAGCACGCTCGAGTTGCGCGCGGGGCGCTTCCAGATTGCTGCCGAGGCCGATATAGGCCAGTGCGCCGACGGACTCACTCATCCAGGGTCGGCGGCGCGGCACGGTTGCTCGGACGGCGGCGCTTGCGCTGACGGCGGCGCTTGGGCTTGCCGTTGGTAGAGGCCGGATGGCCGCCATCGACCTGTTGCATCAGCTCGTGCTGACGGCTCTCGTCGGCGTGCTGGAACTCGGTCCACCACTCGCCCAGCTCCGGCGTTAGCTCGCCGGCCTGCTCGCGCAGCAGCAGGAAGTCATAGGCGGCGCGGAAGCGCGGATGCTCCAGCGTCTGGAACACCTTGCGCCCGCGCCGGCGCGGCAGGTGCTGCTGGAGATCCCAGATCTCACGCATGGGGATGCTGAAACGCTTGGGAATCGAGGTGTGCTTGAGCTGACGGCTGATGACCTGCTGTGCCGCTGCCTGCTGGGCGGGAACATCGGGCAGCTCCTGCTCGTGGGCCACCTGGGCGGTGCGCTGCACCACGCATGGCCACAGCAGCGCGGCGAAGAGGAAGGCCGGGGTGACCGGACGATCCTCGGCCAGGCGGGCGTCGGTGTTGGCCAGCGCCTGCTCGACCAGGGACTCTGCCCAGGGCAGTTCCGCCAACGCCTCGTCGCTCTCCGGGAACAGCATGGCGTAGAGGCCGAGTTCGCGCAGGCAGCGGAAGCTCTGCACCGCATGTCCGGAGAGAAACAGCTTGAGCACCTCCTCGAACAGGCGTGCCGGCGGAATCTGCAGCAGCAGCGGGGCGAGTTCGCGGATCGGTGCCTCGGTGCCGGCTTCGATCTCGAAATCGAGCTTGGCGGCGAAGCGTGCGGCACGCAGCATGCGTACCGGGTCCTCGCGGTAGCGTGTCTCGGGGTCGCCGATCAGACGCAGCAGGCGGAGATCGAGATCGGCGATACCGCCGGTCCAGTCGTAGATGCTGAAATCGCTGACGCTGTAGTAGAGGGCGTTGACGGTGAAGTCGCGGCGGATGGCGTCCTCCTCCACGCTGCCCCAGACATTGTCGCGCAGCAGCAGCCCTTGGTCGGACTGCTGGCTGACATTGCCGTCGTCACCGTCGCCATGGCTGCCGCGGAAGGTGGTGACCTCGATGATCTCGCGGCCGAAGCGCACATGGACGATGCGGAAGCGCCGGCCGATGATGCGCGAATTACGAAACAGCTGGCGCACCTCGTCGGGGGTGGCGCTGGTGGCCACGTCGAAATCCTTGGGCTGCCGGCCGAGCAGAGAGTCACGGATGCAGCCGCCCACCAGATAGGCGTCGTAGCCGGCGCCATTGAGCCGGTAGAGCACCTTGAGGGCGTTTTCGCTCAGATTCTTGCGCGATACGCTGTGCTCGTCGCGTGGGAGCACGATCTGCTGCAGGACCGGTTCGGCGGCATCGGCGCGGGCGGACTCGGGGCCGAAGAGACTCTTCAAACGTTCACCGGGACGTTGTAGAAAGCGGGAAAATCCTTTGAACATGCGGCGAAGTCGACTCGCAAGATAGCAAAGCCCCAGTGTAGCGGAGCCCCGGATGCTTGCATAGCGAAGCCCTGGCCGTCTGTCCAGCTGCGTCTCCGTATGGCGGATTATCGAGGGCGGGTTGTGGGGGGCTGATGACGCCAGGGCGGAGCGCCCGGAGGGGGCTGCCAGGCGGCGGTGTGCAAGCCTTCACTGGCGCGCTGATCGGCCTACGGTGAAACAGGCGCACAGCAAAAAGGGGAGGCCATCGGCCTCCCCTCTTAAGCTTTTTCTGCAACGTCCATGCCGCTTCTTTTTGTTCGTGATGGCGCATCGCCTTGAATACGCAACACAGTCGCCTGACTAGCGCGCCACTGACGCGTGTCGTCGTGAAACCAAAGGTGGCGACCACCTCGTATTCAAAACAATAATCCAACCACGACAGGCAATGCCTTTTCCCGAGTGTTGTTGTTGTTTCGGGAAGTCTTCGATTTACGGGGCGCGTTGTTGTTGTTGCCCGGCCTACCGAAGAACGTCGCGTCCTGATTGCATTCCTGACTCGAGGGCGTTGTCGTTGTTATCCCTCTGGTTGCCTGGAGACCGTTGTCGTTGTTGTCGGTCCGGCGGCAGCGAGTCGTTCGAGTCGACGCCTGAGTTGTTGTTGTTGGCGTCAGTTCTGTCTACCGGTCGTTGATCTTGTTGTTGTGTGCGACCGGTGTGTGTCGATTGTTCTTCTTGTCCAATGTGAGTGCACTGAGCGTGCCATCCCCTGGTTTTTTCTTTTTGATCAAAGGGTTGGCTTTTTCTTCGAGGCCAGCTCTTGATTTTGTCGGCCCGTATGCTCGAGGGGGTGATTCAAAACGGGGCAGAGAAAGCCGCCGATGCTTGTTATTGGTGCAGAACCCCTCCTGCAATGGCGACAAGGGTGACGCAAAACGACACAAATTGCGCTTAGACCATGGTCGTCAGCCGAATGGGGTAGACGTGCGTGCCGCGTGCGCTCAGGCCGGATCGCGGTAGGCGCGGGGTGTCAGCGCCTGCGGGGACCATGCATCCACCGCCCATGCCAGCTGGTTGGCGACCGGCGCCTGACGCAGGGCCAAGGGGGGCTGCTGGTCGAGCAGCGCGAGCGCCTGGTAGAGCAGCGGGCGTGCGGCCGCATCGTCCAGGGGCAGCGGCGGCGCCAGGTTCTGCTTGGAGAGTTTCTGCCCGTCATCGCCACGAATCAGCGGCAGGTGCAGGTAACGCGGCTCGGGGTAGTTCAGCGCCTGCTGCAGCTGGCGCTGCCACGGCGTGTTGTCGAGCAGGTCATAGCCGCGCACCACGTCGGTGATGCCTTGGGCGGCGTCGTCGACCACCACCGCCAGCTGATAGGCCCACAGGCCATCCTTGCGCTTGACCACCACGTCGCCCTGGGTGGTCGGGTCGAGCCGCTGGGTCCCGAACAGCCGGTCCTGCCATGTCACCGGATGGGGGCCGAGGTCGGTACGCAGGCGCCACGCCTGGGGGCGCTCGGGATGGCGCGGGCCCTCGCGGCACCAGCCGGGGTAGTGGCCGAGATGCTGCCACTCCTTGCGCGAGCAGCCGCAGGGATAGACCCGGCCGGTAGTGGCCAGGTGCTCGAGCGCGGTCTGGTAGGCGTCGTCGCGCTGGTGCTGAAACCACACTTCGCCGTCCCAGGTGAGACCGAAGGCCTCCAACTGGCGCTGAATGGTCGCTGCGGCCTGGGGCGGGCAGCGCGGCGGGTCGATGTCTTCGATGCGCAGCAGCCAGCGCCCACCGGCAGCACGCGCGTCGAGCCAGCTGCCCAGGGCGGCGACCAGCGACCCCAGGTGCAGCGGGCCGGAGGGCGTGGGGGCGAAACGACCGACGTAGGGCATCGTCTCTCCATCGTGGAACGGAAAAGCAAGCGTGACAGGAAGAACAAGCGGTACGGGAAAACAAAACGGGCACCCGCCGGTGCCCGTCTGCTGCTGGCCCAGGGGATCCGTGGATCGCCGGGCTATCTGGCGCGATCAGCCGCCGAGCTGCTTCTCTTTCAGCTCCGCCAGCGTCTTGCAGTCGACGCACAGGGTGGCGGTGGGGCGTGCCTCGAGGCGGCGGATGCCGATCTCGACGCCACACGCTTCACAGAAGCCGTAATCGTCTTCGTCGATCTTGTCGATCGTTTCGTTGATCTTCTTGAGCAGTTTGCGCTCGCGGTCACGCGTTCTCAGCTCGAGGCTGAAGCCCTCTTCCTGCGTCGCCCGGTCAGCGGGATCGGCGAAGTTGTTCGCCTCTTCCTGCAGGTGGCGCACCGTGCGATCGACCTCTTCCATAAGATCCTGTTTCCAGCCCAGCAGGATCTCACGGAAGTGCGCAAGCTGCTTTTCGTTCATGTACTCTTCACCCGGTGCCGGCTGGTACGGGGTGAATGCCTTGGGCGCTTCCGTTTTCTTTTCTGCTACTGGCATGGGGCTGCCTCGTTACACAAGTGTCGTGACGCGTGTGATTCGGCCGAGAATCGACCATGGGCAGCATCAGCCGCCGCCCGAAGCCATGCTTGTTTAGCGAAAAAGTTGCTGCATTGCAACCAAAGCCACGCTTTATTTTCGGCTGCCGCGACGCTGCGACCGGTATGTCGCCGGGCGCTGCGGTGGTCCCATCCCATGGGGCGATGTGTGGTGTCGGCCGCCGCTGTCGGCGTCCGGCCCGGCGAGGGCCCCGGCGAGAGGAGTCGATAGAAGATGTCATGGAGCGATCGCCTGGCGGCGGTGGCGCCGTTTCGCGTCATGCGCCTGCTGGAAGCGGCCCAGGCCCGTGAGGCTGCCGGCCACGATGTCATTCATCTGGAGATCGGTGAGCCCGACTTTCCCTCCCCGGCGGCGGTGGTCGCGGCGGGCCAGCAGGCGCTGGCGGCGGGGCATACCCGCTACACCCCGGCGTGCGGACTGCCGGCGCTGCGCGAGGCGATCGCCGCGCACTACCAGCGCTGCCACGGGGTGGCACTCGATCCGCGTCGGGTGATCGTCACCCCCGGCGCTTCCGGGGCGCTGCTGCTGGCGAGTCAGTTGCTGGTGCAGCGCGGTGACCGGGTACTGATGGCCGATCCCACCTATCCCTGCAATCGTCACTTCATGGCGCTGGCCGAGGCCGCGGTGGACTGTGTGCCCGTGGGGCCGGAGAGCGGCTGGCAGCTCGATGCCGCACTGCTCGCCGAGCACTGGCAGCCCAGCACGCGGCTGGCGATGCTGGCCACCCCCTCCAATCCTACCGGCCACATGCTGTCGGCGTCGCAGCTGTCGGCAGTGGCGCAGGCGGTGGCGGCCCGTGACGGGGCGCTGCTGGTCGACGAGATCTATCAGGGGCTGTGCTACGGGGTCGATCCGGTTTCCGCGGTGAGCGTGGCGCCGGAGGCGTTCGTGGTCAACAGCTTCTCCAAGTTCTTCGGTATGACCGGCTGGCGGCTGGGCTGGCTGGTGGCCCCCGAGGCCGCGCTGGAGCCGCTGTCGCGGCTGGCCCAGAACGTCTTCCTGGCGCCGCCGACGCTCTCCCAGCACGCCGCGCTGGCGGCCTTCTCGCCGGCCTGCCTGGACCAGCTGGAAGCGCGTCGCGCCGAGCTGCAGGTGCGCCGCGATGCGCTGCTCGCGGGGCTGGCTCGGTTGGGCCTGGCGCCGGCGCAGCCGCCCCAGGGCGCGTTCTATGTGTGGCTCGACGTCTCCGCCCACACCGATGACAGCGAGGCGTTCTGCCGCGCACTGCTCGACGAGGAGAACGTGGCGATCACCCCGGGCACCGATTTTGCCGTACGCGGTGGGGCCCATCATGTGCGGATCGCCTTCACCACCGGTGTGGCGCGGCTGGAGGAGGCGGTCGCGCGTCTCGAGCGCTTTCTGACCCGCCGGGGGCGCGGATGAGCCAGCTCGAGACTCAGCCCCGGATCGAACTGGTGCCCGGCACGCTGCTGCGCCGCTACAAGCGCTTTCTGGCCGATGTGCAGCTCGATGACGGCCGCGAGGTGGTGGCGCACTGCCCCAATACCGGTTCGATGCGCGCGGTGAATGTGCCCGGCTGCCGGGTGTGGCTGTCGCCGAGTACCAATCCGGCGCGCAAGCTGGCCTGGACCTGGGAGCTGATCGAGCTGCCGGACGGCCAGGGCGGGATCGACTGGGTCTCGGTACACACTGGGCGGACCAATGCGCTGGTGGCGGCGGCACTGCGGGCCGGACGCGTGGCGCCCCTGGCCGACTTCGCGCGCTTGACGCCGGAGGTCAAGGTCGAGGGTGCGCGACTCGATTTCCGCCTCGACCTGGCCTCCGGCGACGCCTGCTACGTCGAGGTCAAGCAGGTCACACTGAAGGAGCGTGACGGCCACGGTTACTTTCCCGATGCGGTCAGTGAGCGCGGTCGGCGCCATCTCGATGCGCTGGCCGCACTCGCCGCCGCGGGCCAGCGCAGCGTGCTGCTGTTCTGCGTGGCGCATACCGGCATCCAGGACGTGGCGCCGGCGGCGCATCTCGACCCTGCCTACGCCGCACGGCTACGCGAGGTGGCTACGCAGGGGGTCGAGGTGCTGGCCTATGGCTGCGAGCTGCGCCAGGCCGAGGGCCGGCCGCTGGGCATGCGGCTGGCGCGCCGGCTGGCGGTGGATCTCGAGCGCCGGCTGGCGCCAGCGGCCGACTGAGCGCCGGCTAGCGACCGCGACAGACCCGGAAGATTGCCGTTTCGCCGAACAGATTGGGCCAGCGCCGCGAGGTCCAGTGCGGCTGGTGATCGGCGCTGCCCACCGCTTCGTCGGCGATGCGCACGCCCTTTTCGCGACACAGGTTGGCGAAGTCGCGGAAGGTCGACAGGTGGATGTTGGGGGTGTCGTACCAGGCGTGGGGCAGCGAGCGCGATACCGGCATGCGACCGCGCAGGCTCAGGTGCAGGCGGTGCTTCCAGAAGGCGAAGTTGGGAAAGGCGATGATGCACTCCGGGGCCACCCGCAGCATCTCGACCAGCATGCTGTCCGGGCGCCGCAGGGCCTGCAGCGCCTGGGTCATCACCACCACGTCGAAGGCGTCGTCGTCGAAGTTGCCGAGGCCGTCGTCGAGATTCTGCTCGATCACGTTGACCCCGCGGCGCAGGCAGGCGGCGAGCCCCGCCGGGTCGATCTCCAGCCCGTAGCCGGTGACGCCCTTGCGCTGGCCGAGGGTGTCCAGCAGGGTGCCGTCGCCGCAGCCGAGGTCGAGAATGCGGGCGCCGGCGGGCACCCAGTCGTAGATCAGTTCGAGATCGGCGCGCATCAGTGGCCCTCCCCGCGAATGTCGGCATGGACCCGCTGCATGAAGCTGCCGAACACCGCTTCGTAGTGGTCGTTGGGCAGCAGGAAGGCGTCGTGCCCGTGGGGCGAATCGACGTTGACGTAGCTCACCGCCTTGCCCGCGCGCAGCAGGGCGTCGACCAGCTCGCGCGAGCGCGCCGGGGCGAAGCGCCAGTCGGTGGTGAAGCTGATCACCAGATAAGGGCAGGCGACCGGAGCCAGCGCCGCGGCGAGATCGCCGTCGTGTTGGCCGGCGGGGTCGAAGTAGTCCAGCGCCTTGGTCATCAGCAGATAGGTGTTGGCGTCGAAGCGGGTCGAGAAGGTGTCGCCTTGGTGGCGCAGGTAGGACTCGACCTGGAACTCGACGTCGTAGCCGAAGTTGAGCTGATCGCTGCGCAGGTCGCGGCCGAAGCGCGAGCCCATCGAGTGCTCCGAGAGGTAGGTGATGTGGCCGATCATGCGCGCTAGCTTCAGCCCCAGCTTGGGGATCGCTTCGCGCTCGGCGTACCAGCCGTCGAAGAAGTCGGGATCGGAACGGATCGCCTGGCGGGCGACCTCGTTGAAGGCGATGTTCTGGGCCGAGAGGCGAGGCGTGGCGGCGATCACCACCGCATTGGCGACCCGCTCGGGATAGGCGATCGTCCACTGCAGCGCCTGCATGCCACCGAGACTGCCGCCGACCACTGCAGCGAAGCGGGAGATGCCGAGGTGGTCGGCCAGGCGCGCCTGGCTATGCACCCAATCGGCCACCGTGAGCACCGGGAAGGTCGGCCCCCACAGCCGGCCGGTCTGCGGATTGAGACTGCCCGGGCCGGTGCTACCGTGGCAGCCGCCCAGGTTGTTGAGCGAAACGACGAAGAAGCGCTCGGTGTCGATCACCTTGCCGGGGCCGATATAGGCGTCCCACCAGCCCGGCTTGCGCTCATCCGCGGCGTGGTAGCCGGCGGCATGGTGGTGACCGGAGAGCGCATGGCAGACGAGCACGGCGTTGCTGCGCTCGGCGTTGAGCGTGCCGTAGGTCTCGTAGACCAGCTCGAAGCGCTCCAGCGTCTTGCCGCAGGCGAGCGGCAGCGGCGTGTCGAAGGTCGCGGTCTGGGGCGTGACCAGGCCGACCGAGTCGGGCGGGAAGGAAGCGGACATGAAACGCGGAGGTCTCCAGAATCAGCAGGGCAGACGACCGCCCCCGGGTACGGCGTGCGACCCGGGGGCGGTGGTGGCGTTCAGAATCCGACCAGGGCGCCCGGCAGGCCGGCGGCGCGGGCCAGCGCACCGACCACCAGGCTGTCGAGCAGGTTGATGGCGATGAAGACCACGATCGGCGACAGGTCGATCATGCCCAAGGGCGGGATGACCCGGCGCACCGGCGCCATGATCGGCTCGACGATCTGCATCACCAGCAGCGCGCCGGGATGGCTCGCGCGGGGCGCCACCCAGCTCAGGATGATCATGATGATCAGGGCGAAGAAGTAGATCTTCAGAATGGCATTGAGCACCCCGGCGATGGCGGCGAGCAGAATGCCCTGCAGCGGGGGCATGCCGAAGCCGGCGAACTGGAAGATGGCGATGATCACGATCGCCTTGAGCAAGAAGCCGGCGAACAGGGTGGCGATGTCGATGCGGCCGAACGGGCGCAGGATCTTCTGCAGCGGCGCCACCACCGGCTGGGTCGCTTTGACGATCCCCTGGCTCATGGGGTTGTAGTAGTCCGCCTGCGAGAACTGCAGCAAGAAGCGCAGCATGAGGACGAAGAGGTAGATGCTGACGAGGCTGTTGACCAGCATCAGACCGGCGCTTCCAAGATGACTGCCCATCGAATGATCTCCTAGTGATTCGGCAACTTCAGTTCTGGCTCAGTTCACGTGACAGCTCGCGGGCGCGCTCTGCGGCGGCCTCGGCGGCTTCGGCCACGATGCGCGCGAGCTCGGCATCCTGGAAGCTCTGGATGGCGCGCTCGGTGGTGCCGTTGGGCGAGGTGACGCGGCGGCGCAGCTCGGCCGGTTCGAACTCGCTCTCCCGCGCCATCTTGGCCGCACCGTAGACCGTCTGCAGCGCCAGCCGACGGGCGCTCTCCGGCGCCAGCCCCAGCGCGATGCCGGCGGCCTCCAGCGACTCCATGAACAGGAAACAGTAAGCCGGACCGCTGCCGGCGACGGCGGTCACGGCATCGATCTGCGCCTCCTCCTCGACCCACTCGACCAGTCCCACCGCGCCCAGCAGTTCGCTCGCCAGGCTGCGCTGTGCGGCGTCGACGCGGGCATTGGCATAGAGACCGCTGGCGCCAGCGCCGACCAGTGACGGGGTATTGGGCATGCAGCGTATCACGGGCAGCTCGCCGCCCAGCCACTGCTCCAGCGTGGCCGCTTCGAGCCCGGCGGCCACCGACATGATCAGCGGGCGGCGCGCCTGCACCGCCTCGCGCAGCGACAGACACAGCTCGCGCATCATCTGTGGCTTGACCGCGAGCACTACCACGTCGGCCTCGGCCACTGCTGCGAGGTTGTCGCGGGTGGTGTTGACGGGATACCGCGCGGCGATGGCGTCGAGTCGCTCCTGGCTGCGCGAGGTGGCAGTGATGGCGGCGGCCGGATAGCCGCTGTCGAGCATGCCGCCGAAGATGGCGCTGGCCATGTTGCCGGCACCGATGAAGGTGATACGGCTGGCCTGGGATGAGTCGGTCATGACGAAATCCTGTATCGCAGCGAAGAAAAGTGTGGCCTCAAGGCCGGGCACCGACGGGCGGGCGGCTGCCGAAGATCGCGGTGCCCAGGCGTACCAGCGTGGCGCCCTCGGCCACGGCGGCCTCGAGGTCACCGCTCATGCCCATCGACAGGGTGTCCAGCGGCGCCTCGGGGAAGCGCGTGCGCAGCCCCTCGAAGGCGACACGTACGGCCCGGAAGGCCTCACGCTGGCGGGCCGGGTCGTCGCTCGGTGCCGGCAGCGCCATCAAGCCGCGCAGGCGCAGGTTGGGCAGTCCCAGCAGCGCCTCGGCCAGGACCGGCAGCGCCTCGGCGTCGACACCGGCCTTGCTCGCCTCGCCGCTAACATTGAGCTGCAGGCAGACATTGAGCGGCGCGAGCGTCGGCGGACGCTGGTCCGACAGCCGGCGCGCGATCTTCTCACGCTCGACGCTGTGGACCCAGGCGAAGTGCTCGGCGACGTCACGGGTCTTGTTCGACTGCAGGGCGCCGATGAAATGCCACTCGATGTCGTCGAGAGCGGCCAGCTGGGCCTGCTTCTCCAGCGCTTCCTGCAGATAGTTCTCGCCGAACGCGCGTTGACCGGCGTCATATGCCTGACGCAGCATGGCGGCAGGCTTGGTCTTGCTGACGGCCAGTATGCGGGCCGCCTGCGCGGGGCGTCCTGCGGCCTGCAGAGCGTTCTGCAGGCGCTGGTTGGCCGCGTGAAGGGACTGGGGCACCGACGCTTCTGGCATACTAGACAGCGACCTTATGCAGGGGATCGTATAAAAGCCCATGGATATTACCGAACTGCTGGCGTTTTCGGCAAAGCAAGACGCCTCGGACCTGCACCTCTCGGCGGGTCTGCCGCCGATGATTCGTGTCGATGGCGACATGCGGCGTCTCAATGTGCCGGCACTCGACGACAGCCAGGTCCGGCGGCTTATCTATGATGTGATGAATGATCGCCAGCGGCGCGACTTCGAAGCCGATCTGGAAACCGATTTCTCGTTCGAGGTGAACGGGGTCGCCCGTTTCCGGGTCAATGTCTTCACCCAGGGGCGCGGTGCCGGCGCGGTGTTCCGCATCATTCCCAGCCTGGTGCGTTCCCTCGAAGAGCTCGATCTGGGCGATGTATTCCGGCGCCTGGCGATGCTCCCCCGCGGCCTGGTGCTGGTGACCGGCCCTACCGGCTCAGGCAAGAGCACCACGCTGGCAGCGATGATCGACTACATCAACAGCCACCGCCAGGAGCATATCCTCACCATCGAGGACCCGATCGAGTTCGTCCACCAGAGCAAGCGCTGTCTGATCAACCAGCGCGAGGTACATCGTGACACCAAGGGCTTCGCGCCGGCGCTGCGCTCCGCCCTGCGCGAGGACCCGGACGTGATCCTGGTGGGGGAGCTGCGCGATCTGGAGACGGTCCGCCTGGCACTGACCGCTGCCGAGACCGGGCATCTGGTCTTCGCCACCCTGCATACCACGTCGGCGGCCAAGACCATCGACCGTATCATCGATGTCTTCCCGGGTGACGAGAAGGGGATGGTGCGTTCGATGCTGTCGGAGTCTTTGCAGGGCGTGATTTCGCAGTCGCTGCTCAAGCGCGCCGGCGAGGGCGGCGGACGTGTCGCGGCACACGAGATCCTTCTCGGCAACTCGGCGATCCGCAATCTGATCCGCGAGGGTAAGGTGGCGCAAATGTACTCGGCGATCCAGACCGGCGGCAATCTGGGCATGCAGACCCTGGATGCGGCGCTCGCCCGACTGATCGCCGATGGTGTGGTATCGCGTCAGGAGGCACAGGCCAAGTCCCGTGCGGGATTCGAGAGCTAGTGCCGGAGGCCATCGACACCGCTGCCCGATGAGCGGGCCGAGCGCGACGGGCTCCAGATCTGTCGCAGCCGTTTTTTTGTTCAGGACTCGTCATGACGCCGCATCAATGGTTTGAACAACTTCTCGATATCATGATCGCCAAGCAGGCCTCCGACCTGCTGATTTCCACCGGTGCACCGCCCTGTCTCAAGCTCGACGGCAAGCTGGTCGCGCTCGGCGATGTGCCGCTGCGCCCTGAACAGGTGCGTGAACTGGTCGCGACGACCCTGCCGCAGGGGAGCCGCGAGGCGTTCGAGCGCGAGCGCGAGGCCAACTTCGCGCTCAGCCTGAGTGGCAAGGGACGTTTCCGGGTCAGTGCCTTTTTCCAGCGCAGCCAGCAGGCGATGGTGGTCCGCCGCATCGCCTATGACATACCCGCCCTCGAGAGTCTGGGGCTGCCCGAGGTAGTCGCCACGCTGCCGACGATTCGGCGCGGTCTGGTGCTGGTGGTCGGGGGAACCGGCAGCGGCAAGTCGACCACTTTGGCGTCGATGATCCAGCATCGCAACGGCACCAGCGGCGGACACATCATCTGCATCGAAGACCCGATCGAGTACATGCATCCGCATCAGCGCGGGATCATCAATCAGCGCGAAGTGGGCATCGATACCGAGTCTTACGAGGTCGGGCTGAAGAATGCGCTGCGCCAGGCGCCGGACGTGATCGTGATCGGAGAGATCCGCAGCCGCGATACCATGGAGCTGGCGCTCGCCTTTGCCGAAACCGGGCATCTGTGTCTCGCCACGCTCCATGCCAACAACGCCGACCAGGCGGTGGAGCGGATTCTCAATCTGTTCCCGCCCACGCGCCACGACCAGGTATGGATGGATCTCTCTCTCAACCTGCGTGCGGTGGTGGCGCAGCAGTTGCTGCCGCGTCGGGATGGTGAGGGGCGCTGTCTGGCCACCGAAGTGATGCTGCAGTCGCCGCTGATCAGCGAGCTGATCCGGCGCGGCGATATCAGCGAACTCAAGCCGCTGATCCGGCGTTCGCGGGAGCTGGGCATGCAGACCTTCGACCAGTCGCTGTATGCCCTCTATCGACAGGGGCTGATCGACGAGAGTGTCGCGCTCTCGCACGCCGACTCCGCCAACGACCTGCGCATGCTGATCAAGTATGGCGAGTCGGGCGAGGGTGGCGGCGAGACGGATAAGGGCCGTTTCACCCTGGCCGACGACGACTGACGCGCCACCGGGTGCGGCTCAACGGCGCCCGGCAGTCATGCTACTATTGCCGCCTTTCAAGACCGATAGCGTTTGGAGTGGAGACGGATACGATGACCGAGGTCGCCGAGGCGCTGGCACTGATCAAGCGAGGCACGCAGGAAATCCTGGTCGAGGAGGAGCTGGTCAAGAAGCTCGAGTCGGGCCGCAAGCTGCGTATCAAGGCCGGGTTCGACCCCACGGCACCCGATCTGCACCTGGGGCACAGCGTGCTGCTGACCAAGATGCGCCAGTTCCAGGACCTGGGCCACGAGGTGATCTTCCTCATCGGGGACTTCACCGGGCGAATCGGCGATCCCACCGGCAAGAACGTCACCCGCAAGCCGCTCACCGAAGAGGAGGTCAAGGCCAATGCCCAGACCTATCGTGAGCAGGTATTCAAGATCCTCGATCCGGCCAAGACCGAAGTGCGCTTCAATGCCGAGTGGTTCGGTGAGATGTCGGCAGCGGACATGATCGAACTTGCCGCCCAGAGCACCGTGGCGCGCATGCTCGAGCGCGACGACTTCGAGAAGCGCTACCGCGCGGGGCAGTCGATCTCGATCCACGAGTTCCTCTATCCCCTGGTCCAGGGCTACGACTCGGTCGCCCTCGAGGCGGACGTCGAGCTCGGCGGTACCGACCAGAAGTTCAACCTGCTGATGGGGCGTGAGATCCAGAA
Organism: Salinicola sp. RZ23; assembly: GCF_003206675.1. NCBI lineage: Bacteria > Pseudomonadati > Pseudomonadota > Gammaproteobacteria > Oceanospirillales > Halomonadaceae > Salinicola > Salinicola sp. RZ23. Next base: position 129,434 of record NZ_PZJK01000003.1, read on the forward strand.
GCACTTCGGGCGCGAGCCGCAGGTGGTCATCACCATGCCGCTGCTCGAAGGGCTGGACGGCGTCAACAAGATGTCCAAGTCGCTCAACAACTATGTCGGCGTGGACGATGCCCCCGGGGTGATGTTCAACAAGCTGGTGTCGATGCCGGACAGCCTGATGTGGCGCTACTTCGAGCTGCTGTCACTGAAGTCCAACGATGAGATCGAGGCGATTCGCCGCGACATCGAGCAGGGCGCCAACCCGCGCGACATCAAGATGACCCTGGCGCGTGAGCTGATCGCCCGCTACCACGGCGACGAGGCGGCGGCCAACGCCCACCGCTCTGCGGGCAATCAGCTGGCGGAGGGCGAGCTGCCCGACGACCTGCCCGAGGTCGAGGTGAGCTTCGACGGGGCGGCCGAAGCCCCGATCGCCGCGGTGCTCAATCGCGCTGACCTGGCCACCAACAGTGCCCAGGCCAAGGACATGCTCAAGAACGGCCGGGTGAAGGTCGATGGCGAGGTGGTCAACCCGAGCACCATGCTGGCGACCGGCAAGTGCTACGTCATTCAGGCCGGCAAGAAGCGCTACGCCCGCGTCACCCTCGGCTGATCGCGCCGTCGTTTCCCGGTAACGCCCGCCCTGTGCGGGCGTTATGCGTTTCTGGGGGCGGGGGCGGACCGCTCGGTCAACTTTTTTGCCGCGAGCCCTTGCCAAGG
>NZ_PZJK01000030.1:0-831 GCF_003206675.1 Salinicola sp. RZ23
CCCGACCGTGGTGCCTCTCGTGCCCGGTCATCGCCACGCAGTCCCCACCCTGAGGAACACCCAATGACCACGACCAAGAAACAGCCCGTTCGTGTGTTCCTGGATCAGAGCGACCACTCCCGGTTTCTCGTCCAGGCAGGCACCAACCGCCTGACCCCTTCCGCCCTGGGCGAACGGCTCATGCAGTACGGCCTGACCCTGCTGGAAAGCGGCGACCGCTCGCCGTTGGAAGGGGGCACCACCCCGGCCCGCCCGGATTCCGGGGCCTAAGTCATGTTGCTGCCTGCCCGTCACCCGTCGCCCATCGGTCGCACGGCTTCCCAGGCCGGCACCGCGCCCCCCGTCATACCCTGCGCAGCACGGGTTGACGGGGGGCGCGGGATCGGCCGCCGTGCATCCCGACCGATGGACGACGGGCAAGGGTGGGTAGCCGCCTGCCCGGAGCCCCGAGTCTTGAGGGAGCGGGCCAAGCGGTGCCTCCAGGGCCGTGACTACGGTCACGCCGCCCTGCTCTACGCCCAGGCGGAACACCTAACCCGGATGCTCGACCCCGAGTCGTCCGACCTCACTGAGCTAGTCGTACTCGCTCGCCACTGCCACATCCTGGCAACCCGGTACCAACGCTGAAAGGAACCTCACCATGTCCATGATCAACACCATTCAAGCCCACGTCATCGGTGCCTCTCGCTACGAAGTCGAAGGCATCAAGGGCGCCAAGCTCATCATCATGAACGAAGCCGATCCCACCAACGACAACCTCTTCGGCTTCCAGACCTCCACCATGTCCGCGCCTTACGAGATGGTCGACCGCATCCGCGAACTCAACCCGCG
>NZ_PZJK01000030.1:844-5574 GCF_003206675.1 Salinicola sp. RZ23
AGCGGGCGTTCGCGTCAGGCCGACGCCAAGCCCGACGCGGCCAGCGGCAAGACCAACTAACACGGGGTGCCACAGATGACCGCTGAACAGTTCGACTCGCTGTGGCTCCTCACCTTTTGTATCGGGCTCGTGCTCGCGTTCGGGCTCGGTGCAATCAAGGGTGGCCAACGATGAGCNNNNGCGGAGAAAACCCTATGAAAACCCAACTGAAAGACGCGCTCATCACCACCCGCAACGCCGCCCGTTCGATCCCCGGCAAGGTCGCCATGATCGGCGTCGGCACCATCGCCACGGCCAGCGCCGCCATGGCCTCCGACTCCGGCGGCTCGGCAGCTTCTCAGGCGTTCTCCGAACTCTCCAGCCAAGCCAGCAGCATGGCTGGCGAAGCGTGGCCGGTGGTCACCGCCATCGTCGGCTCGCTGCTCGCCATCGGGCTGTTCAAGAAGTTCGCCAACAAGGCCACCTGATCCGGTGGTTAAACCGGTCCCGCTGTCCGCCCTGGGCGCATACCGGGGCCGGTCGCCAGGGGCCTTTCGAGGCCCCTTTTTCATGGGTGCGTTATGAGAAGTCTTCTACTGCTGTTCTTACTGGCGATCTCTTTGCCTTCCCGCGCCGATGACTGGTCGTTCGTCGTGTCATCGGGCTACCGCAAAGCCTCAACGTGCTCTATGGCGCTCTCTGCGGAACGCCGCTCTACCTACCAAGAAGCCCTGCGCATCACCAAAGGCAACTTGCCATTAAGAATTAAGACCGATTCGAACAGTACGTGGTGCGAAAAGAAAACCGGCGACGACGGCATCAGCAAGGTATATCGCACCCGTCCTTACGCTTACTCCGTCTTCAAATATCTCGGATCACCCGCCGACATCCCCGCCTCCGATTTGGCGGCGGATACGATTTACAACATGGCTTATACCGATGAGCAGTGCCAAGCCGCTTACGGTGGCGAGATGCGCTCGGTGACGGTCCCGTCTGGCTCCCTCAATACCGCCAATGCCTACGTCAATACCGGCGCCTGCAAGCTCTACCAGACGCCCGGCGTGACGTTCTGCACCAATAATCCCGACGGCACTCAAGAGTGTTCTACCGTCTGGCGCGCCGAATCCACCGGCGAACCGAACGACCCCGATGCCGAAGGCGCCAACGTCGAAGAGTCACCGTTTCAACTCACCGACAACCCATCGAGCTGCGCCAACGGCTCCTACTCATCCGGTGGCAAAAGCTACTGCTACACCGGCCAGTCGAGTGACATCAACACCATCCATATCGGCGACGACGGTAACCCGGTGACCGATGACGGCGGCACCGATACCGGAGGCAATACCGGTGGTGGCGATACCGGATCAGGCAACGATGGTGGATCGACTGGGGGTGGCGGCTCATCGGGCGGTGGATCGACCGGGGGCGGTGGCTCATCGGGTGGCGGCGGTGGTGGCGCTTCCGGTGGGGGTGGTAGTACCGGTGGTGGCTCATCCGATGGCGGTGGCGGGTCTTCCGGTGGTGGCTCCACCGGTGGTGGCTCCACCGGGGGTGGCTCCACCGGGGGTGGCTCCACCGGGGGTGACACCTCGACCGGCGGCGGTGATACCTCGACCGATGATGACGCCACGCCCCCCGACGACACCGATACGCCCTCCGAAGGCGATACCGGCAGCAGCGACAGCGGTAACAACGACAGCGGCGACGGCGAAGAGAGCGAAGAACCCGGCGATGGCCTCGACGCCGTACTGGATGCCATCGGCGGCGTGCGCAAGGCGATCAACAACGGCTTTTCCAACCTCGTCGACACCTTCACCAACCAGGACGGCGCCCCTACGGCGGCCGATGTCGAGAGCGAGTTCGATGGCCAGGGCCTCACCGACGACCTGATGAGCCAGCTCGATACCCAGAACGAAGACGTACAGGGCGAGATCACCCAGCGCTATCGCGACCTGTTCGAGGATGACAGCAGCCTCTTGGGCAAGGGCCTTAGCTACGTCAAAGGCGTGGCCACCGCTTGGCTCCCCGAGATTCCCGGTGGCGGCGGCTGTGTCCCGCTCACCTTCAGCTTCCAGGGCCACACCGTCACCATCGAGTGCCGCGTCTTCGATCTGATCAAGGCCGCGCTCTCCTGGCTGCTGTTCTTCTTCACCTGCTACCAAATCACCATGATCGCGCTGTCCTATCGCAGCGCCTCGGAGGGCTGACCATGGGTGCGCTCGTTCGGCTGCTCTTCACCGCCCTGATTCCGCTGGCGCGTAACTTTTTCAAGCACTTCGGGACGTGGTTTCTCCAGTTCTTCTTCTGGCTCAAGGTCGCCCGCTTCGGCCTGTTCCTGATCAAGGTCGGGATTTTCGTCGCCCTGATCACCGGCACCGCCGACGTGATTTCCAGCATCGTCGATAGCCTCACCGTGGCCATGCCCGCGGTGCTGGCCGATGGCGTCAACCGCATCCTGCCCGACAACTTCTCCACCTGTGTCTCGGCCATCGTGCTGGCCAAGTTCACGGTCATGGCCCTGCACGTCAAAGACCGCGTGCTGGGCCTTGGGGGTGTGTGATGGCGGTCTATGTCGTCACCGGCAAACTGGGCGCGGGCAAGACGCTCGTCGCCGTGGGCAAGATCAAGGACAAGCTCAACCACGGCTGCCCGGTGGCCACCAACCTCGACCTGCGCCTGCATAAGCTGGTCGGCGAACGCGCGCGCAACACCCGCGTCTATCGCATCCCCGACAAGCCCCAGCTCGCCGACCTGGAAGCCATCGGCCGTGGCAACGACACCTACGACGAAGCCAAGAACGGCCTCCTGGTGCTCGATGAGTGCGGCACCTGGTTCAACTCCCGCTCCTGGGCCGACAAGTCGCGCCAGGCGGTCATCGACTGGTTCCTGCACGCGCGCAAGCTCGGCTGGGACATCATCTTCTTGATCCAGGATCTCTCGATCATGGACAAGCAGGCCCGCGTGGCGCTGGCCGAGCACGTTGTCTACTGCCGCCGCCTCGATCGGCTGTCGCTGCCGATCATCGGCTCCCTCTGGTCGATGTTCGCCGGGGGCAAGCTGCCGATGCCCAAGCTCCATCTCGGCATCGTCAAATACGGCGACTCCCCGCAAAGCCTCGTCGTCGAACGCTGGACCTACACCGGCCGCGCGCTCTACCCGGCCTACGACACCAAGCAAGCCTTCTCCGACGCCTACCCGCACCAGACCTACTCGATGCTGCCGCCGTGGCTCACCCATGGCGTGTTCCGCGTCCCCCGCGATGCGAGGTTCTACATGCGCATGACCCGTATCTACTGGAAGCGCTTCAACCGCCCGCTTCTGGTCACCCTGGCTTTTCTCCTGGGCATCGTCCTCACCACGTCCGTGCTCGTCGTCGATCAGGTCGACGCCCGCAACGCCGACCTCGAGGCCACGCCCGATCCTGCGCCCGCACTCGATCTCTCCCGCTTCGACCGCGCGCGCATCACCGGCTACGCCCAACTGGGCGACCACACCACCTACCGCCTCCTGGACGGCGACCACCGGCCCACCACCAGCGACGACCTCGAACGCCTCGGCCTCGACGTCATCCCGATGGGTGCCTGTCATCTCCGCCTCGGCTCTGGAGCCCACCATGTCGACATCGGTTGCTAATCTCGCCCGCGCGGCCCTCACCGCTGGCGCCCTGCTGCTCACGTCCACCGCCCACGCCATGCCCATCGACATGCAGGACGCGGACGTGCGCGACTTCGTGCACTGGTACAGCCAGGAAACCGCCACGCCCATCGCCATCGACCCGCGCGTCAACGGCACCCTGACCGTCTACGCCCCGGACGTGCCGCCCGATCAGCTCCCCGAGTTCTTCCAGGGCGTCATGCAGTCCCACGGCTATCAGCTCGCCCCCGGCAATCCGCCGACCCTGGTCCCGGCCAAGGCCGACCAGACGTTCATGAGCCGTATCGCCACCCCGGCCCCGCGGGAGCCCAGCGTCTCCCGCGTGCTGCCGATCAACCACCTACGCGCCGGCGATCTCGCGCCCCTGGTCGACGCCTTCCTGGCCCAGAGCACGCCCGGTAGCCTTCAGTCATCCCGCGCCCAGGTGCTGCACGCCGCTAACGCGCTCCTGGTCAGCGGTCCCCCCGACCGCATCCAGGCGCTCGAACGGCTGCTGCCCCAGATCGACGTCACCCGCGCCCAGGTGCTCATCCGCGCCCTGATCTTCGAAACCAACGACGGCGACACCCTCGACCTCGGCGTCTCGTTTGGCCGCGCCCGCGCTGGCAGCAACCCCGCCGGGGGCTTCAACACCTCCGGGCTCGGCCGCGCGCTCTCGGTGCCCGGTGGCTCGTTCGGCATCTTCGACGGCGACGTGCTGGCCCTGGCCGTCAACGCGATCCGCCGCGACTCCAACGCCCGTGTTCTCTCGACGCCCCAGATACTGGCGCTCTCCGGCCAGCGCGGCACCATCTCGGTCGGCCAGAATGTCCCCTTCATCACCGGGCGGGTCACCGGCGAAGCGGCCAACATCGAAAACCCCTTCCAGACCATCGAGCGCCGCGACATCGGCATCACCCTCAATGTGCTGCCGGTAGTCACCCCCTCGGGCCTGATCGTCATGGACGTGGGCACCGCCGCCGACAGCCTCACCGACTCCGTGCTGGCGTCCGACATCATCACCAACCAGCGCAGCATCAACACCACGGTACAGATTCACTCCGGCCAGTCGGTGCTCCTGGGCGGCCTCGTCTCCGAAGAGAATCGGCAGCAGCAGA
>NZ_PZJK01000031.1:0-4470 GCF_003206675.1 Salinicola sp. RZ23
ATAGACTTTGTTACCGCCGGCGAAATTGGGCCGGTTGATATAAATTTTGCGCGTCTTGCGATTGAAACGGACTACGATATGACGCTGGACCAGACACTCCATGCGAAATATCCAGAAGAGATAAACAAATGCAGCCACCATAATCAACCATAGACCCCACGTACCTACTGTTGCCAAATAGTCTATAGTCTCAGCGGATCTACCCGTATTAGGCATCACTCCAGTCCAAAAAATACTGCTCAGCCCCAACAAGAAATATGGAAAAAAAAACAAGCCTAACAATAGAGGACTTAGACCCAACACCCCCCCCCTCCACTCATTGAAGAAGGTTCTAACATCCATATAGGTATCGTTCATCCGGTAGATGGAGCGTGCATCGGATGGCGCGTCGCTGACCTGCCGCTCCTGCATGCCCCGGTACTGCTTGCCGTACTTTTCGGTTGCCTTCTCGAACTGCTTCATATCACCCTCGAACCCGGTGATATCCTTCTTGCTCGCGGTCAGGGTGCGGCGCATCAGCCATTCGATAAAATACATCAGGTCACGTCCTGTAAAGCCTGGTGAAAGGCGCCGACTTCTTCCGCATAGTCCGCGTAATAATCTGGCACATCTTCAGTGGTAAAGACACAGCGTTTGCACCACGCCTCCAGCGCATCGTCGCCGAAAAACCAGAACCCGATCGTCAGAATGATGCCAGCCCAGGAGACCACGGCAAAACCGGCCATCAGCACGCCTCGTATGGCCGCCGACGCCAGGGTGCGGGCCAGTGGCGCCAGCAAACCGGCTAGCTGGCGCGCCAGCGCGGTTTTGCCCTGCTGTGCAACACGGGATAAAAAGGCCGTCGAAGACGACAGCGTCACTGCCGTGCCCAGAATAGCGATACCCACATTAGCTAAAAATCTTGCGCCATACGCAAAAACAAGGATGGTATTATCTTTCTTCACTTGAACAGCGAACTCTTGCAGATCATCTATCGCTGAAAACAATGCCCCCACCGACGCCAGCATCCCTCCCCAGAACGAAAAGCCGCCCAACTGGAAACGGGCCGCCTTGCCCACATCTGTCGCACGGTATTTCCCCATCACCATGACCATATTGATACTGGAGGCTGCCGTGTCGGCGATCGACCCGGCCACGACGACGAGCGCGCCCGCGATCTTGGCGTAATCCCGCGAATCCTTGTCCTGCTTGGAGAGCGTTTGACAGAGCGCATAGCTTTCGATGATCGCCACTGCCACACCCAGCCGGAATTGCATGAACTGGCTGCCATTGCCTTCCAGCGCCGCTCGCATATCGTGTGACAGGAAGCGCTTGGCCTTGGCAAGTTCACGTGCCGAGCCCTTGCTGAACCAGCGGCGATTGACGCCGATCTGCGCAGCATGCCGAGCGAGCTGTGCACGCACCAACCCCAGGGAAATGCGCAGCGTGGCCCGGTCCATGGTCTCGCTGCGCGCGCCTTTCAAGCCCCTCCAACATTAGAGCGAGCCGCCCTTAAAGCAACACCGTCGACTGCCAACTACTCACAGGAAGAAAACTGCTTTTCGGAGCCATCCCAGCCGAATATAAACACAGCTCGCACAACTAATTAAAAGACACCAAAAAACTCTCAACCTATCTTTGCAGCGACTTAACCTTGGGGTCTTGATAGGTCTCATCTATATTCAGGCCTAGCTTGCAGAGAGCCCTTTCTTTCTGTAGCCGTATATCATGCATGGATTTTATCATCGTAGGCAAAAGCTCTAACCAGCGACCCTTTTCCTCCCCTTTAAAATATTGCTGGTACCATGCCCTCTCAGTATAGAACGAAAAAGAGTAAACATAAGACGACTTACCAGACAACTGTTCAGATTTCATCTTCTGCACAGTGATACGGAGATATTCTCCTTTACTACGATTATGCATCATCCAGGCGGAGGATGGGGGCAGGCTCTCCCACTCTTCGTTTGTCATTTCATATGCGGCATCTAACATAGGACTCTTTCTCAAAATATCCCTGACTTCCTTATCCTCCTCGTATGCCAAAACCGCCTCTTTTCCAAACACCCTTGGCTGAGACAAGGCAATATGCCTTTCCCATCCGGCTTTTGAAAGCCGAGCAACAACTGAATAAAAAAAGGTTCTATTGTCGCCATCACTGGAACCGTCAGGATAGGGAGCCATCATAAGATCAAGCTCCCTCACCTTTTTATCGCCAGCTTCATCTGCCAGCAGTTCTATACTGCTGACACCAAAAATCACTACCCCCCCTGACAATGAGACAGAAGGCAAATCAGCGGAGCTCGCTGATTTAGAAAACCCATAAAAGCAAACCCCATCCAAACATTCCTTAGAAAAACCAATCTTGCTAGAAGAAAGAGTATCTTCAACACTTCCCCCTAGGAACACATCAACGGCATTATCAGAAGCAAACACTTTACCTCCAAAAAACATCGCCAGAAATAAAAAGAAGCATAGCAAGCCGTAACCTCTGATGTACACACACATTTAATCACCAAGAAGCAATGGCAGATATTTGCGAGCGCATATAACCTTGATCATTCTCCATCAACTGATGATACCTTACTGCCACCGCCCTAATAAAAATCATCCGATCGACCTCATTATATAAATCGCCTTCCTGCATGGCAACCTCTTTGTCTTTATTATCATCTCCGATATCACACTGAATGGAAAAAGAAGCAACACGCCTAGGAATAATATTAAAAAAGTCGACACTTTCACCTATCTCCTGAGCATCCAAGACTCTTGCAAAAACGAAATTATCGTATATTAATGGCTGCAGAATTTTCAACTGCTCATGAAAAGCAATCTGGAGCAGAGAGTCAAAGCGAGCCTGACTCAGGCTTAAAGGATCAGCATCAAGCTCCATTTCCCTAATCAAAGAAAAGCCATTAGAAACATACTCATTTATCCTAAAGTAGTTCACTTTCTCTAACGCATCATCAGCCCAAGGTAATGCAGCCACATTACCTAACACGTCAAACTCAGATGAAGAACTATACAACCTACTGTCCCTAGAATCAAAGCAACACTCATAACAGTCAGAATGATTGGCATAAAACCAATGCCAAACAAATATATCTTGAAATAACCAGAAGTTTCCCTCTCCTAAGTAGTTCTTGGATATCTTGCCACCAACGCCAGAAGGATTAGTTACCCATAACCACAATGACTCTGAAAATTGAAGCGCGCACATAACTTGCTTGCTTGCAAATGCGGCCAACCCCATCCAGTAAAATCGCCCTTCCTTATCCGGCGCGCAGCCGTCCTCTTGCTCTAGATAAAAGCGAGCATACACGCCAGCAATAACTTTCGCCCGCTCGCTGAATTTTGAAATCAGTTCGTAATGTGCTTCGCTATCGAAGAACCCTTTTCTCAGAACACTCAACTTACGTATAGCCTCTTGCTGCCCTAAAGACCAGAGCTCACTGCAAGAAACCTCCTGCATTTGAACTGAGCAGGCGCGGGAGTTGGTTTTAAACTCATGTTCCATACTCACTCCTTAAACTTATCTGCGCCTGGAGGCACGGTTAACTTATCAGCAACTAAGGACACTTTTCCTTTGTCTTCAGTCTTTGCGAACCACCGCGCGCCTCTGCCATCATGGTCGGTCTTTGAAAACTCTATTTTGGATGCACCATGCAACTCTGTTCTAGTTTGCACACTAGGCAGGGGGCGGCCCGAAGGTTTAACAAATAAATTTTGTTCATCGTAATATGAATAACCGTGAGGTAAGCGTGCACTCTGAAAATTCAGGCTCGCCGGACCACCGAAGTTCTTCGTCGCGCCCTTGACGGTCACCTTGCCGGGAGCGTGCAGCTCGATATCGCCGCCCTTGATGCGCACATAGGCGCCGCCGCTGACCAGCAGAATCTCCTTGGCGGCAGCGAAGTCGATCTTGTCTTCCGTGGAGGTCACCCCGAGATCCCGCCGTGCGGTGGCTTCCAGGTTGTCCGACTGCGCCTGGAGATCCACCTTGCCCCGCGCCGCGAACAGCTTGATCCCGGCCTTCTGCACGAACAGCGAGAGCTTCTCGGAGATCGAGGCGACCAGGCTCTTGCCGGTGGCGACGTTGACGTCCTCACCGCTGGAAACACTCAGCGAACGCCCCTGGGCCAGGTGAGTCGATTCCGGCGTGCTCATCGTGATGCCGGCGGGTGAGGCCATATGCAGCCACGGCGCTTTCATGCGTGCCGCTTCGCCGCGGCCACCGCTGTCGGTGGCACCACGGGCGTTATCCTGCTTGGCATCCGCAAGCTGTTCGCTGTTGCCGTAGGTATCGTCGGCGTCTTCGCCCGCCTGCTTGAGGTGCTCGCGCGCGTCGAGGGCGTCGGCGTTGTGGTCCGCCGCACTCTGGCTGAGGCTGTCGCTGAGCTGGTAGGCGCTGTCGAGCTGCTGCCGTGCCGGGGTAAGGTCGAGCTGGTCGCCGCTGGCGCCGAGCTGGCCCCAACTGGTGAGGTAGAGCCCCTG